>NZ_CAACVB010000105.1 GCF_900659635.1 Actinomadura roseirufa | reverse complement strand
CAACCCGTCTACCAGGAGCTTCGCTACGTCATGAGCCGAACTGGCAACCTGCGATCACGCTGTGATCAGAAGGCATCCACCAAGGATGAAAAAGCTTCAGTGCAACGGATACTGAAAAAGGCCCCGTGTGCCGTCACCGTTCCCCCAAACTGCGGCTTCCAGTACGCCTGGTGCCCGCCCGCATGAACCCGTTTACATGAACGCCCCCGTCAGTCCCCTCCCCGCTGCGACGCGCCTATCGCCGCCGTAAGTCCTCGTTCGCGCAGCGCCGCGCGCATATGGCAAGAGCCTAGGCGCCGGGGGGCTCTTTGGTCACTCCGACTGGCGCGGGGGGTCGATGGAGGCGCGCTCCTTCGCTTTCTCGAAGAAGGCGTACAACGCGTCTCCGGCGAGCAGCCGCACTGGCCGCGCCGCTCCGAATGGCGCATTCCAGAACTGTCCTTCCCGTGCTTCCCAGGGCCCTGCGTAGGCGTACGGTTCGCCGAGATAGGTGTCACCGGGTGACACACCGTAGTTGATCTCGTCCACGGTGATGGCCAGGTCGAAATGCTCGGGCCACAGCACCGGGGCGACGTCCGGCGCGAACCGCACGAGGGCCTCTTGGGCGCGGCCGAACCCGTCCGCGATGCGTGCCGCCGTCGGCACGTCCACGCTCAGGACGTCATCCGGCCCGACTCCGCTGCCGTCGTTGTACAGATCCTGTACACCGCCCGCCTCGACTCCCGCCGCCGCGGCGAGTTCCCGGCATGTCGCCCCGTTCAGCGGGATTTCCCTGTCTCCGGCCACGAGTTCCGTCCCGACCACGCGCAGGTCCGGTGACCGCACCGTCCCGAAGCCGCCCGCGACGACCCCCAGTTCGATCGAGCCGCTTTCCCGGTACTGGGGCCCGGCCAGAACCCATTCCGCCACGCCGTGCAACGACCGGCGGGTCGACGCCAGATCTTCCCTGTTCACGCTGCCGCTCCTCCTCTAAAGATCTCCCACTACCGAACCGTCACCCGTCCTACCCGCAAGGCAACGATCGTTCTCGGCCGCATGCCGTGCCGCGCGGCTGCTCTACGGTGCGCCTCCGCCTCCACCGGAGACGTGTCCGCGCTCCGTTCCGGCAGCGCCGCCGCGTGGTCACCTCCCGGCACCGCAGAGATCATCGTTTCCCCTGCGCTTTCCTCAGTTTTGCGGGGGTGCCTCCACCGGCCACCTCGGGGACAGAGGTTCGCCGCACTGACGAGCCCTCCACCGGGAGGATGGCCTGTCTCCTTCTCTCACACACCTCTCTGTGCTGGGTTGGGGGTTTCCTATTCGAGTTGGGCATCACACTTGAGCGTGATGTGGGACGTGTGATCTGGGGTTCCGGAGTGCCGTCCCTTTCTGGTCGCGGTGGTATCAGTGTTGCCCCAGGTAGAAGCGGCTGCCCTGGTCGTCGGCGCATTCGGCCGTCAGGCCGTAGGGCTGCCGTGTGGGGTCGGTGGAGGTGCCACCGGCGTCGCGGACCCGGGTGACGGCGGCGTCGATGTCGTTGACGGAGTACATCGGGACGACGACCGGCCGCTCAGCGCCGCCGTACAACCCCGTCATGGGGTGCACGGCGGCGCCTCCGAGACGGACGTCCCAGCCATCGGGACTGTGGCCGGGGGTGAACTCCCAGCCGAGCACGGCGCCGTAGAAGGAACGGGCGCGGGACGCGTCGGGGAAGCCCAGCGTGAAGTAGGAGATCTCGCCGTGGCCGGTGGCCGTTTCGATGATCTCCGAGAGCCTGGCCTCGACCGGGCTCGTGCTCTCCGGGGGTTGGTAGATGGAGAACGGCATGCCCTGGTCGTCGGCGCACATCGCGGACTGCCCGTACGGCTCGTGGGTGGGTTCTTCGGCGTCGCCTCCGGCCTCTCGGATGCGGCGAACCGTCTCCTGGATGTCCTTGACCGGGAAGGAGAGGAAGGTCGTTCGCTCGGCCCGGCCGCCTTGGAGCCCGATGTGCTGCTGTGGCAGGCCTTCGACCTGGCGTCCGGCCGCGCCGCCCGCCGGGACGGAGCGCCAGCCGAGAACCGATCCGTAAAAGGCGGCGGCCCTCTCGACGTCCGGCACCCAGACCGAGGCGTAGCCGATGTCGCCCTGGCGAAGGCGAGGGCGCGGGGGCTCAGGCGGGGTCGTGATCATCCAGCGGTGGCCGAAGGGGTCGTTGACGACGCCGTTACGGCCGTGCGGGTAGTCGGCGACGGGACGGGCCGGTTCGGCGCCGGCCTCGACGGCGCGAGCGAAGACCACGTCGACGTCGGGGACGGCGAGGTAGAGCGACTGGCTCGGGCCGCCGCGCGCCTTGGGGCCGAGAAGGCCCAGCTCTGGCCATTCGTCGGCCAGCATGAAGACCGAGTCGCCGATGGCGAGTTCGGCATGGCCGACGCGGCCGTCCTCCATCAGGGTCGGCTCGCCGAGAACTCGGGCACCGAAGGCGTCGGCGTACCAGCGCAGGGCGCGCGTCCCGTCGTCGACGCACAGGTACGGGGTCAGCGTGCGTACCCGCGGGGATGCTTCGTGCGCGATGGTCATGGTGTCTCCCGTGTGGTGGAGCAGGGCGCGCCGCAGGCGGTCGCGCAACCGTGCCGCGAAGACGGGGTCCGGGTCGACCGGCACCACCGGTGCGTGAAGAGCCTCCAGTGGATCAGTCATCGTGGCCCCCCTCTCTGTCATGTCGCCCGGGGGCCGGGCCCCCTGGTGGAGTCGTGTCGGTGTAGGCCTGCCGGAACGCGGCTTTGGCGCGTGTCAGCAGTGCTTCGGTCGCGCCGGGCGTCCGGCCCAGGTGCTCGGCGACCCGGGGGACGGGCAGGCCGTCGAGATACCGCAGCGTCAGGACGGCCCTGTGGTGCGGGCCCAGCGTGGCCAGCACTTCGCGGGCGTGAAGCGCGTCCACCTGCGCGTCCCAGGGGTCTTCCGCTTCGTCGAGCCCACCGTCGAGGACCTGCAGCCCGCGCTCCTCCCGTGCCAGCCGACGCCAGTGATCGGCCAGTTTGTGCCGAGCGACGCCGACCAGCCAGGCGGTGGACAGGTCCGGCGGGGGCTCCTTGCGCAACGCCTCCACCGCCGCCAGGAAGGTCTCGGCGGTGAGGTCCTCGGCCAGGGCACGCCGGCCGCAACGGGACAGCAGGTAGCCGTAGACCTCGGGCAGCGCCGTGTCGTAAAGGTCGAGGAGCGCCGGCCCCGGGTCCGGCTCGAGATGTCCCGGGTGGTTCATACCCCTCCATCGCTCGGCGGGCCGGTTTTCCGACGGGCGGGGGGTGAAAAATCTTGTACCCGTCTCGAACGATGATCACCATCGAGACGCGTGACTCTCACCTGTGATGGCTCATGATGAGAGCTGTGGACCGGCTGGAATCCCTCACGCTGTACAGCGTCGATGACGTGCGGCTCGATGCGGGGCACCTGCGAGGCGACGGCGGGCTCTGCTTCGTCCTGGCCCACGGGTTCACGTGCTCGTGGCGGCAGCCCGCCCTCCGGAGGATCGCGGGTGTGCTCAACCGGCACGGAGGCGTCGTCGGGTTGGACTTTCGTGGTCATGGACGTTCCAGCGGGCATTCGACCGTCGGTGACCGTGAGGTGCTCGACCTTGACGCCGCGGTGTCCGCGGCGCGCCGGAGGGGGTACACGCGAATCGTCGCAGTGGGCTTCTCCATGGGCGGAGCGGTCGCAGTTCGTCACGCGGCCCTGCACGGTGGGATCGATGCCGTGGTCTCCGTGAGCGCTCCTGCACGCTGGTACTACCGGGGGACGGTTCCGATGCGGCGGGTCCACTGGGCGATCGAACGTCCCGCAGGCCGTATGGCGGTTCGGCTCGCGCGAGGCACACGGATCGCGTCAGGGGGCTGGGATCCGGTACCGGAAGAGCCTCACGAGGTCGCCGGACGCATAGCACCCGCGCCTCTCCTGATCGTGCACGGCGATGCGGACTCGTTCTTCCCTCTTGAGCACGGCCGGCAGTTGTACGAGGCGGCGCGAGACCCGCGCGAGCTGTGGATCGAGCCGGGGTTCGGTCACGCCGAGATCGCCGCCACTCCGGGCTTGATCAATCGCATCGGCATATGGGCCTCTGAAGCCGTCGGTGCGCCGCGTTCTCAATCGGCCCAGTGACAATGCCTGCACCATCGACGGGCTTTCGGACTCTCATTGGCCTCTTGTGGGCTCCAGTCTCTCTTGTATGACCGGTTAGGCCAAGATGGGCTTTCGTGTGAGTCTGCAGGGCGCGGTGACCTCGCTGCCCGCAGCTGCCAGCAATTCCTGGACGTGATCCCGGGCGGACGACTGCGTCCGAGCGAAAGGCTTCCGCGCACGCGGGACCGCCTGGAGCCTCGCGCCGCACAGTCGGCAGCCGCCTGCAACCGCCCGGTCCAGGAAGATGAGGGTCTTGGCAAGGCATTTCCGGAGGGCCACACGTGAGTACGCGCAACGACGCGTGCTCATGCTGGCAGCGCTTCGCTAGAACTTCGACGCTCTCTTTCAGCCGGTCCCGAGCGAGGGACTACATTTCCGTGCCCGGCCCTGGGCTCGGGTGCCCTCTGGGGAGGTCATCGCCCGTGCACGGGAAGCGCGAGGGGCGGGCGAGTCACTGGCGAAGAGTCACGTGACGAGCGCGATAGAGGCGGGGCTCGTCACCGGCATGCAAGGTGCCTGCCCTTTTTCAGCATGACCGCGCCGCATGGCACCGCGCCGAGGGGGCCACGTATGCCGAACGGAAACGACGGTGCCGCGCACGCATGCTCAATGAGTGCTCTCTGCTCCTCACGTATGCGGGATGAGGTCCCCGTCCTGAATCCGAACCGAAACCAGCTCGAAATCTTCATAGAAGCGCTTGTGGCAGAGAAAGCGGTGGCTTCGGTCGCTCAGCCAATCGAGAAGCGTCACCGGATGCCGGAAGTCGTCCGCGTGGATCTCCTGGCGGCTCGTCAGAGCCCACCCGCTGTGGTTGCCTTCACGGCGCGTGAGCTCCGAGACGAGGGCGCCACCGATCCGGTGGGCGGGACCTCTGCCGGCCAGAGCCGGAAAGGGACGATTCTCAAGGACCCAGTTGCCGTGCCCGTCGGCCACGGGTTCGCCGTTCTCGCCAAGGACGACCTCCGCGTAGTCGGTCACGATCGTCAGGGTCGACGGCTCCGGCCCGAGTCCGAGATGCCACCGTAGCTCCGCCAACTCCTCGTCCGATAGATCATCGGGAAGGTCAGCTGTCACCAATACCTCGTACAAGTCGGCCATGTCCGCACCCTAGCGTGATCTTGAGGCGCGGACATTCAACGCGGGTCACGTCCGCGGAAGCCGACCGGTGGCTCCGCCGCCGTCGGCCGCGTCGAGGCCCTCGAACGGGCGGGCCGGTCCGCCCCCGGCTGGCCCCATCGATGATCACGAGCGCGCCGAGGCGGGCCAGAGCAGTCCCGAGGTGCTCAATTTGATCACCTGTGGGCCTCTGACCTGCGTCGATCGTGAGTTATCCACATTTTCGAGACCCTCTACCGGGTGTTTCGCCGAGCGACCATCATCAGTTGTCGTGACTGAACTCGACATCATCTCGAATCGATCTTCCGGCGAGCCGGTCTGTGCCGCCGGCCGTGGCATCCCCCATGTGTCGCAGAGCGGATCTCCACTTGTTGAGCGCGCGAAAGCGCTCAGCCATTTGGTGCCCGAGGAGGCCGTGGTCGCGCGCCGGACCGCTGCGTGGATCTGGGGCCTCGACGTCTTACCGCCGGGAGTGAATCAGGCTGACTGCGCGGCCGAATTCATCAGGCCACTCGGATTTGAAACCGACCTCGATCCACCCTCGCTCGCTCCCGAGAACGTGGAAGTCCCTCAGGAGCACGCACTGGAAGTGGAGAAAATCCGTGTCACATCCCTGCCCAGAACCGCGCTGGACTGTGCGCGCTGGCTGCCGCGCATCGAAGCGGTCGCCGCACTGGACCAGTTTCTCCGCCGCGGCGTTGAACGCGACGAACTCAGAGAGATGGCACGGGTCCTCTCCGGCTATCGCGGTAACAAGCGACTGCGCGAAATCGTCCGCCTCGGCGATCCGGGGGCCGCCTCACCTGGCGAGAGTTGGACTCGGGCGACCATTGTGGACGCGGGTTTCCCGAGCCCGCGCACCCAGGTGCCGGTCCCAGGGCCGGGCGGCCGGTGGTTCTACGTGGACCTCGGCTATCCCGACTTCCGCGTCGGGGTCGAGTATGACGGTGAACGTCACCACTCCGGTCGGGAGGCTCGCGCCCACGACCAACGGCGCCGCCGGTGGCTCACCACGGAGATGGGGTGGGAGATCATCCCCGTCACCAAGGAATTCCTGTCAAGGCCCGCGCCCTACCTGGAGGCCTTGCTCACCGCCATGTTCCAACGCGGTTGGAACCCGCCGGAGGCGACTGTGAACAGGATCAGCAGGCGGCTGAGAACCCTCTCCCGCCGCCCTCGCTGATGGCCAGTGCCAGAGCCGTGCCGGCTCCGCTATTCACGCCAGCCGTCACGGAGAGCAGAGCCGGAAGGTTCGTTGAGGGACCAGGGGCGCTATCCGGAAGTGAGGAGGAAGGGCCGGATGTGAGGAGGAAGGGGCCGGGTGGAAGGAGCGCCGGGAGGAAGGAGGGCAGGGAAGGAGGAAGACCAAAAGGAGGAAGACCGGCAGGAGGAAGGCCCCGGGGAGGAAGGAAGGCAGGGTAGAGGAAGGGCCGGGCGGAAGGAGGGCCGGGAGGAGGAAGACCGGCAGGAGGAAGGAGGGCAGGGAGGAGAAAGGGCTGGGTGGAAGAAGGCCCCGGGAGGAAGGAGGGCAGGAAGGAAGAAGGGCGGGGTGGAAGAAGGCCTGGGGATGAAGGAGGGCAGGGAGTGAGGAAGGAGTTAGGGCGCGGACTGATGGTCGCTTTTGATACGGCCGTCAGTGGCGACTAGGGAAAATCGCGAGATTCTCAGCCGGAAGGGAGGGCTCATCCCCGGGGCAGGGTTCTCATACAACGGGTTCACCGGTCTTGCGATCGCCCGGTGGCCGTGAGTTCAGAGAGCCGAAGTTGGAAAGCCAATACGTACAGCGGCGGTGCGGATCTCCTGCGGCGGCCGGAGGACATGCGCGCCATCGAGGTCAACGTGTCGGGGTTCAAGGCTGCTGCTGGTCCAGTTGGGCCACGAGACGCTTGGGGGCGATGAGGCGATAGCTGTCTTCGATGAGCTCGGTGAGCTCGTCCCAGTCCTGGTCGACGTCCAGGCGGGCGCCCACCCAGCCCTTGCTGCCGACGTACTTCGGAACGAAGAAGCGTTCCGGGCTCTCGGAGACGAGGGCGTCCTGAACACCGGGTCCGGCCTTGAACATCATCGAGAGGCCGTCCTCGCTCGTCATCAGGAACAGCTTGTCGCGAACCCTGAACGAGGGGGCCGTGTGGCCGCCGAAGGGCTTCTCCGTGGCCTCCGGCAGGGACAGGCAGAGGCCGCGGAGCCGGTCTGTCGTGTCCAGGTCACTCATGGGCGTTGGCCTTCCTCGGTTGATGTGGACCGGAGATCTTAGGGACCGATGAGCGGTCAGTCGACGAGAGAACGGTGTGGGCGGAGTACACAGAACTCGTTCCCCTCAGGGTCGGCGAGCACCACCCAGGAGACGTCGGGCGACTGCCCGACGTCGGCGTGGCGAGCTCCCAGGGCGAGGACGCGCTCCACCTCGGCGGCCTGGTCGTCGGGATCGAGGTCGATGTGCAGACGGTTCTTGACCGTCTTACGCCCCGGGTCACGAATGAAGCACAGGCCCGGATAGCTGTGCTCGTCCGCTCCGACTATCACTTCGTCGCCGTCCTCGGAGCGGTACAGGATCGGCTGGTCCAGAACCGCCGACCAGAACTGCGCGAGCGATGACGGATCGATGCAGCTGATGACCAGGTGATAGAGGCGAGAGCCCATGATCCGGATGCTATCCGCCCAGGGTGACAGCGGTTGCGGGGAGGGGGTAGCTGATCTGTGAGCCGCAAGCCTGCGGCGGCGAGGCGTGAGTGGTTGACGAGAGATGAGGGAGGGAGGCGTTCCCTAGACGCTCACCAGCCTTACTGGCGTCGTTGACGCGTCGTTCTCACTTGCGCCACGGGAGGTCTGGTGAACGACAGGTTGCGGCGTGCCCTTTGCCGATACGCGTCTGACCGAGGTGGGCGTTGCGGGTCGGTTAGGCGTGGATCCCAAGACCGTTCAGGATGGATCGCGGGACGCGTGCCGCATCCGCGTCATCGGACGGGGGTCGCCGCGCTGGTCGGGTGTGAGGAGGCGGACCTGTGGCCCCAGCTCGCGATGGCGAGCGTCCGGGCCGAGCCGCCGAAAGTCGAGATCCTCTCCAGCTATCCACACCGGTGGCGACGTCATGTCGCTGGGGCTGGTGGCTGCCTTCGGGCTTGGGGCCGCGCCGCGGTGATGGCAGCTGTAGTGCTGTCAATCCCTGCAGTACTGGCCCCGGCGAATAGCCGATGTGGGGGTGTCGCGAGCCGCGGCGCTCGCTTGACGTCCTCCTTGGATATTCGCGCCCCTCGCCACTGGAGGCAGGTCATTCGAAGCGCGCCGCGTGTGTCGCCGGGCGGAACCGTTGCCCGTGCTGCTCGACGTTGTCGGTGTGCCAAGCCGCCGGGCGTGAGGTTCCGGCCGTGTTGTCAGCGGGAGGGCTCACCGGTGAGGCGACCGCTGTGGTGTGCTCCTGGGCGAAGGGCGAAGGGCGAAGGGCGAAGGGCGAAGGGCGAAGGGCGAAGGGCGAAGGGCGAAGGGCGAAGGGCGAAGGGCGAAGGGCGAAGGGCGAAGGGCGAAGGGCGAAGGGCGAAGGGCGAAGGGGGTGGTTTTGTTGACGTCCGCGCACCGGGCCTTGCCTCCCCACGGGCCTCGGCCGGTGCGCGGACGCTGCGGGTTCTACTTCGCGGAGACCGGGATCGGGACGGTCGGGATCATGTACCCCTGGTTCACCGGTGCGGTGTGCGCGACCAGGGCGCCGGACTGGGCCAGCGTCAGCAGGTTCGGCAGCGAGTAGAGGTCTGCGGCCTCGAGGTCGACCTCGTAGCCGAGATCCTGGAGGCTCGCGACGGTCAGCCGGCTCAGCGGGTTTCCGGCGGAGCCGACGAAACCGGTCATGAGCTCGTTGGCGAACACGCTCTCGCGCCAGTGGACCCGGGCCGTGCCGCCGCCGCCCTGGTTCTCCACCGGCACCGGGAGGGGGTCGCCACCGAGCAGCGCGCCGTACTCGGTCATCGCGGCGAGGCCCTCGAAGACCGGGTTGGTGAGCGCGTCCGGGTCGTCGGGCGGCGGGCTGACCAGGCCGAACAGGCCCCACATGCTGCCGATGCCGAGGACGTGGCCCATCTCGTGGGTGATCACGTCGAGCAGGGTCCCCTCGGCCTCCATCTGGTCGAGGTCGGCGGTGTCGAAGGCCATGTGGCCCTTGCACGGCTGCTGCCAGGTGCCGTCCGCCGCGCGGCGCGCGTGGGTGGGACCGGCCTGCCCGAGGACGTGACCGACGCCGTCGATCGCCTGGCCCTGGGCGAGGATCAGCACGTCGTCGATGAGGTCGCCGTCGATCTCGATGTCCGGCAGGTCGCCGACGATGACGCGGGTCCAGCGGTCGGCCGCCCCGGCGAACGCGTCCTGCTGGGCGGTGGTCAGGCCGCCCAGGAAACGGATCTCGATGGTGAACGGCGAGTCCGTCTCGGCTATTTCGGCGGCCCGTGACGCTTCGGCCCTTGCCAGGTATGTCTCCATGCCACGACGATCCGCTTCTCTGGTTCCGCTGGCATGAGCAATGCATACTCAAACCCCGGCGCGGGGCCCGGGGCTTCCTCTGCGGCGGGGCTGCAGGAGGCCCGCCCGGGTGCGGCGACGTGCGGCCCGCGGATGCCGGTGTGGTGTTCGGTTCAGTGCGGTTTCAGGCTGGGCGAGTGCGGAAGTCGGTCACTGGGCGTTTGCCGTCGTCGAAGATCTTAGGTGTGGGCTGTGGAGGGGGAGGTCTGCCGGAGGCTGCGCATCCTCATCGTGGCGGGTGATCTTGTCCTCGGCGGGTCGTGCTCTTGGCGGTGGAGGCCTGCCCTGGTGTGGGGACGTGCGGTCTGCGGCTGCTGGTGTGGTGTTCGGTTCAGTGCGGTTTCAGGCTGGGCGAGCGCGAGAGCCAGTCATCGGGTACGTGCCGTCGTTGAAGACTTCAGGTGTGGGCTGTGGGGGCGGGTCTGCCGGAGGCTGTGCAACCTCATCGTGGCGGGTGATCTTGTCCCTGGTGGGTCGTGCTCCTGGCGGTGCAGGCTTGCCCGGGTGCGGGGATGTGCAGTCCGCGGATGCCGGTGTGGTTTTCGGTTCTGTGTGGTTTGAGGTTGGGCGGGTGCGGGGGTCGGTCGTCGGGCTTGGATGGTCGTTGAAGGTTTCAGGTGTGGGGTGTAAGGGCGGGTCTGTTGGAGGTTGTGCTTCCTCGTCGTAGTGGGCGTTTTTGTCCTCGGTGGGGCGTGCTCCTGGTGGTGGAGGCTCGCGTTCATGGCGTGTGTAGGTGGTCTAGGGCCGCTGGTATTTCTTGAGGTTCTTGAGGACGCTGCGGTCGCCGCGGGCCGACTCGGGCGCGTGGATGTTCTTGGGCGGGGGCGGCAGACCATGCGGGTGGGGTGGGACTGCGGGCTTGTACTCGGGCGTCCTCGTTCTCTTGGGCGCACATCTATCGGCTGCGGGCGATGACGGTCACGGTCGTTCGGCTCGGGGTCAGCCGGGGTGGTCGCAGAGGCCGAGGCTCAGCATGCGCGTCACCGCCACGGTGCGGTTCGGCGAGTCCAGTTTGGCCAGGATGTTGGCCACCAGGCGTTTCGCTCCGTGCTGGGAGATCGACAGGCGGCGCGCGATCTGCTTGTTGCTCAGTCCGCGGGCGAGCAGGGGGAGGACCTCGTGCTCGCGGGGCGTCATGCGGGGCGGGGCGGGATCGGACGGTCCGAGCAGCGAGCGGGCCAGCGGCGCCGGGATGGGGACCTCGCCGTCGGCGACGCGCGTCAGGGCGTGGCGGAGCTCGGTGCGGCCCAGGTCACCGGTGCTCAGGAAGCCGCCGCACGCCAGCCCGGCCAGCCGCCCGGCGCGGGGAACGTCGCCGCCCGGGACGAGCACCAGGGCGCGGACGCCCCTGGACGCCGCGTCGTGCAGGACGGGCCGCGCGGTCTCGTCCAGGTCCCGATGGGAGACGATCAGGACGGTCGGCGCGGCGCGGGCGGCGCCCTCCACGGCGGTCTCCAGGTCGTCGGCGCTTCGCTGGTCGCGCACGACGTCCAGGCCCTGGAGCATGCGCTCCAGGCCGTAGCGTTCCAGCCCGTCGCGCAGATGCAGGACGACGTTGATCGTGTCGGCCATCTGGACCCCCCGGTTCCGTTCGGCGTTCCGCGCGGACTCCATGGTCGCCGACGCGGCTACCGGGGGCCTTCGCGGTGTCTAACGCCGGTCCGCGGAGTCCGGCCGGGCGAGCCGGCGGGCGGCGAGGACGACCGCGGCGCGGCGGCGGGCGTGCTCGTCCTCGTCCACCGTCGCGACGCCGGTGAGCATGCGGGCCATCTGCGGGACGGCGAACCACCACGCGGCGAGCGAGATGGTGAGGAAGACGAGGGAGGCGGCGTCGGGCTCGGAGTCGAGGACGCCGTCGCGCTGGGCCGCCGCGAAGGCCTCGACCTTCTGCCGGTAGTAGGCGGTGCGGCCCTCCTCGTCCGGTACCTCGCCTTGGAAGGAGAGGCCCTCCCAGTGCAGGAGGCGGGCCAGATGCGGGTGGGCGGAGTGGTAGTCGAAGGTGCGCCCGGCGAACTCGCCGATGTCGTCGGCGCGGATCGACTCGAGCGGGACGGCCGCGGCGATCTTGGCGAGCTCGTCCGACAGGACGGTCGCGAAGAGCCGCTCCTTGTCGCCGAAGTAGTTGTAGAGCCGCTCCTTGTTGACGCCGGCGCGCCGGGCGATGCGGTCCATGGTCGTGCCGTGGGGTCCGTGCGCGGCGAACTCCTCGGTGGCGGCCTCCTTGAGGCGGCGGCGGGTCTCGGCGGTGTTCCAGGCCACCCTCGGAGCATAACTCCAACCGGATCGTTGACGATGCGTCCGGGGCGGACGTACGGTGGAAGTCCAACGATTGAGTTGGAGGTGGGATCGTGTCCGTGCAGACCGCACAGCGGACCGCACGCGCGCGCAAGCAGCGGATCGCCCAGCTGTTCGAGCGCGTCATCACCCTCGGTGAGCTGGACCTCGCCGACGAGATCTTCGCTCCGGACTTCATCTGGCCGCAGTTCGGCCTCCGGGGCCCGGACGGGGTCCGCGCCTGGGTGCGCGCCTTCCGCACCGCCTTCCCGGACGTGGTCGACCGGGTGCGCGAGCAGTACTGCGACGGTGACGTTGTGGTGACCAGGGTGGCGCTGACGGGCACCCAGCGGGGCACCTACCTGGGGATGCCGCCGACCGGGCGCCGCGCCGCGTGGACGGCGGTCGGCATCGACCGCTTCCGCGGGGACCGCGTCATCGAGCGGACGGCGCTGTTCGACCCGCTCGATCTCATGCGCGACCTCGGCCACACCCGCATCGATCTGGGCGGATGACCTCCGGCCGGCCCGGCGGAGCCCAAGCCCGCGGGGCCGGGGGAGGCCGCCCTCGCCTGCCAACCGCACCGGAACGGAGGCCGCCGACATGAGCACGAACCGTGCCACGGTGGCGACCATGGCCGTCGCCACCGGTGCCGTGATCGCCAATCTCTACTACGCCCAGCCGCTCGAGGAGACGCTCGGCCGGCAGTTCGGCGTCTCGACGGGCGCCGTCGGGATCGTCCTGACGCTGATCCAGGTCGGCTACGCCGTCGGGCTGGCCACGCTCGTCCCGCTGGGCGACCTGCTGGAACGGCGCCGGCTGCTGGCGGTGATGCTCGCCGGCGGAGTCGCCGGGCTGGCCGGGATGGCGCTCGCGCCGTCCTACGCCGCCTTCGGCGCCGCCGCGGTGCTGGTCGGCCTGACCTCGGTGGCGGCGCAGATCATCGTCCCCTTCGCCGCGCACATCGCGGGGGAGGGGCGCCAGGGACGCGTGGTCGGCACCGTGATGAGCGGGCTGCTGCTCGGCATCCTGCTCTCCCGGACGGTCGCGGGACTGGTCGCCTCGGCGCTCGGCTGGCGAGCCGTGTTCGGGCTCGGCGCCGTGGTGACGGCGGTGGTCGGCGTCCTGCTGTGGGTGAGCCTGCCGAAGCTCGCGCCCACCGCGCGGATGCGGTATCCGGCGCTGCTCGGCTCGGTCCTGTCGATCGTGCGCGAGGAGCCCGCGCTGCGGTTGCGGATCGTGTACGGGGCGCTGTGCTTCGCGTCCTTCAGCGTGTTCTGGGCGAGCGCGGGCTTCCTGCTGGCGCGCGCGCCCTACGACTGGAACGACGCGCAGATCGGCGCGTTCGCGCTGCTGGGGGCGGCGGGAGCGCTGGTCGCGAAGGTGGCGGGACGGCTCGCCGACCGCGGCCTGGCCCGGTACGCGACGGGCGCGTTCCTCGTCGCGATGGCCGGTTCCTACGCGCTGCTCGGCCTCGGCGCGCACGACGTCGTCGCGCTGGGCGCCGGCGTCGCCGTCATGGACCTCGGATGCCAGGGCGTCCACATCAGCAACCAGAGCCTGATCTACCCGCTGCGCCCGGAGGCCCGGAGCCGCATCAACACCGCCTACATGACGGTCTACTTCGTCGCGGGCGCGGTGGGAACGGCTCTCTCGACGGTGCTGTACGCCTCCTACGGCTGGACGGGGGTGAGCGCGCTCGGCGCCGCTCTGCCCGCGGCGGCGACGGCCGTGTGGCTGGTGGAGATCGGGCGCCGTGGGGCGCCCGCGAAGGCCGCGCCGGCGGCGGACAGGCGGGTGCCCTCCCGGACCTGACCGCGGGGACGGCCCCGCGGACGGCGAGATCGCCGGTGCCACGGCGCACCGGCGATCTCGCCGTGCGCCGTGCCCGGCGATTCCCGTCGTTTAATTTTCTGCTTTTCCGGTGAGCGTCGGATAGGTGATCGATAAAGGGTCGTTCCGGTGAGCGGACAGGTCGGGAAACGGGCGGTATGAACCCACTCCCACCTGCTACGATGGCAGACCCGCACCCCGCATGTGCGATTCGGCCACCGAATCGCCGTCATCTTCGCGAACATTCTGAAGGGCTGAGCGAATTGATTCGGTACGGGGTTCTGGGTCCGCTGCGCGTCGCACGTGAGCGGCCCCTGGCGCTCATCGGCTCGCGCAAGTCGCAGGTCGCGCTGACGCTGATGCTGATCAAGGCGACGGAGATCGTCTCGACCGACGAGATGATCGCCGAGATCTGGGGACAGTCGCCTCCCGCCCGCGCGTCGGCCGGGATCCACGTGGCCATCTCCCAGCTCCGCAAGTACCTCGGATCGCCCGGCGGCACCAGTCCGATCGTCACGGCGGCGCCGGGGTACATGCTGCGGCTGGACGGCGCGGAGCTCGACCTGCGGGCGTTCCAGCGCCGGCTGGAGCGGGGCCGCGAGGCGGCCCGCGCGCACCGCGACGAGCTCGCGCTCCGCGAGCTGGAGGGCGCGCTGGAGCTGTGGCGCGGCCCGCTCCTGCTCGACCAGCGCGACGGGCCGCAGGTCGGCGCGTTCGTCACCTGGGCCGAGGAGGCCCGGCTCGACTGCGTCGAGATGATGGTGGACGCCGCGCTGCGACTCGGACGGCACCGGGAGTACATCGGGATGCTGCAGCGGATGGTCGCCGAGCACGCGCTGCACGAGGGGTTCCACTACCGGCTGATGCTCGCGCTCTACCGGTCGGGACGCCGCGCCGACGCCCTGCTGGCCTACCGCGCGGCGCGCGAGACGCTCGTCCGCGAGCTGGGCCTGGAGCCCGGCGCGGAACTGCGCCGCCTGAACCAGGCGATCCTGCAGGACGAAAGGGTCACCGACCTCCGCGGCGCCGCCTGAGCCATCGACCGGACGCGCCTGTGCGGTGGTGCTTGCGCGGTGGTGTTCGAGTTGTGCTGCTTGTGGGGCGGTGCTCGACTGGGGGTGCCTGTGTGGTGCGGTCTGTCGAGGGCTTGCGCGCCGGGTGAGGGATCGTGTGGTCAGTGTCTGTGCGGTGCCGCTCGTGTCCCTGGTCTGGTCGTGGCTGGGGAGTGCCGCTGCTCGTGTGGTGGGGCCTGGCCCGGGTGTTTGCGTGGTGATGTGCGGGGGCGGCGGTGCGGGCGTGTGCCCCGCGGACGGGGTCGTCCGCGGGGCACGTGTGGTGAGCCGGTCTCCGTGTGCGCGGAGGGTCCAGGATCACGCCGCGGTCCTGGCCAGCCGGGGCCAGCCGTGCCGTAGCGCGTGCTCGCCGAGCGCCGGGTCGTCGCCGACCATCACCGGGTTCCCGACCAGCTTCATCAGCGGCACGTCCGACAGGTGGTCGCCGTAGGCGTACGAGGCGTCCAGCGACAGCCCGTGCAGGGCCGCCGCCGCGAGCACCGCCGCGGCCTTCCGGTCGCCGATCATCGGTGCGGCGACCCCGCCGGTGTACCGCCCGCGCCGCACCTCGGGGCGCGAGCACAGCACCACGTGCGCCCCGACGTGCGCGGCGAGCGGGTCGAGGCAGGCGGGGAACGACCCGGACACCAGCACGATCAGGTCGCCGCGGCCCGCGTGCCCGCGCAGCAGCGCGAGGACCTCGCGGTCGAACAGGCCGCCGCGGTCCAGTTCGGCGGCGAACCACGCGGCGCCGGACCCGGCGACCTCCGCGACGTCGCGCCCGGCGAGGGTTCGGTAGAACGCCCGGCCGGTCACCTCCCGGGGGAGCCCGGACGCCTTCAGGGCGCGCAGCTCCGCCATGACGCGCCGGTACTCGGCGGGCGGCCGGTCGTGCTCCAGGAACCGGAACATGCTCTTGACCGTGATCAGGGTGTCGTCGACGTCGAAGAACGCCGCGCGCCGGGCGCCGCTCACCCCGCCGCCCGCGTCCGGTCCCGCTCGAACCGCAGGTCCTGGCGCCCGTAGTCGGCCTCGGCCAGCTCGATCGCCCGCTCGGCGGTCATCACCGGCCGCAGGTCCAGGAGCCCCGCGATGGTCCACAGGCGCTCGGCGATGCCGCCGCCCACCACGTGGACCGGCGGGCCGAGGCGGTTCAGCGTCTCCAGGATCATGCCGTCGCAGGTCGTGCGGAACCGGTCGTTCATCGGCCGGTGCCCGTCCGCGCGCATGGGCAGCTCGTGGCGCAGGTGGACGAACGCGTCATAGGTGTCGCGGACGTGCCGCTGGAACGCGTGCCCGAGCTGGACGAACACCTCGGCGAAGAAGTCCGTCTCCGCCGACGGCGGTCGCTCGCCGCCGTCCGCCGTCACCGCCGGGTCGATGCCGTGGACGACGCGCGCCGTCCCGTACGACCACTCCTGGAGCGAGCAACCGTCGGACACGAACGCCCCGTCGAGCATGCGCTCGTGGACGGCGCGCTCGGTGTGCCGCCGCACGACGAGCTGGACGAACTCGGCGGCCGTGCACTCCGCGAGCGTCTTGCCGGGAACGGCGTCCGGCAGGATCTCGCGCATCGTCAGCGCCTGCGTCCGCGGCAGCCCGGTGTAGTGCGACAGCGCCATCGTGGTCAGGGTCTTGCCGGACGAGTACGTACCGGAGATTCCGAGGTTCATCGGCGGCCCTCCTGCCGTCGCGCCGCGCGGGCGGCGCCCGCGGGCAGTTCGTGGGCGAACGAGCAGCGCAGCGACACCCCGCCGCACGTTCCGGCGATGTCGGCGTTGCGCCAGGTCGCTCCGCGCAGCGGCAGCAGGTGCCGCCCGGTGATCTCGGTGCGCGCGGCGAGCGGCCCGTCGAAGGGGCGGCGGGCCGGCCCCGCGTCCAGGACGGCCCGGAGCATCCACAGCGTGTTGCTGTCGGCGCGGCTGACGCCGTCCATCTCGTACATGAGGATCTGGGCGAGCTGAAGGTTGACCACGAACGCGTCGATCAGCGAGAAGGACGGCTGGTAGGCGCCGTCGATGCCCTCCTCCGGCGCCTTGGAGCGTTCCACTACGACGGTTCCGTCCGCTCGCGGGCCGCCCATGTCGACGCGCACGTCCTCGATGCGGTGGCCGCGGTCCTTGAAGCCCTCGCCGTAGAAGCGGCGGATCCCCGGGCCGAGGAGGTCGTCGAACGACCTGCGGCCGGCGGCCGGGTGCCCCGCGCCGTTCGGGGCGGCGCCGGCCGCGCCGCCCCCGGCGTGGTGCTCGATCTCGCAGCGGGCGCGCATGACGCCGCTGGAGCACTCGAACACCGACACGCCGCCCGCGCTGCCGCAGTACGCGGCCTTCAGCGGGACGGCGTCCAGGTCCTCCTGCGGGGACGTGCCCGCGCGGAGGGCGACGCGGCGGAGGCGCGCCGCGCGCCGTGCGCCGGCGTCCAGCCCGCCGGCGTGCGCGAGGTGCGCCTCGGCCAGTTGGACGGCCAGCACCAGGCTGTCGACGGTGCTGAGGTGCGGGCGGAGGTCGCCCGACCCCTTCTTCGACCAGTCGCCCGGATACGCCAGCGACGCCGTGCCGGTCACGCCGCCGGGAGAGACGGCGAGGTCGCGCACGTCGTAGCGGACGCGCCGGTACCCGTGGGAGAAGAACCGCGTCTCGCCGGGCCCCAGATAGTCGTCGACGGATGCGAGCGTCATCGTGTTCATGAGGTCAGTGCCCTCTCGTAGGCGGCGGTCAGGTCATCGGGCGTGCGGACGTCGGCGATGCTCGCGCCCTCCGCGAACGGGTCCACGCCGAGCTCTCCCTCCAGCGTGATGACGAGGCGGGCCAGCAGCAGCGAATCGAGCCCGAGGTCGTAGAGCCCGTCCGCGGGGCCGACCGGGCCGCTCTCGCCGGTGGCCTCCGCCAGCAGGGCGGTGATCTCGCGGTCCACCACGGTCCGCACGTCGTTTCCGGTCAACATGTGATCCCTCCGTCGACGATGGTCGTCTGGCCGGTGATGAAGGACGCCGAGGGCGAGGCGAGCAGCAGGACCACGTCGGCGATCTCCTCGGCCGACGCGAGCCTGCCGAGCGGCGTGCGGCGCCGGATGCGCTCCCTGTTCCGCTCGGTGACCTCGGCGGTCATCTCGCTGTCGAAGAACCCCGGCACCACCGAGTTCACCCGGATCCCCAGCGGACCCACCTCGCGTGCCAGGCTGCGGCCGAAGGCGTCCATGCCGGCCTTCGCCGCGGTGTACACCGCCACCCCCCGGTGGCCGCGGACGGCGTTCACCGAGGAGATGGTCAGGATGTGGCCGCCGCCCGTCCGGCTCATCCGCCGGGCGCAGGCCTGCGCGAGCGTGATCGGGGCGACCAGGTTCGCGGCGACCAGCCGGTCGATCTCCCCGGGCGGCGTGGTCAGCAGCAGCGAGGCGTGCTGGAGCAGCCCCGCGTTGTTGACCAGCAGGTCGATCGGGCCGAGCCGGTCGGCGGCGGTCCGCACGAACGCCCGCAGGGTGTCCGGCTCGGCGAGGTCCGCGGGCGCCCACAGGAAGCGCCCGGGCGCCGCCCGCTCGGTCCGCTCGACGAAGTCGTTGCGGGTCCTGCTGAACGTCGCGACGCGCCGCCCGTCGGCCAGCAGCCGCTCCACCAGGACGCGGCCGAGGCCCCGGCTGCCGCCGCTGACGACGGCGGTGCCGCTCACGCCGCGCTCCTCAGCTTCTTGAACCGCCCGGAGTGCTGGTCGGCGTCGGAGACCCCGACCACGGCCGGCACCTTGTACGGTTCGAGGCGCCGCCCGCAGTGCTCGCGGACGCGGCGGGCGACGGCCCGCTCGTCCTCCGGCTCGACCAGCTTGACGGTGGCCTCCACCACCATGCCGGTGACCGGGCTGGGCCGCCCGCGGGCGATCGCGTCGGCGACGTTCGGGACCTCCAGCAGGACGCTCTCGACCTCGCTCGGGTACACCTTCTCCCCGCCCACGTTGATGATCTCCGAGCGGCGGCCGAGGATGCGGACCCACTCGCCGTCCACCTCGACCATGTCCTGGGTGTCGAAGTAGCCGTCGGCGTCGAACGGCGCGGGCGCGTTGAGGTAGCCGAGCATCGCCATGTCCGACCGGATCCACAGCACCCCGTCCACGATCTTGTGGTCGAAGCCGGCGTCGCCGAGCTTGACCCACGGGGTCGCGTCGCCGCGCGAGCGGGTCGGCAGGATCCCCAGCTCCGACAGGCCGTAGGTCTGCTTGAACCGCACACCCGGGAACGCCTCGGTGATCCGCCGCAGCGTCGCCGCCGGCATCGGCTCGGTCCCGTAGGTGACGAGCCGCAGCGCGGACGTGTCGTGGCGGGTGACGGCGCCCGTGACCAGCAGCATCGTCAGGAACGTCGGCGTGGTCGGCAGGACCTCGGCGCGGTGCGCGGCGATCGCGGCCAGCACCCCGTCCGGCGTCCGGTCGGGCACCGTGATCACGGTGCCGCCCTGGCTGAGCGTGTGCAGGAGCGTGTTGACGCCCCCGATGTGGTCCAGGTTCAGGAACGAGAGGGTGCGGCGCGGGCGGGCCGGCTCCCCGTAGCGCCCGAGCACCTTGGCGAGGTCGAGGACGGACGCCTTGCTGTGCCCGGTCGTCCCGGACGAGAACAGCACCAGGCCGCCCGCCGGGAGCCGCCCGTACAGCTCGTGCGCCGCCCGGCGGCCGGTGCGGGCGGGCCCGTGCCGCCCGCCGTCCACCGTGATCACGTACTCCACCTGCGCGATGTCGTGGAACTCGGCGCGCCGGCCGGGCGGCGGGTCGCTGAGCGGCACCACGATCGCGCCGCGCTCGATCAGGGCCAGGAACGCGGCGCAGCAGTCCGCCGAGTAGGGACCCTCCAGCGCCACCACACCGCCGGGTTCGACGCCCACGGCGGCGAGCCGGCGGCGCCACAGCGCGGTCAGGGCCAGCAGGTCGTCGTAGCCGTAGGTCGTCCCGTCGAAGACGATCGCGTCGGACGAGCCGAAGCCGTGCATGCGTTCGAGGAACGGATGGGTCACTTTCCCTCCCGGTCGCAGGTGGAATGTCATGCCTTCGACCGTAGGGAGGCGGTGCTTTTCCCAACAGCTCCCAAAACGGGGTAGCCGAACGGCTACCCCGGGCGGGACGGAGCGATGCTCCGGCCGTCAGAAAAGGGTCGGCGGTTCGGCCGGGACCGGCTCGGGAAGCGGTTCCAGGCCGGGAACGCGCGCCCGCACCTCGTCATGGAAACGGCGGGCGAGCGTGAGCGCCTCGGCATTGTCGGGGGTGTGCAGGAAAACGGTCGGTGAGCGGCCTTCGCGCAGCCAGTCGGCGACGATCCCGACCCAGGGCCGCCATCCTTCGACCGTCCGCTCGGTGTCGTCGCGGCCGAGGTACCGCACGATCGGATTCGCGGTCAGGGCCCGTGAGCGGCGCGGCACGCGCGGCTTCTTCGTCCACGCGTCCCGCTCGGCGTCGCTGGTCGGCGGGCTCTGGAACAGCGTGACCGTGTCGAAGGGCACCCATTCTGCGCCCGCTCCGGCGAGGAGCCGCTCGAGCATGCCGGCCGAGCGCGGTTCGTCGAAGAAGGCGCGATGCCGCACCTCGACGGCGATCGGGTGCGTGCGGGGGAGACCGCGCAGGAAACTCGCCAGGCCACCGAGATCGTTCGGGCCGAACGATCCCGGCAGCTGTATCCAGAGGGCGTGGGTGCGCGAACCGAGCGGCTCCATCGCGGAAAGGAACGCGCGAAGGTCGTCCTCGGCGCCGTTGAGGCGGCGCTCGTGCGTAATGGTCTTGGGCAGCTTCACGACGAAGCGGAAATCGGGTTCGGTCTGCCGTGCCCACGACTCCACCGAGTCGCGCGAAGGCGTCGCATAGAACGTCGTGTTGCCTTCCACTGCGTTGCACCAGGACGCGTAGGCCCGCAGCCGCTCCTTAGAGGGAAGAGGATGGGGTAGAAAGCGCCCCTGCCATGGCGCATGAGTCCACATCGCGCATCCCACGTGAAGCCGCATGCACCAGACGTTATCGAAGGCCACGGGGGTTCCGTGCCCGTCCCGGCGACGGCGGTGCCGGGACGCGCCGGCCGCGTCGGCGCGAAGGCCTTACCAGCGCGTTTCGCTGTCGTCACTGAGTGAACATTCTTGGCACGCCATGCCTAGGGCGGCCGAGAGAGCGCGGCATACGATCCGGGCAGTCCAGAGGAAGGTGCTCCCATGACCACCGACGCTCCCGTCATCGAGAACGCCCCCGCAGAGGACCCGGTGACCCGCTGGGTGACCCCCGACTACCAGGTCGTGGAGACGTCACTCGAGGTCACGGCCTACTTCGGCGCCGAGATCTGAACCGCCGGCGATGCGGTTGCTGGTCCTCGGCACCGCGGCGGGCGGCGGCGTGCCCCAGTGGAACTGCGCGTGCCCGGGGTGCGCCGCGGCCCGGGCCGACCCGGCGCGGCGGCGGCGCCACGCCTCCCTCGCCGTGGAGGCGGACGCGGGACGCTGGTACGTCGTCAACGCCACACCCGACATCGGCGAGCAGATCGAGGAGTGCGCCGCACTGCGCCCTGGCCCGTCCGGGCGCGCCACGCCCGTGGCCGGTGTGATCCTCACCGACGCCGAGCTCGACCACACCCTCGGCCTGCCACGGCTGAGGGAGGCGTCGAGCCTGCGGGTCGCCGCCACCGGGACGGTCCGCGCCGCGCTGTCCGGCGGCCTCCGCCTGGACAAGGTCCTCGGCCCCTACTCGGGGATGTCCTGGACGGCGCTTCCGGAGAAGGGCCTTGAGGCGCTCGACGATGGACCGTTGGAGGTCCAGGCGATCCGGGTGTCGGGCAAGCGGCCCCGCTACGCGGCCGACCTGCCCGGCGACGCCGGGGACGCGTGGGTGGTGGCGCTGCTCGTCCGCGACCGGCGGGACGGCGGGTCCGTCGTCTACGCCCCCGCCCTGGCGGCCTGGCCGGACGAGCTCGACCGCGCCCTCCGCGACGCCGACTGCGTCTTCGTCGACGGAACGTTCTGGGACGACGAGGAGCCGCGCCGCACCGGGATCTCCAGCAAGACGTCCGGCGAGATGGGTCACCTGCCCATCACGGGGCCGGGCGGCACGCTCGCGCGGATGGCCGCGCTGCCCGCCGCCCGGCGGCTCTACACCCACCTCAACAACACCAATCCCCTCGTCGATCCGGACGACCCGGGGCACCGGCGGCTCGCCGCCGCCGGCGTCGAGGTCGCCCGGGAGAGAGCGATGATCGAACTGTGAACACGATCTCGGTCCACCACGCCGACCCGGACGTGCAGGGACCGCCGTGGCCGTCCGCCGAGCTGGAGGACCGGCTCCGCTCGCTGGGAGAGGAGCGCTACCACCACCGGCATCCGTTCAACCTCCGCATGCACGCGGGCCGGCTGTCGCCGGAGGAGCTGCGCTGCTGGATCCTCAACCGGTTCCACTATCAGCGGCACATCCCGATCAAGGACGCGCTGATCCTGGCGAAGCTCGGCTCCAGGGAACTGCGGCGCTCCTGGATCCGCCGCATCCACGACCACGACGGCCATTCCGGCGAGGACGGCGGGATCGAGCGGTGGCTGCGGCTCGGCGAGGCCGCCGGGCTGGACCGGGGCGCGCTGCTGTCCGGAGAGGGCGTGCTTCCCGGCGTGCGGCTGGCCGTCGACGGCTACGTCAACTTCTGCGCGAACGCCTCGCCGCTGGAGGCCGTCGCCTCCTCGCTCACCGAGCTGTTCGCGCCCAACCTCATGGAGACGCGGATCGCGGCGTGGGAACGGCACTACCCGTGGGTCGAGCACGCGGGCCTCCACTACTTCCAGGTGCGCGTGAGCCAGGGCCGCCGTGACTCGGAGGAGGCGCTGCTCCTGGTGCACGAGTGGACGCAGACCCGCGGCGACCAGGAGCGCGCGCTGGCGGCGTTCGCGTTCAAGTGCGAGGTGCTCTGGTCGCTGCTGGACGCGGTGGACCACGCGGCGGGCGCGTCCGATGCCCGATGACGCGGACTGGCGCCCCGTCCTGAACCGCTCGATCGTGCTGCGCTACGACCACATCCGCGACGCCGACCTGCTGCTCATGCCCGAGCGCGCGGTGCGGCTCAGCGGCCAGGGCGGGCACGTCCTGCGCCTGTGCGACGGCCGCCGCACCGTCGCCGACATCATCGCCGAGCTGGCCGAGGCGTTCCCGGACGCCCCGCTCGCCGACGAGGTGCCCGCCTTCCTCGACCGGATCCGCGCGGAGGGCTGGCTGCGATGAGCGACGACGTCCCGGCGCCCTGGGCGCTGCTCGCCGAGGTCACGCACGCCTGCCCCCTGCACTGCCCCTACTGCTCGAATCCCCTCGACCTCGTCCCCCGGCGCGCCGAGCTCGCCGCCGAGGAGTGGGCGCGGGTCTTCCGGGAGGCCGCTGACCTCGGCGTCGTCCAGGCCCACGTCTCCGGCGGCGAGCCGCTGCTGCGCCGCGACCTCGCCAAGATCGTGGCGGAGGCGCACCGCTCGGGCGTGTACACCCAGCTCGTCACCAGCGGCCTCGGCCTCACCGCGCCCAGGCTGGAGGCGCTGCTGGCCGCCGGGCTGAACAGCGTGCAGCTCTCCCTCCAGGACGCCCGCCGCCCCGGCTCCGACCTCATCGCCGGGCGCCCGTCGTACACGGCCAAGGAACGCGCCGCCAGGGTGATCCGCGCGGCCGGCGTCCCGTTCGGGCTCAACGTGGTCCTGCACCGGCACAACCTCGACCACCTCGAAGAGATCATCGAGGTGGGCGCCCGCTGGGGAGCGGACCGGATCGAGCTCGCCAACGCCCAGTTCTACGGCTGGGCGCTGCGCAACCGCGCCGCCCTCCTGCCGACGCGCGCGCAGCTCGACCGCGCGAAGGCGACCGTCGCCGCCCGCGGCGCGGGCGGCCCCGAGCTGGTCTGGGTCATGCCCGACTACTACGAGGGCGTGCCGAAGCCGTGCATGGGCGGCTGGGGCGCGCGCTCGATCACCGTCGGGCCGGACGGCACGGCGCTGCCCTGCCCGGCCGCCTACGCCATCCCCGACCTCGCGTTCCCCAGCGTCCGGGAGAAGCCGCTCGCCTGGATCTGGGCGGCGTCCCCCGCCTTCAACGCCTACCGCGGGACGGGCTGGATGGCCGAGCCGTGCCGCGGCTGCCCTCGGCGCGAGATCGACTTCGGCGGCTGCCGGTGCCAGGCGCACGCGCTCACCGGCGACGCGGCCCGCACGGACCCGGCGTGCTCCCTCTCCCCGGACCACCACCTGGTCCGCGACCCGGCCTCGGCGGCGGACCGCGCGGCCCCGTGCCCCACCGACTTCGTCTACCGCCACCCGGCCGCCCCGTCGCACGCCCGTCCCTGAGCACCGGGCGGCCCGTCCGCCGCGTCGGAGCACCGGACGGGCGGGCGGGACGCGCGCGAAGCGGATGCATCTGAAGGGGCGTCCCTCGCCGAAGACCCGTGTGTGAGAGACGAGCGCAGGGGACGGGCACGCGCCGCGCCGAGACCGGCGGGCGTCGCCGGGGCGGGGCTGCTGGCCGCGATGGTGGTGGCACAGGTGATGTCGGGACTGCGGCCGGAGTCCCTCCGGCTGACCGGCGTGGTGGTCGTCCTGCTGGCGGGAAGCGCCGTGGCCTTCCTCGCGGGGCGGCACGGGATCCGGCGCGCGACCGCGGCGTTCGCCGCCGCCGTGGCGGCCGGGTACGCCGCCGAATGGATCGGCGTCCGGACCGGCGTCCCGTTCGGGGAGTACGCCTACACCTCGCTGCTGCGGCCGCAACCGGGCGGCGTACCGGTCGTCGTGGCGGTGGCCTGGGGCGGCATGGGACTCGCCGCGCACGCCGTCGCCACCGTGCTCGCCCCGGCCGGGGGAGCGGCGCGCTGGGCGCTCGGGGCGGCGGCGCTCACCGCCTGGGACCTGTTCCTCGATCCGCAGATGCTCCGGCTCGGCCTGTGGACGTGGGCGGACGCGGGTCCCTACCGCGGTGTGCCGGTCAGCAACTTCCTCGGCTGGCTGGCCGTGTCGGCGCTGGTCATGGTCGTCATCGACGCCGCCGTGGGCCGGGAGGCGGCGGACGCGGCCGGCGGGCTGGTCGTCCTCTACGCGGTGATGGCGGGCATGGAGACGCTCGCCTTCGCGGCGGTGTTCGAGCCGCCGGACCGGCTGGTCGCGGCGGCCGGCGGAGCGTCGATGGGGGCGTTCGCCCTGCTGGCCGGGAGGCGACGATGGCAGAGGTGATCGTGGTCGGCGGCGGGGTCGGCGGGATGGTCGCCGCGCTGCTGCTGGCGCGCGACGGACACCACGTGCGGGTGCACGAGCGGCTCGGCCGGCTCGGGGGCAAGCTCGCCGGGCACGAGCGCGACGGCTTCCGCTTCTCGCTGGGGCCCTCACTGCTCACGCTCCCCGGCGTGTTCCGGGACCTCGGCGTGGGCCGGGAGCTGCTGGAACTGGACGAGCTGTGCCGCTACCGCTTCGCCGACGGGTCCACCCTGCGCGCGTTCCGCGCGCCGGAGCGGATGGCCGCGGAGGTCGACCGGCTCGCGCCGGGGCAGGGCGCGGCGTGGCGCGCCTTCCACGGCTGGGCCGCCGAGTGCCTCGCGGCCTCGCGGCGCACGTTCTTCTCCGGTCCGCTGGGCCGCAGGCCCGACGAGGCGCGGCTCGGCGACCTGCGCGCGGTCGCCCCCGGGCGGACGCTGCACGGGCTCGCCCGGCGCTTCTTCGGCGACCCCCGGCTGCGCCAGTACGTGGGCCGGTACGCCACCTACGCGGGGTCGAGCCCGTACCGTGCCCCGGCCGCGCTCGGGTGCATCCCGGCGATCGAGCACGGCGACGGCGGCTGGTACGTGCCCGGCGGGCTGCCCGGCCTGGCCGACGACCTCGCCCGCCTGCTGGCGGAGGCCGGGGTGGAGGTCCGCACCTCCAGCGAGGTGGCCGAGGTGCTGGCCGGGCGCGGCCCGGTCCGGGGCGTCGTGCTGGCGTCGGGCCGGCGGGAGACCGCCGACGCGGTCGTGGTCAACGCCGACGCCGCGGCCCTGTACGGGCGGCTGCTCCCCGACCGGCGGAGGCTGCGCGGGCTGGCGCGGCTCGGCCCGTCGTCCTCGGCCTTCCTGATGCTGGCCGGGGTCGAAGGCCGGACCGGGGACCTGCCGCATCACACCATCGTGTTCTCCGCCGACCACAGGCGGGAGTTCGGCGACATCTTCGACCGGCGGCTGCCGCCGCGCGACCCGACCGTCCACATCGGCTGCTCCGCCGTCGACGACCCGTCCCAGGCGCCCGCCGGGGCGGAGAACTGGACCATGCTCGTCAACGTCCCGGCCGGTGACCCCGGCCGCTGGCCGGTGACCCCCGAGGGCTACCGCGACCTGGTGCTGGAACGGCTGGCGGAGCGCGGATACGACCTGTCGGGCCGCCTGCGGTTCGTGGACCTGGTCACCCCGGCTGACCTGCGCGACCGGTACGGAGCCTGGGGCGGGGCGATCTACGGCACCGCCTACCGGGGACGTCTCGCGCCGTTCCGCCGGCCCGGCAACCGGGGTCCCCGGCGGGGCCTGTACCTGGTGGGCGGCTCGGCGCACCCGGGCGGCGGCCTGCCGCTGGTCGCGATGGGCGGCCGCATCGTCGCCTCCCTGGTCGCGGAGGACTTCCCGCGGGGCCGGGCCCGGCGCGGAGGGGACCGATGAGGCCGCTGACGGCCGCCCAGGCGGCCGCCGGCGCGGTGGTGGCCGCCCG
>NZ_CAACVB010000104.1 GCF_900659635.1 Actinomadura roseirufa | reverse complement strand
GGGCGCCGCCGGCGCGGCCGGTGCCGCCGGAGCCGGGGCCGGGGCGGGCGCCGCGGGGTCGGCGGGGAGCGGCATGGGCGCCGCCGGGACGGCCGGGACGAGCGTCAGCAAGGGGTTCCTGGCCACCGCGGCGGGCAAGGGCACCCTCGCGGTGGCCGGTGTCGCCGTGGTCGCGGCCTCGGCCACCGCCGCGGTCTACGCGACGAAGGGCGGCGCGACGAAGACCCCCCGGACACGGCCGGTGGCGCAGGTGAACACGGCGTCCCAGACTCAGACGATCGGCGGGGTGGACGTCCAGAACGCGGCGTACGTGTCGGTGAGCGGCCTCGGTGACGCGGCCCTGGAGAAGCGCGTCAACCAGGAGCTGCGCGCCCCCCTGGACCGGCTCATCCGGATCGGGACGGGGAGCGCCGAGCGGGGGCGGTGCGGGGGCCGCCAGACCAAGGTGTTCACGACCGCGCGGACGGGGCTGCGCGGCCCGCGGTACGTCTCCGTCCGCTACTTCATGCACTCCGACTGGTGCCAGCAGGCCGACGGAGCCCCCGGCGGCGAGGTCGTCACCGTCGACCTGACCACCGGGAAACGGCTGACCAACCAGGACGTGTTCCGGCCCGGGACGCTGACGCCCGCGGGCGTCGCCCGCCTCCAGTCGTTCATGACCCAGCGCGCGACCGCGAGCAGCCGCAAGTGGAGCGACTGCTCGACGGACGGGCGGTTCGAGCGGGCCGACTTCTTCCCCCAGAAGGCCGGGGGCCAGACCATCAAGGGGATGGAGGTCGATCCGCCCCGCCTCAGCGCGTTCTTCACTCCCGCCGAGTTCCAGCTGTCCTGGCTGCACGCGGGCAGCGACGGGTGCGGCGACCTCGACTTCGGCGGCTCCTACGCGAGCGTCCGCGACCTGCTCAAGCCCGAGATCGCCGCACTCCTGCCGAAGTGACCCCGCCCCGGGCCCTCGCTTCGGCCGGGCGCCGCCGGGTAGAGGGCCACGGAGGGACGGGGGACCGGCGTGCAGACCTTCCTGCCGTACGCGGACTTCGCCGCCACCGCGGACGTCCTCGACCCGCGGCGGCTCGGCAAGCAGCGCGTCGAGGCGCTGCAGGTGCTGCGCGGGCTGACGGTGCCGGGCTACGGCTGGCGGCGCCATCCGGCGGTCCGGATGTGGGCGGGCTACGAGGAGGCGCTCGTCCGCTACGGCCTGGAGGTCTGCCGCCGCTGGTGCGACCTCGGCCGGGCCGACACCTGCGCCGGGTCGCTGGTCGCGGGCCTGGCCGCCGTTCCCGGGCGGGCGGATTCGGGCGGGCCGCGCGACCAGCGGCGGCTCGCGGCGGCGGGCGAGCTGCCGCCCTGGCTCGGCGACCCGGGCTTCCACCTGAGCCACCGCTCGGCGCTCGTCCGCAAGGACCCGGGGTTCTACGGCCCCTGCTTCCCGGACGTCCCGCCCGACCTGCCCTATGTCTGGCCGGCCTCCGACCGCCCGGCCCGTACGGAGGTGTGATGGCCCTCGCCCGGCCGGGTACGTTCCGGGCGAAGGCCGAGAGGCGACCGGACGAGGGAAGGCCGGCGGGTGGAACGCGGCGAGGCGATGCTGGGCGGCCTGCTGGCCGCCGGGCACCGGATGTCGCTGGAGGAGCTGCCGGACGCCGTCGCCGAGCACGCCGCGGCGGCCGGCCTGCGGGACGCGCTGATCTACGTCGTGGACATTCAGCAGAACGTCCTGCGGCTGCTGACCGGCCACGGCCGGGACGCCGCGCAGGGCCCCGGCCGCGAGGCGGGCGAGCTGCGGGTCGACGCGACGCTGGCGGGCCGGGCCTACCAGAGCATGGAGACGGTGGTCGGCCAGCCCGCCGAGGAGGACGCCGGCACCCAGATCTGGGTGCCGATGCTGCACGGCAGCCAGCGGATCGGGGTCCTGCGGGCCGGTGTCGAGCGCGGGGACGCCGGGGCCGTGGAACTGGCCGGGCTCCTGGCGGGGCTGGTCGCGCTGCTGATCTACAGCAAGGGCTCGTCCAGCGACTCCTATCTGCGCCTGATCCGGGTCCAGGACATGACCGTGTCGGCGGAGATGCAGTGGCGGCTGATGCCGCCGCTGACCTTCGCCAGCGACCGGGTGGTGATCGGCGCGGCCCTGGAGCCCGCCTACCGGCTCGGCGGCGACGCCTTCGACTACGGGGTGACCGGTGACATCGTGCATCTGGCCGTCTTCGACGCGATGGGGCACGACACCTCGTCCGGGCTGACCGCGAACCTGGCCGTCGCGACCTGCCGCAACGTCCGCCTGGAGGGCAGGGGCCTGGTCGAGACGGGCGAGGCGATCGAGGCGGTGCTGGTCGAGCAGTTCGAGTCGGCCCGCTACGTCACGGCGGTGCTCGCGGAGTTCGACGTCCGGACGGGCCGGCTCGCCTGGCTCTCGCACGGCCACCCCGCCCCCGTGGTGATCCGCAACGGGCGGTGGGCGACGACGCTGGAGTGCCCGCCGGGCCATCCGCTGGGCACCGACCTCGGTGTGACCGCCACGGTCTGCGAGGAGCAGCTCGAACCGGGCGACCGGCTGCTGCTCTACACCGACGGGATCGTCGAGGCCCGCGACCCCGCCAAGCAGGAGTTCGGTTTCCACCGGTTCGTCGACTTCGTGATCCGGCGCTGCGCCGACGGGCTCGGCGTCCCGGAGACGCTGCGCCGCCTCGTCAACAGCATCCTGGAGCACCACGCGGGCAGGCTGGACGACGACGCGACCGTCCTCCTCCTCGAATGGCGCGGCCCGCCGCCGGGCGAGGAGGAGAGCGTCCGCCAGGGCTGACCGCGGCCCGGCGCCCCCGGAGAACCGAACGCGCCGGGTGCCCGTCGGGGCATCCGGCGCGTCACGCGCGGCGGGCGTCAGGCGTCCGGCGCGGCCTCGGCCGCGGGCGCCTGGACCCAGCGGACCGCCCAGCGGACGAGCTTGTACAGCAGCTGTCCCAGGATGAGCGCCAGACCGACGATCGGCAGGATCAGCAGGACGATCTGCAGCCCCGAGGCGGCCAGCTCCAGCGGGCCGGCCCCGGCCATGGCGGCGTCGGCGAGGCGGCGGGTCATGCGCCAGTCGCTGGCGATCAGGCTCGGTACCCGCACCAGGATCAGCGCGATCTGGAACGCCAGCACCGGGATGATGGTCAGCACCCAGATCGTGACGAACACCTGCGGCCAGCGCTTGAGATCCTTCAGCCGGGCGTCGGCGGGGCGCCGCAGCACGGCGCGGCGCAGGATCGGGCCGATGTACTTGAACAGGTCGGGGACCCCGACCAGGTCGGACATGATGTAGTACCCGTCGAACCGGAGCGTCGGCAGCAGCTGCTGGATGATCTCCAGGTTGATGTACAGCAGGGCGACCACCAGCGGCTCGAAGCCCGTGTACAGGTACAGCAGGGTCAGCCCGACGACGAAGATGCCGTTGAAGTAGACCCCGGCGAGGTCGGCGCGCAGCCGCCCGGCCCGGCCGAGCCGGTAGGACTCGGTGATGTCGGTGTAGAACGCGGGCCACACCAGGTAGATGCCGCATCCCATCACGCCCGGCCGGACGCCGCCGTAGCGGCAGGCGGAGGCGTGGCCGACCTCGTGGAACGCGCAGGACAGCACCCCGAGCGCCACGATCAGCAGGATGCTGACCGGGACGAGGATGGTGTGCTGCAGGGCGTCGGCCACCGACCGCGTGGTGAGCACCCAGACCTCGCTGGCCACCGTCGCGGCCACCATCAGCGTCATGATCACCGGCTGGAACAGCCAGCCGAACAGGCCCGCGATGAACCAGGTGACCGACTCGGGGAAGACCGCGACCCTGAACTTCAGCGCCAGGAACGGGTCGGCCCGGGTGAGCTCCGGCTGCCGGCCGTCGCTGTAGGTGGTGACGCCGAGCGGCGCGAGCTTGCGGTCGGCGAGGTAGACGACCTGCTCGCCGGTCAGCCGCGCGCCGGCCTTGGCGCTGACGTCCGCGGCGACCCGGTCGAGGGCGGTCTCGACGTCGGCCCCGGCCAGGTCCCGGTGCTCGTGCAGCGCCTCGGCGACCAGGAACAGCAGCGGCGGAAGCCGGACGAGCTGCCGGTTCGGCAGGCAGACCAACTGGGGCGGCTCCCGGTAGCCTGAGTTCTTGAACTCGCCGACGAGTTCGGCGCCCTCGACGAGCGAGGGCAGCACGAGCGGCGCGGCGGGCCCGGCACCGTCCACGGCCGGGGTGGCGGTGTCGCTCATGCGCTCTTGTGCGCCACCACGGCGGGAACGCAGGTCAGGCTGGAGCGCGGCGGCTCGGCGAGCAGGCCGAGGCCCAGCAGCCCGCTGGTGCCACCGGAGTAGGTGGACTGGCAGGCGTAGTACACCGAGGTGTCGTCGTGGCCGCCGCTCGCCGACTGGGCGGTCATCCCGGACAGCGCGAGCCGCCGCGGCAGCACGTCGGGATCGAGCCGTTCCAGCTCGGCGTAGGTGAAGGTGTGCGGGATCGCTTGACTCATGGAATCGCTTTCAGGTGGGGCAGAGGAAGGGGGAAGGGCTGGCGGGAGAACGCCAGCCCTTCCCTTTGCGAGCGCGAGCCCGCAACTACGTCCGAACCACTCAGCCGTTGACGGCGGTCTGGCCCGGCTCGCAGACGAACGTCGAGACGTCCTGCTGGTTGCTGAGGCCGAGGACGCCGAGCAGGCCGCCCTGCGGGTGGCCGATGCTGCTCTGGCAGGCGTTCTGGGTGACGATCTGGCCGTGGCCGTGGCCGTGGCCGCCCACGTTGAGGTTGGTGTTGTCGTTGTCGTTGCCGCCGCCGACGAGCAGGGTCGACAGGACGGCGCGCTCGGGCAGGACCTCGCCGGCCAGCAGGTCGAGCTCGGTGTAGCTGAAGGACTTCATGTGGTTCCTTTTCTTCCTTGTCACGCCCGGATCTCAAGGTGGATACCGGATGTCCCATACCTCGCCCCAAGTCGAGGTGAGGTAGCTCTACGTATAGCACGAGTGACGGATCGTGGCCAGTCTGACTCCTGGTAAAGGAGTGATGTGTCGTCGGCGGCGCCGTTCCGCCCGGTGTTACGGCCGTTTCGAGAGGCCGCGCATGACGTTCGTGAGGTGGGTAGGCAGGGGAACGTCCGCATGATCAGGAGGGGAACAGATGGCCGGCAGCTTCAGCATCGATGTGACGGAGATCCGCGACCGGGCCCGGCGGAAGATGGCCGACGGTCCGGTGACCGAGGGGTACCGGCGCAGCACGCGGGAGGTCATCGGGGTGCTCAACGACGTCCTGGCGACGGAGATCGTCTGCTGGATGCGCTACAGCCGGCACGCGATCAGCGCGACCGGCATCGACCGCGCGCAGGTGGCCGCGGAGTTCACCGAGCACGCCGACGAGGAGCGCGACCACGCGATGCGTGCCGCCGAGCGCATCAGCCAGCTCGGCGGGGACCCCGACTTCGACCCGAAGACCATCGCCGAGCGCGCGCACACCACCTACGAGACCTTCGACGACAACGACCTGAAGGGCATGCTCCAGGAGAACCTCGTCGCCGAGCGCATCGTCATCGAGTCTTATCAGGAGATCATCCGCTGGCTCGGCGACGGGGACGTCACGACGCGGCGTCTCATGGAGCACATCCTCGCCGAAGAAGAGGAGCACGCCGACGACCTCATGGACCTGCTCGGCAACTGACCGTTCCTTGACGATTGTTTTCCGGCTCCCGGGTATGCGCCGGAGCATGGAATTCGGATACACGCTCCTGTGCGAGCAGACACCGCCCAAACAACTCGTCGAAGACCTCGTCGAGGCCGAGGCCGCGGGATTCGGTTACTCGGTCATCTCCGACCACTATTTCCCGTGGCTGGAGGACATGGGGCACTCGGCCTACGCCTGGTCGGTGCTCGGCGCGCTCGCGCAGGCGACCGAGCGCATCCCCCTGATGACGTTCGTGACCTGCCCGATCATGCGTTACCACCCCGCGGTCGTCGCGCAGAAGGCGGCGACGATGGGGGTGCTCTCGGACGGCCGGTTCACCCTGGGCCTGGGCGCGGGGGAGAACCTCAACGAGCACGTCGTCGGGCGCGGCTGGCCCTCGGTGGACGTCCGGCACGAGATGTTCACCGAGGCCGTCGAGATCATCCGCGCGCTGTTCGGCGGCGGGTACGTCAGCTACCGGGGCCGCCACTTCACCGTCGACTCCGCCCGGCTCTACGACCTGCCGGAACAGCCCGTCCCCATCGGTATGGCCGCCGGCAGCGCCCGCGCCGGCCGGCTGGCCGCCGAGCACGGGGACGTCTTCATCTCCGACCGGCCCGTCGGCGACGTCGTCGAGATCTTCAAAGAGGAGGGCGGGGCCGGCAAACCCGTCTACGGGCAGATCCCGGTGTCCTATGGACACGACCTCAAGGAGGCCAAGGAGCGGGCCCACCGCACCTGGAGGTTCTCCGCCGCCGGGTGGAAGGTGATGGCCGAGCTGCCGGGCCCGAAGAACTTCGAGGCCGCGGCGGGCACCGTCCGTCCCGAGGACATCGCCGAGTCCGTCCCCTGTGGTGATGACGTGTCGCGCTACGTCGAGGCCGTCCAGCAGTGGGCGGACGCGGGGTTCACCCACGTCGCCTTCTGCCAGAGCGGCGGCGACAACCAGAAGGAGTTCCGGGCCTGGGCGGAGGCCGAGCTGCTGCCCGTCCTCCGCACCCGCTTCTCCTAGCGGCCCTACCGGGCGGGCGGCTCGTACGCGAGGTTGGGACGCAGCAGGCGCTCGGCCTCGGCGAGGTCGACCCCCCGCCGCCCGGCGTAGTCGCGGACCTGGTCCTCGCCGACGCGTCCCACGGTGAAGTAGCGCGACGACGGATGCGCGAAGATCAGCCCGCTGACGCTGGCGGCCGGGGACATCGCGAAGCTCTCGGTGAGGCCGATGCCGGCGCGGTCGGCGTCCAGCAGCCCGAACAGCTCCCGCTTCAGGGAGTGGTCGGGGCTCGCGGGGTAGCCGAGCGCCGGGCGGATGCCCCGGAACCGCTCGGCGTGCAGGTCCTCGATCACCGGGTCGGCGTCCGGCTCGAACCAGGCCCGCCGCGCCTCCAGGTGGACGTGCTCGGCGAACGCCTCGGCGAGCCGGTCCGCCAGGGCCTTGACCATGATGGCCCGGTAGTCGTCGTGGTCCGCCTCGAACGAGGCGGCGAGCTTGTCCGCGCCGTGGATCGTGACGGCGAACCCGCCCAGATGGTCGCCCGCCGGGGCGATGTAGTCGGCGAGGCAGCGGTTGGGCCGTCCCTCCGGCTTGACGGTCTGCTGGCGCAGCATCGGGAAGCGCGGGCCCCCGCCGCCGAGCACGATGTCGTCGCCGTCGGCGTGCGCGGGCCAGAAGCCGTGGACGCCGGCGGCCTGGAGCAGGCCGCCGTCGATGATCTCGTCCAGCAGCGTGTTCGCGTCGTCGAACAGCTCGCGCGCCTCCGGCCGCTCCAGGATCGCCGGGTACTTGCCCTTCAGCTCCCAGGCCAGGAACAGGAACTGCCAGTCGATCATCTCGCGCAGCGCGGTCAGGTCCGGCTCGACGGCGCGCGTCCCGGTGAACGCCGGAACCGGCAGGTCCTCGAACGCGACCCGCTCGGGGTTGGCGCGCGCCCGCCCGAGCGCCAGCAGCGGGGTGCCGTGCCGGGCCGCGTGCTGCTCGCGCAGCCGCTCCTGCTCGGCGCGGTTGCGCTCGGCCAGCGCCTCGGCCTGATCGGTGTTCAGCAGGTCCGACACCACCCCGACGACGCGGGACGCGTCGAGCACGTGGACGGTCGTGCCCTCGTAGGCGGGGGCGACCCGGACCGCCGTGTGCTGGCGCGAGGTCGTCGCGCCGCCGATCAGCAGCGGGAGCCGCAGCCCGCGCCGCTGCATCTCCGCGGCCACCGACACCATCTCGTCCAGCGACGGGGTGATCAGCCCGGACAGCCCCACCGCGTCGGCGCCCTCCGCGACCGCGGTGTCCAGGATGGTCGCCGCGGGCACCATCACGCCGAGGTCGACGACCTCGTAGTTGTTGCAGCCGAGGACGACGCCGACGATGTTCTTGCCGATGTCGTGCACGTCGCCCTTGACCGTCGCGAGCACGACCTTGCCCGCGCCCTTGGCCGCCTCCTCCCGCTCCTCGGCGGTCCCGGCCCGGCGCGCCTCCTCCTTCTCGGCCTCCATGAACGGCTCCAGGTAGGCCACCGAGCGCTTCATCACCCGCGCGCTCTTGACCACCTGGGGTAGGAACATCTTCCCCGAGCCGAACAGGTCGCCCACGATCTTCATGCCGTCCATGAGCGGCCCCTCGATCACCTCCAGGGGACGTGCCGCCCGCGCCCTCGCCTCTTCCGTGTCCTCCACGATGAAGTCGACGATGCCGTGCACGAGCGCGTGCGCGAGGCGCTCCTCCACCGGCCCCTCGCGCCAGGACAGGTCCGCGGCGCGGCGGGTGCCGGAGCCGGTGACCGTCCCGGCGAACGCGACGAGCCGGTCGGTGGCCTCCGGGTGCCGGTCGAACAGCACGTCCTCGACGAGCCCGAGCAGGTCGGCGGGGATGTCCTCGTAGACGGCGAGCTGACCCGCGTTGACGATGCCCATGTCGAGCCCGGCGCGGACGGCGTGGAACAGGAACGCCGAGTTCATCGCCTCGCGCACGACGTCGTTGCCGCGGAACGCGAACGACAGGTTGGAGATGCCGCCGCTGATCAGCGCGCCGGGGCAGCGCTCCTTGATGCGCGGCAGCGCGTCGAGGAACGCCTTGGCGTACCCGTTGTGCTCGCTCATCCCGGTGGCGACCGCGAGGACGTTGGGATCGAAGATGATGTCCCCGGCGGGGAAACCCGCCCGGGTGGTGAGCAGGTCGTAGGCCCGCCCGCAGATCTCCACCTTGCGCTCGGCGGTGTCGGCCTGCCCCTCCTCGTCGAACGCCATGACGACCACGCCCGCGCCGTACCCGCGGATGCGCCGCGCCTGCTCCAGGAACGGGCCCTCGCCCTCCTTGAGGCTGATCGAGTTGACGACGCCCTTGCCCTGCACGCACCGCAGCCCGGCCTCCAGCACGCTCCACCGCGAGCTGTCGATCACCACCGGGAGCCGGGCCGCCTCCGGCTCCGTCGCGATCAGGTTGAGGAAGGTGACCATCTCCCGCTCGCTGTCGAGCAGGTCGGCGTCCATGTTGACGTCCAGCAGGTTCGCGCCGCCGCGGACCTGCTCCAGCGCGACGTCCACGGCCGCCTGGTGGTCGCCCGCCTCGATCAGCCGCCGGAACCTGGCCGAGCCGGTGACGTTCGTCCGCTCGCCGATCATGACGAAACCGGTGTCGGCGCCGATCTCCAGGGGCTCCAGCCCGCTGAACCGGGTGCGCTCGGGCGGCGCCGGGACGGGCCGCGGCGCCAGGTCGCGGACGGCCTCGACGATCCGCGCGATGTGCGCGGGGCTCGTCCCGCAGCAGCCGCCGACCACGTTGACCATCCCGGCCGAGGCGAACTCGCCGAGCAGCCGCCCCGTTTCCTCCGGGGTCTGGTCGTAGCCCCCGAACGGGTTCGGCAGCCCCGCGTTCGGGTGGGACGCCGTGTAGGTGCCCGCCAGCCGCGACAGCTCGGCGATGTGCGGCCGCGTCTCCTCGGCGCCCAGCGCGCAGTTCACCCCGACCACCAGCGGCTCGGCGTGCTCGATCGACCGCCAGAACGCCTCGACCGTCTGGCCGGACAGCGTCCGCCCGCTCAGGTCCACGATCGTGACCGACAGCCACAGCGGCAGGTGCGGGGCGACGTCGCGCGCCGCCGCGATCGCGGCCTTGGCGTTGAGCGTGTCGAAGATCGTCTCGATCAGCAGCAGGTCGACGCCGCCGTCGGACAGCGCCTGGATCTGCTCGGCGTAGGAGGCGCGGACCTCCTCGAACGTCACCGCCCGGAACGCCGGCTCCTCGACCTTCGGCGACAGCGACAGCGTGACGTTCAGCGGGCCCACCGACCCGGCCACGAACCGTCCGCCCGCCTCGTCCGCCGCCTGGCGCGCCAGCCGCGCGGCCTCCAGGTTCATCTCCCGCACCCACGAGCCGAGCCCGTAGTCGGCCTGGCCGATTCCGGTCGCGGTGAAGGTATTGGTCGTCGTGATGTCCGCGCCCGCCGCCAGGTACTGCCGGTGGACGTCCAGGATGACGTCGGGACGCGTGAGGTTCAGCAGGTCGGGGTCGCCCGTGACGTCCTGGGGGTGGTCCTTGAACCGCTCGTCGCGGTAGTCGGCGGGGGTGAGGCCCGCGCCCTGGAGCATCGTGCCCCAGGCCCCGTCGAGCACCGCGATGCGCCGGTCGAAGAGCTCGCGCAGCGCCCGCTCCCCGGCGTCCCGCCCGCCCTCGCGAACGGCCCCTCCACGCGCGTCGGCACTGGTCATGCGGCAACCTCCCATAAAGAGAGGCGCCCTTAGTGCAGATTCCAGGCCGAGCGTGGCGGACTCGCGTCCGTTGCAACGCCTCTCGGCCTGCCCCCGACGATACTCCGACTCCCCAACGGAGAAAAAGCCCACCGGCCGCCCCGGACCGGACGGCCGGGGGCGCGGCTGCGGAGTCCGACGCCACGCGGTCCTGTGAGGAAACCTGTGGTCAGGTCCTGGTGAACGGAGTCCGGCGGCCGCGTCGATCGCCGCTGAAATCGCAGTTCACCGGCCGGGCACCTGAGTGAATCTCTGCCGCCCGACACGTGGTAAACGTCGGAAAAGTCCAGCTTCGCTTCTGATTTGAGTCGACGCGGCTGTGCTGAAGGGCCGCGCGACAGGCTGGACCCATGGGGGTTTGGGTGGCTTCAGTGAAGGGTCATCGATGGTTGCGCATAGTTACTAGTGTTGTCCTAGGTGATTTTCCGTCACACTAGTGGGTGAGATAGTCTCCGAACGGAGGTCGGGAGTCCCATGTTGCTGAGTTTCCGCGTAGCGAACTTTCGATCGCTGCGGACCGAGCAACAGTTGCTGCTCACGCCCGCCTACTCCGACGACGAGCCGGCGGAGGTGCCCTGGGAGGCCCTCCCGGTCGCCGGGATCTTCGGTGCCAACGCCTCCGGCAAGTCCAACGTGATCGACGCGCTGGCGTATATGGTCGCGATGGTTCGCGAGTCCTTCAGGGAGAGCGAGCCGGACGGGGGCGTTGATCGCTACCCGTTCGCGCTGGACCCGGCCTCGCTCGACGAACCGTCCACATTCGTGGTGGATGTGGTCATCGATGATGTTCGTTACACATACGGTTTCGCACTCGACGACCACTGCGTCATTGAAGAATGGATGTACAGCTATCCGCACAAGCGGAAGCGAGTGGTTTTCCACCGTCGCGGGGACGAGTACAGTTATGGTGAGAACTCTCCCGAGGGATTGAAGCAGGTCGCACAGCTCACCGAGTCGAATGTCTTGTTCCTGTCAGTCGGTGTCCGTTCCAAGCAGCGGGTGCTACTTCCTGTATACGAGTGGTTCAGGCGGATCGCCTGGCGCACCTCTCGTGACCTGGCCCTAGGCATGAACTTGTATTCTGAAGGCGCCGATCTCAAACGCATCGTCCGGTTGCTTCGAGCCGCCGATACCGGTATCGAAGACGCGGTTTTGGTGGCAGAGAGTGAAGAGGAGTACGCCGCGCGTGTGAACAGGCTGTCAGGGCGGAGGCAAGGATATGAGCCGCCCCGGCGGAAACGCCTGACGTTCCGGCATAGAGGCGCCGATGGTAAGGCGGTATTGAGTCTGGGGGAGCAGTCGACCGGGACGCAGTCCCTGTTCCGGCTGGCGAGACCGGCCTTCGGGGCGCTTGACAGGGGCGTTCCCTTCGTGGTGGACGAGCTCGATTCCAGTCTTCACCCGTTCCTCACCGCACAGCTGATCAAACTCTTTCGCGACCGGGAGAACAACCCCCATGGAGCCCAGCTGATTTTCACCAGTCACGACGTGTCGCTGCTCGGCCGGATCCAGGGGGAAGAGGTACTGAAACGCGACCACATCTGGTTCACGGAGAAGGACGAGAGCGGGGCGACCGAACTCTTCCCCGTGTCGGACTTCAAGCCGCGTAAGGATGAGAATCGCGAGCGCCGCTATCTGGCCGGACGCTACGGAGCCGTCCCCGTGGTGAATGACGAGTTGTTCGCCGCCGCACTGGCGGCCCGTGAGGTCGCCGTCGATGTCGTCGAAGAGTCCTAGGCGCGCCGGGCGTCCAGCCCGGGGCGGCAGGCCCCGAACTGAGACCAATCTGCAGCGCAGGCCCAGCGGCTCGCGGGAGGAACGGCGCAGTTTTCTCGTTCTCTGTGAAGGGAAGACGGAAAAGCTCTATTTCACGGGAATGCGTGCTCGCCGCGGGCCCCAGCTCGCCGTCGACGCGCCGGACTGTGACCATGTGGGCCTGGTGTGGGAGGCCGCCCGCCGCCGCACGGGTGAGTACGACGAGGTGTGGTGCGTGCTCGACACCGAGCTCTCCGACGGCCTTGTCTCAAGGCTCCTTGATGCGGCTCGCAGGGCGGATGTCCGCCTCGCGCTCTCTTCGCCCTGTTTCGAGTTCTGGCTGATCCTGCATTTGGACGATCACACGCGTCCCTTCCAGTCGGCGAAGGAGGCGAAGCAGAGGCTGAACGCCCTGCTGCCGGGCTGGTCGGAGGCCGGGACTCGGTACCCGGACTTCGCCGCGGGGGTCAGGTCGGCGTGCGACAGGGCGCGCAGGCTTCAACCCGACGATGGTGAGCGACCCCGAAATCCGTCGAGCACCGCTTGGAGACTGGTCGAGAAGATCATCGGCTCCCCGCCCTAGCGAGCATCGGAGGCCCGCCCACCGGCCCGATCGGCGGCGATGCGGGTATCCGGCCCAGCTGCCGCGGGGCCCGGAGCCCCTCCGCGAGAAGAAAGCGGCCGCGGGGGGGTGAAGGTACAGGCGGCTGTAGTGTCCCGGCGCCGCCGGAGTCGGATACTGAGCATTCGGCGGAAGGAAAGGGACGGGCGTGCGGCGACTGGGGACTGGGGCCTACCTGGTGGGCGGCCTGGTGACCGCCCTCGCCACGGTGGTCGCGGCGCCGCTGCTCGTCCTGCCGTCCCGGGGGCGCGCCTGGGGGGAGTGGCACCGGCGGCGCGCGGGGCGGCTGCTCGGCGTCGCGGTGCCCGCCCGTCCCGCGGCCGGGCGGCGCGTCGGGCCGCTCCTGCGCCGGGGCGTGCTCTGGCCGCTGGTGCACGTGGCCACGGTGCTGCCCCTGGGGCTGGCCCTGATGCTGTGCTCCGCCAACGCCCTCACGGCCGCGTGGGCCATGACGATGTGGTGGCTCTTCCCCGCGAGCGCGGTACCGCGCCTGGTGGGGGACGTCCCGGTGGACGACTGGACGACCGCGCTGACCGCGGCGCCGCTGCAGGCCGCCGTGCTCGCCGCGGCGGCCCGGTGGGGCGGCCCGCCGCTGGCGCGCGCCCACGCCCGGATCTGCCTCGTCCTGCTGGCGCCGTCGGCGGCCGAGCTGCTGACCCAGCGGGTGAGGGCGCTGACCAGGACGCGTGCGGGGGCCCTGGACGCGCACGCCGCCGAGCTGCGCAGGATCGAACGCGACCTGCACGACGGCGTCCAGGCCCGGCTGGTGGCGATCGCGGTGCGGCTCGGGCTGGCCCGCGAGTCGCTCACCGGCGTCCCCGAGGGCGTGGCCCGCCTGGTGGGGGAGGCGCACGAGGGGATCGAGGAGGCCATGACGGAACTGCGCAAGGTGGCCCGCACCGTGTACTCGCCGATCCTCGCGGACCGGGGCCTGGACGGGGCGCTGGCGGCGCTGGCCGCCGACGCCGCCGTCCCGACCCGGCTGCGCGTCGGCGCGCTGGGCGCCGTCCCGTCCGCCGTCGAGACCGTGGCCTACTACGCGGTGACCGAGGCGCTCGCCAACACGGCCGAGCACGGCCACGCCACCCAGGCCGTGGTCCACGTCGAGCGGGCGGACGCCCGGCTGTGGATCGAGGTCACCGACGACGGGATCGGCGGCGCGGACGAGACGCGCGGCACCGGCATCGCGGGGATCCGCCGCCGCGTCGCGGCCCTGGACGGCACCGTCCGGGTCACGAGCCCCGCGGGGGGCCCGACGACGGTCGCCGTGGAGGTCCCGTGCGAGCCGTGATCGCCGGGGACGACGCGCCGCCGGACCGCCCGCCCGGTCAGCCGCCCGCGCGGGCCAGCCGCACCTGGGTGCGGCCGTCGTTCTCGTCGGTGGCCAGCCACCGGTAGGCGGGGAACTCCGCGGTCTCGGACGGGTCGCTGATGAAGACGCGGTTCAGGTACCACCCGGGCTTGTTCCCGCTGTTGTCGTGGCCGATCACGATGGAGAGCAGCCGCCCGACCGGGGTCAGGTCCACGACGAAGCGGTCGGTGGCGCCCCTCTCGAAGTTGTCCCGGGAGTCGTCGAGGCCGATCGGCCCCGCCGACGTGGTCTGGCCGTAGAGGGTGATGGACACGTTGGCGTCGGTCCCGGCGTTCTCGACGTTGCCGGTCTCCACGGTGATCTCGTAACGGGCCATGGGGGGCTCCCTTGCTTCCACGAGGTCGGTGCGCGCCCGATCCGGACGCCCGATTGGAGCCTACTCTCACTCTTAGTAGCCGAATGGTGACCATTTGCTAGGCGTCGGCGGTGGGGGGCGTCGGGGTCGGGTGTGGGGGTAGCGTGGGGCGGCCATGGAGGGTTTCGCGCGGCGTGAGTTCCAGTTGGTGCTGTTGCGGCGCATGGCCGACTACCAGCCCGGACTGGTGGAGGAGGCCGTGCGCGCGCTGGGCGCCTCACGCACGGAGATGCGCGAGGTGAACGCGCGCTGGCAGCGCATCGTGCGGTCGCGGACGTTCCCGCGTGGGCGGCGCCGGTACGAGGCCGTCCTCGGGCCGCCGTCGGTCACCGGGGAGCGCCGCTCCGGCGACGTCGCCTGCGCGACGGCGGGCTGGCCGCCGCTGCCGCTGTGGCCGGGCCTCCGGTTCGAGATCGTGCTGGCGCCGGACGGGACGGTGGCGCAGGAGTGGCTCGTCCGGGAGGCGGGCGTGCCCGTCCCGCGGCTGGAGTCCGCCGCCGACCTCGCGCCGTGGTCGTGCGTCGTCGGCGACCTGGACGCCCGCTTCGGCGCCGTGGCCCACCGGGACGGCGATGCCCCGGGCCGCTGGCAGGCCGTCTTCACCACGCCGGACGGCTCCACGCATGTGGCGCATTTCGTCTGGGGTCTGCTCCAGACGGTGGTCGCGGGCTGAGCCCGCGCCGAATTGGTCGAAGTTTGAGCCACCTTGGGTGGTCTCCTGGCGTCCCGTGGCCGTCGCTATTGCGCGCCCGTCCGTAGCGTGTCGTCCATGCGTGCTTCGGGAGGTCACCGATGCCAGAGGTGACCCAGTACACCGTGGGTGCACCCTGCTGGCTGGACCTGTCCACCCCCGACATGGGCATATCCAGGCACTTCTACTCCGAGCTCTTCGGATGGTCGTCCTACACCCTGTCGGGCGCCGACTTCTACACCGACTACGAGATGTTCACGCTCGGCGGGGTTCAGGGGCCGGAGGTCGCCGGGGCGCAGGAACTGCTCGACGACACCCTTCCGCCCACCTGGACCTGCTACTTCAGGACGGAGTCCGCCGAGGATGCCGGCGAGGTCGTGGCCGCCGCGGGCGGGCAGACCACCGCGGAGGTGCGCGATGTCGCGCACCTCGGCCGCATGGCGCAGTTCGCCGACACGCAGGGCGCCGACTTCGCGGTCTGGGAGCCGCTCGCCTTCCAGGGCGCGGCGGTCTGGGCCGATCCGTCCGCCATGCGCTGGGCCGAACTGGTCAGCCCCGACACCGTGGAGGCCCGGCGCTTCTACGGCGAGGTCTTCGGCTGGACGGCGGAGGAGCGCGGCTACCACCGCTCCGGCTACATCGTCTGGCACATCGGCGAGCAGCCCGTCGCCGGCATGGTCCCCATGGACGAGTTCTGGCCGGCCGACCACCCCCCGCACTGGATGCCCTACTTCACGGTCTCCGACTGCGACGTCTCCGCCTCCCGCGCCGTCGAGCTGGGCGCGCGGCTCCGCGTCCCGCCGACCGACGTCCTCGGCACCGCCCGGTTCTCGGTGATGAACGACCCCACCGGCGCGCGCCTCGCGATCGTCAGCCCCTACATCGACTTCTGACCGCCGCCGGTCCGCCGGGTCACCCGCGCAGCCTCCGGTGGATCATGTCGCGGCTGGGGCCGGGGGCGAGCGCGACCTTCTCGATCCCCTCCCAGGTGCCGGTCAGGTCACAGCCCGCGAGGTCGATGCCGAGGGCGGTGTGGACGACCGAGATGCGGTCGTGGATGAGCGGGAACCCGAGCACGTCGAACGAGCCGTGCAGGCCCGGGTGCGCCCTGGCGCTCATCGGGACGACGCGGACGGTGACGTGCTCGTCCTCCGACAGGTCGAGCATCCGCGCGAGCTGCCCGTCGCGGACGTCCGGCGGCCCGCCGACCAGCGTGGACTCGCAGACGATGACGTCGAGGGCGCGGTGCCGCCCGGCGGGGCGGTGCCGCTGGCGGTGCTCCAGCAGGTCCCACGCCTCGTCGGGGTCGACCGGGGGGACGTGGAACCGGAAGCCGAGCCGGGCGTACGGTTCGGTGCGCACCAGCTCCGGCATCGCGGCGATGCCGTAGGTGCGGATGACGGTCGCCTCGGACTCCAGCGTGTACAGGTCGCGGACGAGCGCCTTCAACCGCCCGGCGTGCCGGGCGAGCCACGGCGGCCCGGCCGGGCGGGCGGCCAGGTCGATCACGACCGTGCGCATGTCGTGCGGCGGGACGCCGTAGCCGTCCAGCACCTCCCGGGCCCGGTCGGGGGTGATCCGCTCGAAGCCGGTCTCCAGCCGGATCAGCCAGGTGGCGTCGCAGCCGAGCCGCGTCGCCGCCTCGTCGTAGGACAGTTCGAGGGCCTCGCGGATCTGCCGGAAGTGCAGACCCAGTCTCCGGGCGTTGATGTTCGGTGCGCGATAGTCGACCGGCATGACGTCCATCGTGCGCCATGCGCGGACGCTCTGCGCAGCGAATCGGTGACAAAGCGTCAGTGGATCTCCGGGCCGGTCTCGGCCGGGAACCACTCCTTGCGGACCCATTGCTTGTCGTCGTCCTCGCCCCACAGGACGGCCCGTCCGCCGACGACCGCGACCAGCTGGTTCCGCCAGCTCCGCGTGGGCTTGAGGGAGACCGGGCCGGCAGGCTCGGTGGTCAGCGTGCTCCAGCGGCCGGCGGTCGCGACCGAGAGCCCGTGCCGGCCCGCGACGGCGACCGTCCGGCCCTCGCGGTGGTCGAGGACGGCGAGGTGCTCGGCGTGGCGGGGCGCCCCGGGGACGGGCTCCGGCGGCGCCCAGCCGCCGGACAGCTCCTCGACGGACATGAGCAGCCCGGACCGGGCGTCCACCGCGAGCACCTCCAGGTCGCCCCATCGGCTCGTCCCCACCGCCGCCGCCGCGACGGGGAAGTCGAGCACCCGCACGAGGTGCTCGCGGCCCTGCTCGTCGCGGGTCGGGTAGTGCAGGCCCGACGCGTCGCGGACCAGGACGACGCACCAGCCCTTCGGCGTGACGGTGGCCGCGACGATGTCGCTCCCGGAGCCGGTGACGCAGACGTCGACCGGGGCCCAGTGGTCGCCGTTGGGCCCCGCGATGTGGACGACCATCCGGTCGTCCCTGAGCGCGTAGCAGTAGACGGAGCCCGTGTAGTCGCGGACGGCCACGACGGGGCCGTGCACGGGGTCGTCGGTGAGCCGGTGCCAGCGGTCCTTCGTCGCCCCCCACAGCAGGCCGTTCTTCTCCTTGACGAAGACGACGAGGCGTCCGGCGCCGTCGGTCTCCGCGGTCACCTCCCGGACGGTGGACGGGCCGCCGGGCGGCGGCTGCCACGGGCCCGTCACCGTGAGGCCCAGCAGCGACCCGGTGAGCATGACACTGATGTTGCCGGCGTCGCTGGCGACGTCCACGCAGCCGACCTGGGTGGCCTCGGCGACGATCAGCTCGCCGAGCCGCTCGCCCCACGCGGCCAGCGGGACGGGCCGCGCCGCCGGGTCGGGGGCCAGACCGGCGGCGATGTGCGCGGTGGCCGCCGCGGACCAGCCGCGCCCGGTGAGCACGCGCACCGCGACCTCCACGGCGTTGCGGGCGGGCAGGCCGGTGTGCGGCTCGGTGGGCAGCTTCTGCCCGGTCAGCAGGAAGTAGGCCACGGCGGCGACGGCGTAGGCGTCGGTCGCCATGGTGGACTCGTCGCGGCTCTCCGGGGCGCCGTAGCCGGGGGTGAGCGCGATCGTGGTGCGCGACAGCTCGGCGAAGCGCATGAACGTGAAGTCGATCAGCGAGACGCGGCCGTCCGGCCCCACCATGACGTTGCCGGGGGAGATGTCGCCGTGGATGCGGCCGTGGTCGTGCAGGCCGTCGACGATGCGGCACAGGTCCGCGACGACCTTGGCGAGGCTCCGGTGGTCGGCCCGCCCGCCCCAGTGGCGCAGGTCCTCGCCGCGCACCCACGACGTGGCCATGTACAGGCCGCGGACCTTCGGCTTCTGCCCGGCGGGGTGCGGCGCCGGGCCGTTGAACGTCTCGGTGGGGACGACGACGCCGGGGATCGCCCGCAGGTCGCCGGTGTCGAGCCGGTTCTTGTACCAGCGCTCGTCCCAGGCCCGCAGCACCTCGTTCGGGTCCCGGCCGGTCCGGGACAGGGCCGGATGGCCGGGCAGCAGCATCTTGATCGCCCAGTCGCCGCCGCGCGGCCGTCCGTCCGGCTCCAGCCGCCGGGCCCGCCACACGTCGCCCTCGCCGCCGCTGGTGACCGGCTCGACCAGCGTGTACTCGTCGGGGCTGTGGTCGGGGCCCACACACCAGCCCGGCCTCGGGTCGGAAGGGGCCACGGTCAGTCGCGGAACACGAAGTCACCGGCCGGCGCCGGATCGGAGCCGGTGGAGGTCGTCCCGCTCAGGTCGCCGGGATCGCCGCCGGGAGCGCGTCCGGAGCCGCCGTGCCCCCCGCCGTGCCCTTCGCCGTGGTCACCGCCGGACCGGGCACCGGCCGGGACGCCGTCCTCGCGGGTGGTGAAGGCGGGACCGTCCGGGACGGTCACGCGCACGGGCCGCTCCGCCGCCAGCGCCTCGTGCCAGCCCCGCAGCAGCGCCAGCAGGTGCTCGGCGGCGGCGTCGACGGCGGCGCCCGGATCGCCCGCGGGCGGCCCGCCGGCGAGGGCCGCCAGCGCCGCGTGGTCGACGGACCCGTCGCGCTCGACGCCGCGCAGGTCGTCGATGTAGCCGGTCAGGGCGGCGTGCCCGTCGGTGACCGCGCGGCCCGCGCCCTGGGGGAGCGCGGACGGCCTGAACGCCTTCACGTCGCGGGTGAACCGGACGACGGCGTTGTCGCCGGTGCCCCGGTTCGCCAGGGACCGCTTCACGGCGGTCATCGCCTGCGTGGCGTCCAGGAGCGCGCGGCCGAAGACGCGCTCGGCCTCGGTGTTGCACCGGCCCGCCAGCTCCCCGAGCTCGCCGGCGACCCGGCTCCGGCGCGCGGCCGTCCCGTCCGCCGGCGCCCGGCCGGTGTCGGCGAGCAGGCGGGCGGCCTCGGCGGGCAGCGGTCCCGGCCGGCGGCCGCCCGCGCGCTCGACGCGGACGCCGCGGGTGATGCCCGCGCCGAGCCCGGAGAAGTAGGCGGCGAGCACGTCCAGCCCGCCGATCGTCGTGGGGTCGCCGCCGCCGACCGACACGAGCTGCTCCAGCAGCTCGTGGTTGGGGTTGAGGGCGGGGTTGAACGACTGCCGCATCACCGCCATCCACCGCTGGTAGTGCTCGGGCGTGCTGATCCCGATGGCGTGCAGGCGGATGCCGGTGTTCTGGTGGAGGTGCGCCATCAGGCTGACCGGCTCGGTGGAGGCGCCCACGACCTCGCCGGTGCCCTGGTCGCCGCGCGGCGTCCAGTTGGCGCCGTCGCTCACCAGCACGATGAGCTTCTCGTTGTCGGGCCGGCCGCTGTAGTAGAGCAGGTTCGCGGCCTCGTGCAGGGCGTTGCCGATGTCGGTGCGGCGACCGTTCTGGGCGGCCAGGACGGCGATCGCGTGCCGGAACTCGGCGACCAGCTCCGGCGGCGACGACCCGTCCAGCTCGACCATGCCGCCGGTGCGCGGGAACCGCGTCGTCGTCTCCTCGGTGAACTCGACCAGCGCGACCCGGGAGACGCGCCCGTCCACCCGGAGGCGGACCTCCAGCAGGTCGTATAGGGCCTGCCGGAGCGCGTGCGTGCGGCTGATGCGGGTGCCGTGACGCGCCGGGGAGAAGCCGCCCTCGCCGTAGGGTTCGAGGTCCTCGACGAGCATCGAGCCGCTGCAGTCGGCCAGGATGACGATGTCGACGCCGCTGCGCACGCCGGCGGCGAACACCTCGATCTCGGTGCCGGGCGTGATCCGCGCGGCGACCTCGGTGGGCCCGGCGGTGTCCACGGAGCGGATCTCGTGCTCGACGCCCTCGACGGGCAGCCACGGCTCGTCCCGCGCGGAGTGCCACAGCACCCGGCCGTCCAGCCCGGCGGCGGCCAGCGCGGCGACCGCCGCGTCGATGGACCCCTCGGTGAGCAGCTCCAGCCGCAGCCGGCGCAGGTCGACCGGGGTGACGGGCTCCAGCCGCCACCGGCTCTCGCCGGTGCCGAGGTCCAGGTGCGCGGCCAGCGCGCGGCCGACGGCGAGCACGCCGTCCGGCACCTCCGCCAGCGGCGCCAGCCGGACGGCGACGCGGACGGGCTCGTCGGTCTCCACGGTGAGCAGGGCGTGGCCCGCGCCGAGGGACGCGGCGACGCCGACCGTCTCGGCGCCGATGGGCCCGCCGTCGGGCACGGGGACCAGCCGTCCCGATCCGGAGTCCAGCAGTGGCCGGCTCATCGCCGTTGACCTCCCCCTTCGAGCCTCACCTGGACGCCGAGCCGCTCCCCGTAGGCGATCAGGTGCTGGCGTCCCTTCCCGGCGAACAGGCCGCGCAGCTCCTCGGCCACGTCGACGAACAGCAGCCCGGGCCGCTGGGCGGTCGGCGCCTTGTACTGGACGAACTGCAGGCTCGACGCTATCGGCTCCCCGTACCGCCGGTCCCGCTGCAGGACCAGCGCCCGCAGCTGCTCCAGCATCCGCTGCCCCTCGGCCCGCGCGCCGCCCTCCGCCGCGGCCTGGCGGCGCCACGCCGCCAGGTGTCCCTCGGCGCCGCGGGGCCGGGCCTTCGCCCGCGCCAGCTCGTCGTGCAGCCGCTCCAGCCGGGACAGGATGCCCGGGTAGTCGACCGCGAGCCGCCGTTGCTCGGCGAGCCGGAGGGTGTGGGCGAGGCCCGCGAGGCTCGGCGGGCGCATGGCCGGGCGGCGCGCCGCGGACGCCATGACGATCTGGAACAGCACGGTCTCCGCGGGCATGTCCTTCCGGGCGCGGTGCGCGCGGCACAGCCCGAGGCCGAGGCGCTCGCCGCCGTACACCTGCCAGCGGTGCGCGTGCCGGGTGCAGGACCGGCGCCCGCACTGGCCGCCCGTCCCGTCCACGACGTGCTCGCAGGCGACCGTGCCGACGCCGCGGCAGGACGGCTCCTCGCAGACGGGGAACCGGATGTCGTAGCACGCCGGGCAGTAGTCGACGTCCCGGTCGTGGGGGTGGCGGCGGCGGTGCGCGTCGCACCAGGCGGTGCGCTGGCGGCAGCGCGGCCCGGCGCAGCGGAAGGTGCCGGGCGCCCCGCAGCCCCGCTCGGCGCAGGCGGGCCGGTGGTCGGGGCACGCCGGCTGGAGGGATCCGGCCAGGACGACGACGTGCTCGTCGCACACCCGCTCGGGCAGCCCCGCCTGCTGGCACTCCTTGCACAGGAAGGGCGCGTAGGACCGCCTGCCCTCGCCGGTGCAGACGCGGCACCGGTACAGCAGCTCGGGACGCTCCCGCACGGCGACGACGCTGAACCGGGTCGCTGGCCCGACCGCGCCGACGCCGGGGCGGATCCGCGCGATCTCGATGCCGACCGCCCCGTCGGACGGGGTGTCGATGAAGTAGTGGGACCGGCCGCTCAGGTCACGGCCCGTCAGCGCGGGCTCGATGTTGTTCCAGAGCGCCTTGAAGTCCTGCCGCTCGGTCACGGCGGGACGGTACTCGCGCAGATCCAGGATGATCTCGACGTCACCGGTGGGCCGCTCGGTCATCCCCGGTCACCCCCCTGCCCGTGCCCGCCCCCGTGACCGCCCCCGTGCCCACCGCCGTGCCCACCGCCCGGCCCGCCGGGACGGCCGCCGCGCTTGCCGCCGCCGCCCTGCCTGTTGCCACCGCCCTGCCGGTTCCCGCCACCGTGCCTGTTGCCACCGTTCTGCCTGTTGCCGCCGTTCTGCCGGTTCTTGCCGCCCTGGCGGTTCCCGGAGCCCCGGTCGCCGCCGCGGCCGCCGCCCCGGTCGCCGGGACCGCGGCCGGTCCGCCCGCCGCGCGGCGGCGACGTCTCGCCCGCCGCGAGGGCCGTCCGCCACGAGTCCAGGATGAGCCCCACCTTGCCCGGATGCGCGGCGCTCAGCTCGGCCATGACCGGCCCGCCGGGGCCGCCGTCGCACAGGCTCGCCAGCAGCCGCGCCTCGAACCCGGCCGGACCCTCGCCCGCCCACCGCCGCACGACGTCGTCGCTGCGCCGGAACGGCACGCCGAGTCCGGGCAGGTCGAGCGCCGCCAGCAGCGGGCCCAGCTCCGCCACGGTCGCGTCGATGTTGGTGAGGTCGGCGCGCCGCTCGGTCAGCAGGTCGCGGCACGCCGGCAGGGCCGGGCGCACCGGGCGCTCCTCCTCGCGCCTGTCCTGGTCGCGTTTGTCCTGGTCTCGCCGGTCGTCGCCGCGGCGCGAGCCGTGCGCCGCGGGCCTGCCGGGGCGGGCCGAGTCGGTGCCGAGCGAGGCGCGCACGCCCGCGGCGACCGCCCGCGCCCGGTTCTCCTCCAGCAGCCGTTGCGGGACGTTCCCCTCCCGCCGTCCCGACCGGACGAGCCGGCGGGCGTGCACCGCCAGGGCGCACAGCAGCACCGCGTGCGCGCGGGTCACCGACAGCGACGCCTGCGCGTCCAGGCAGCGGACGAGGACGGTGCGCGTGCCGTCGGCGTGCACGACGGGCGCCACGTCCATCTGCTCCAGCCGGGCGATGCCGCCGCGCCGCAGTTCGGCCTGCACGTGCGCGAGGTGCCCGGAGGAGGTGGAGGCGAGGTAGCGGGTCGCGAGGTGCTCGGTCGAGTCGACGAGCCAGCGCGACCCGACGCGGTCGCGGGGCAGCCCGGGGCCGACGACGCCGCGTCCGGCGAGCGCGATCAGCAGCGGCACGTGCCGCCGCAGCGCGTTGCACAGGACCTCCTGCTCGGTGGCGTCCAGCACCTCCAGTTCGTGCAGGTCGCCGCCGAGCACCGGCGGGGCGTCGCCCAGCGTCACCGCGGTCGGCAGCAGCCGGGCCCCCGCCGCGCGGGCCGCGGAGATGAGCTGTGCCGTGGCCCGGCCGAGCGCGGTGAACGCCTCGTCCCGTGCCTGCGGGCCGCCCATCCACGCCAGCGGCGTCCGGATGAGCAGCAGCCCGGGGGTGCGCTCGTGCGGGACGATGGTCAGCGGGGCGCCGCCGAGGCGCGGCAGGGCCGACGGGTCAAGGGAGTGCGCGATCCGCTGCGGATCGGCTCCCGTCACCACGACGCCCTTGCTCACGGCCTGCCGCGCGGCCCCCACTCGGGTCAGGCTTATCAGCACCGGGAAATCCTAGCGATGATCAGGCGATATAGGCCACTCTTCCGAAAAGCCGGACAGCGTGGTTTTCACTCGGCGGCCTCGGAATCGCGGACGAGGGTCGGCGCGCTTTGCGAATTGGTACTGGAAGAAACATAGGATTCGGTCATTCCGCTATGCGTGACGTAATGCCGGCCCGACAGCCGGAGGGTCACCGCGTCGCCCAGCAGGAGCCGATCCTTGAACCCGAGGAACAGCTCCCGGTCCGCGGCGACCGCCTTCGGCGGACCGAGCGCCGTGCCGTCCCACCGCTCCACCCGCGTCCCGTTCCGCGCGCCGAGGTCGGTCACCGCGAGGCGCCGGTTCGTGCCGTCCACGTCCATGCGCAGCAGCAGGTGGCGGCGGCTCACCTGCCGGACCGCCTCCGGATGGGCGGTGCCCTCCACGCCGAGGTTCACGCCCTTGAGCCGCGACCCGCGCCCGACGACCACCGGGCAGCCGACCTCGAGCGGGAACCGCAGGATCTCGCCGCCGGACGCGCGGTCCTCCACGACCATCTCGTACAGCGGGTCGCGGGGCCCGAGCCCGAGCAGGGGCTCCTCGCACGTGGGGCACACCGCGTCCCCCGCCCGGTTCAGGCGCGGCCACACCAGCAACTGGTCCTGCCAGTGCGCCGCCTCGGGGCACAGGACGTTGCGGCACGTCCACCGCGTGCCGAGGATCCGCCGGTGCAGCGGGTTGCGCGGGTCGAGCCGCGACCGCCGCAGGTCCTTGCCCTCCCGCGCCGCCGAGACGGTCTGCCGGCTGGACGGCGTGATGCCGAGCGGCTCGAAGCGGACGCCCGCGCCGTCGGCCCGCCAGCGGTGGAACCGCTCCGGCGCCGTCTCGATCCACGGGTGGTCGCCGCGGTGGTCGACGTAGTGGTCGCGGGTGATGACGTGCAGGCCGCGGTCCCGGGCCAGTTCGAGGATCAGCGCGTCGGCCAGCGGCCGCGTCACCAGCTCGCCCGTGCCGATCAGCCGCCGCAGCCCCCGCGCGTCGTCCAGCGTCCGGGCCAGTGAGTCGTCGGCGACCAGCTCGAACCGCGCGCCGCCGTGCAGTTCCCGCCAGGCGTTCATGACCAGTTCCAGCCGCCGCCACACCGGGGCGCGGCGGCCGTGCGGCGGGAGCAGGGGGGACCAGCACACGTTCGAGACATCGATGACGGCATCCCACACGAGCATCCCGGAATCGTACGTGCCGGAGATACCCTGCACCGGAGAAACAGGGAGGAGGCGGACCCGTCCCGTGGGCCCGGAACCGGTCAGGCTGCTCGTGGTCGACGACGAGCCGATGGTGTGCGCGCACCTGCGCACGATCCTCGGCGCGGCGGACGGGCTCGAGGTCGTCGGCGAGGCGCACGACGGCGCCGAGGCGGTCGAGGCCGTGCTGCGGCTGCGCCCCGACGTCGTCCTGATGGACCTGCGAATGCCCGGCGTGGACGGTCTCACCGCCACCGAGCGCATCACCGCGCTGCGCCGCCCGCCCGCCGTCGTGGCGCTCACCACCTTCGACGCCGACGCCCACGTCCTGCGCGCGATGCGCGCCGGCGCGGCCGGCTTCCTGCTGAAGTCCACCCCGCCGGAGGATCTGGCCGCCCTCGTCCGGGTCGCCGCCGACGGTCACACCGTGATGTCGCCCGCGGCGACCCGCCGTCTGCTGGCCTCCGCCGCCGGCCGCCACCGCGAAGAGGAGCGCCGCGCCGGGCTTCTCGCCGCCCTCACCGGCCGCGAGCGCGACGTCCTCGTCTGCCTGGGCGAGGGGCTGTCCAACGCGCAGATCGCCCGCCGCCTCCACCTGACGGAGGCCACCGTCAAGGGCTACGTCTCACGCCTCCTGGTCAAGCTCCAGTGCGCCAACCGCACTCAGGCGGGCCTCCTGGCCCACCACGCCGGCCTTCACGAAACCTGACCGTTTCCCAGGGTGGGGCGTGCGCCGGACCGGAAGCCCGCCCCACCGGACCCGAACGGGATTTCGGTCAGGTCATGTGCACGAGCACCGCCGCGCTCGCCTCCGCCGCCATGACCACGACGAGGCCGGTGGCCGTCAGGACGGTGGTGAGCAGGCGCTTGATCATGAATATTCCTCGTTTCGGGTTGATAACAGTTGCCTTGTTTATCGCCCGAAATATTAGCCTATTTCGGGCTTGGGGGGTCCGCTGACGGCGATCTTCTCCTGTGAGATTCTGTGCAGTGCGGTAATAGTGAAGAGTCTTAACTGGGGTAAATGTGCGAAATGCCGGACTTAACCGGTGGCGTCGTCCGTGTCGCGGAGGGACCGGCGGACCGCCTCTGCCTCAGTCACGCCGATCCGGTCGAAGATCTGCAGGGCCCGGATCCAGCACTCCCGGGCGGCCTCGCCGCCCTGCACGCGCAGCAGCGCCGAGCCCATGCCGGCGAGCGCCTTCGCCGCCTCGTACGGGACGCCGATCGCCTCGGCGAGCTCCAGGGCCCGCCGGAAGTGCTCCACCGCCGCCGGGTAGCGGCCCGACCCGGCGAGCGCCTCGCCGATCCGCCGCAGGGCCTGCGTCTCCTCGTAGCGCTCGTCGATCGCGCGGGCCACGGCGAGGGCCTTCTGGTGATGGATCATGGCCTCGCCGAGCCGCCCGATCTGCTGGAACGTCGCCCCGATGCCGAGCAGGATCTCGGCCTCGGTGCGCCGGTCGCCGAGCTCCATCGTGATCGCCAGCGCGCGGCGGAACTGCTCCAGGGCGTCCTCGGGGTCGCCGCCGTAGCGGTGGACGTTGCCCATGTTGGTGAGCGCGATGGCCTGGTGCTGGCGGCCCAGCGCCGACGCCGCGGCGGCCGTCTCGGCGTAGAGCCGGAGGGCCGTGTCGACCTTCCCCATCCGCAGCGCCAGGTCGCCCATGTTGTTGAGCGCCATCGTCCGGCCGCGCGGGTCGCCGATCTCGGTGAACAGGGCGAGGGCGCGCTCGCGGAGGCGCTCGGCCTCCCGGTACTCGCCGGTGAACTCCAGGAAGATCGCCGCGTGGTCGAGGCAGGTCGCCTCGCCGCCCCGGTCGCCCAGCGCGCGGCGGATCGCCAGCGCCTCACGGCACAGCTCCAGCGCCTCGGCGAAGCGCGACCGGTGCCAGGCCACGAGGCTCATGTGCCCGAGGACGTCCGCCTCGCCCACCCGATCGCCCGACGCGCGGTGGATCGCCAGGGCGCGGCCCGCGTCCTCCAAGGCCGCGTCGTACTCGCCGCCGCGGAAACGGATGTGGGCGAGGTCCTGGAGGGCGCGCGCCGTCCCCGCGCGGTCGCCCAGCTCGCGCCGGGCGGCGACCGCGCGTTCGTGCAGCCGCGCCGCCGTGTCCCAGTGCCCCCGCGACTCCAGGTGAACGGCCAGGGCGCGGGCGAGCCGGGCGACGTGGGCCGGCCGGCC
>NZ_CAACVB010000103.1 GCF_900659635.1 Actinomadura roseirufa | reverse complement strand
CCCGCGCCGGCCGCGGGGGCGCCCGCGGCGCCGAGCCCGGCGGGCAGCACGACCTCGATGCGCCGGCCGCCGACCTCGACGGTGACGCGCTCCCGCTCGCCCTCCTCCTCGCCGGCGCCGGGCGCGGGGTGGGGCTCGATCCGGTTGTCGAACTCGGTCTCGATCCACCGGGTGTGGACGGTGAACGGCGCCGCGTCGTCGGCCGGGACGAACGCCGGGTCGTCCAGGACGGCCCGGTGGAAGGGCAGGACGGTCGGCATGCCGTCGATGACGAACTCGGCGAGCGCGCGGCGGGCGCGCTCGACCGCCTGGCGGCGGGTCGCGCCGGTCACGACCAGCTTGGCGATCAGGGAGTCGAACTCCTGCGGCACCGTCTGCCCCGCGGTGTAGCCGGAGTCCAGCCGGACCCCGGGGCCCGTCGGCGGCTCCCACGCGGTCAGCGTGCCGACGGCGGGCAGGAAGCCGCGCCCGGCGTCCTCGGCGTTCAGCCGGAACTCGATCGAGTGGCCGCGCAGCTCCGGGTCGCCGTAGCCGAGCTCCGCGCCGTCGGCGACGCGGAACATCTCGCGGACGAGGTCGATCCCGGCGACCTCCTCGGTGACGGGGTGCTCGACCTGGAGGCGGGTGTTGACCTCCAGGAAGGAGATCGTCCCGTCCTGGCCGACGAGGAACTCGCAGGTGCCCGCGCCGACGTACCCGGCCTCCTTCAGGATGGCCTTGGACGAGGTGTACAGCAGGTCGAGCTGCTCCTTGGACAGGTAGGGGGCCGGTGCCTCCTCGACGAGCTTCTGGTGGCGCCGCTGCAGCGAGCAGTCGCGGGTGGACACGACCACGACGTTGCCGTGCCGGTCGGCGATGCACTGGGTCTCCACGTGCCGCGGCTTGTCGAGGTAGCGCTCGACGAAGCACTCGCCGCGCCCGAACGCGCCCACCGCCTCGCGGACGGCGGACTCGTACAGCTCGGGCACCTCCTCAAGGGTGCGGGCGACCTTCAGGCCGCGGCCGCCGCCGCCGTACGCGGCCTTGATCGCGATCGGCAGCCCGTTCTCACGGGCGAAGGCGACGACCTCGTCGGCGCCCGACACCGGGTCCTTGGTGCCGGCGACCAGCGGCGCGCCGACCTTCTGGGCGATGTGCCGGGCCTGCACCTTGTCGCCCAGCGCGGTGATCGCGGCGGGCGGCGGACCGATCCAGATCAGGCCGGCGTCCTCCACCGCGGCGGCGAACTCGGCGTTCTCGGCGAGAAACCCGTAGCCCGGGTGGACGGCGTCGGCACCGGACTCGGCCGCGATCCGCAACAGCTTGCCGATGTCCAGGTAGCTCTCGGCAGCGGTCCGCCCGCCGAGCGCGAACGCCTCGTCGGCGACCCGAACGTGCAGCGCCTCCAAGTCCGGCTCGGCGTACACCGCGACACTGGCGAGCCCCGCGTCACGGCAGGCACGGGCTATACGGACCGCGATCTCACCGCGGTTGGCGATCAGGACCTTGCGCACGTGGGTCTCCTCCCTCAACCTGGCAGGCAGTCTAGATAACCGCCTTCTCGGGATTGCGGAAGGCCCTCCTTAAAGCCGGTTTCGCCCTAGGGGTAGGGGCTTGTGGCGATAGGTGCACCCTTGACCTGGATCCAGGCCAGAATCCGTTCCGTCTGATCGAGGGAGCCCGCGCCGTCCACGGCGCGGACGGGAGAGGAGCAGGGTCGTGGCCAAGAAGGAGTCGTCCGGCGGGACCGGACTGCGCGCGCCGAGCCGGCGCACCGCCATCGTCGTCGCGGTGGTCCTGGTCGTGGTGGGCCTGCCGGTGCTGAGCGCCCTGCTCGGCGGCTTCGAGCGCACGGGCGGCGGTGACATCGCGGTCGTCCGCAACGGAGGGTTCTTCGACAACAACCGGATCCGCCAGGTCATCGACCCCGGCTCCGGCCGCGTCTGGATCGGCCTGTACTCGAAGGTCCACAAGTACCCGGCCCAGCAGCGCTTCTACACGATCACCTCGAACGCCCAGAAGGGCGAGATGTCGGGTGTGGACGTCGTGACCGTGCCGAGCTCGGACGGCGTCAACATGGGCATCGAGGGGACGCTGTACTTCACCCTCAACCAGGACCACCAGAGCATCCGGGCGTTCGACGACAAGTACGGCACCCGCAAGTTCCGCGGCGCGGGCGGCAAGGCGTACTTCCCCTATGACGGCGACTCGGGCTGGTCGGCGTTCCTCGACCAGATCGTCCGCCCGGTGATCGACAACGACCTGCGCAGCCAGATCAACAGCTTCCGGTGCGCCGAGCTCGTCTCGTCCTGCGCGCTGGTGCAGAACACCTCCGCGCCCGTCCGCCCGCAGGCGCCCCAGCAGGGCGGCCAGCAGGCCCAGAGCAACAACGGCAACATCGCCAAGGTCCAGAACGCGATCAACACCAGCCTCGCGGCCGACCTGGAGTCGACGCTCGGCGGCAGGTTCGTCACCAACATCCACTTCAACCTCGTCCGGGTCACCCTGCCGGAGAAGGTGCAGGACGCGGTGGACCGCGCCCAGGCCGCGTTCGCCCAGGTCAGCGAGGCGCAGGCGAAGGTCGCCTCGGCCAAGGCGGAGGCCGCGGCCAACAAGGCCCGCCAGGACGGCTACAACAAGTGCCCGACCTGCGCGAGGATCGAGGAGCTGAAGGCGCTCCCGCAGGGCATCACGGTGTACGCCCCCGGCAACCCGAACGGCTCGCTCCTCCCGCAGAGGTGACGGCATGCGCTTCCTGGTCATCCTGGTCATGCTCGCGGTGGCCGCCGTCGTGGTGGTCCTGATCGTGTACGCGGTCGGCGGCGCCTCCTCCGGGGCCCGCCGGGCGGCGGAGCGCGGTGCCCGGTGGGAGGTCCACACGGAGTCGTCCGGCGGTGTGACCGCCGTGGTCGTCAGGCGGGTCGCCCGCGACGGCCACGGCGATGTGGTCTCCGAACTGGACCGGCAGACCGTCGAGTCCATCCCGGACGGTGAAGCCGACTGGGAGGAGCGCTACCACACCGCCATGGCCCGCGCCCGTTCCCGGGTCGCGGCCCTGGAAAGCTGTATTTAATGCGATCTCGGCCCACTGCGCTCGCCTGGCGGCTCGCTTCGTGACCGATCTTGGTGCGAGCGCGAATCGCTTCGCGATCTTCCCGGCGGGGCTCGCCTTCGGCTTTGCCCCGCCGGTCAGGGCGCGCGCTCGCGTGACGGCTGAGGAGTGCTATTAGGCAGACCTACATCCAGGGGCAATGCGCCACGGCCTGCACGCAGGGGTCGGTTTATGTGGAAGGCCCGCACCTTGTTGTCAAGGTGCGGGCCTTCTGTCTGCCGGGGTCAGTCCCCGGGGCGGTTGTAGCGGCGGTTGAACTTCTCTACGGCGCCGGTGGAGTCCGGCGTGCGGCCGCGGCCCGTGTAGAAGGGGTGGCTCGCCGAGGACACGTCGACGTCCACGACCGGATAGGTCCGGCCGTCCTCCCACTCGACCGTCCGGTCGGTGGCGGCGGTGGATCCGGTCAGGAAGGCGTGCCCGGCGGCGCGGTCGCGGAACACGACGGGACGGTAGTCCGGGTGGATGTTCCTCTTCATCGTTCCTCCCTCTGGCCTGTGTCGGACGGCTCGACGGTGTAAACATATCGATAACCGTTTTCATTCCGTGGAGGGAGTGTCGTGTCCAGCATCCCCGCCGTCGTCGTGTCCGGCCTGCACGCGGAGGCCCGCGGCGAGACCGTCCGCCGGCTCCTGGCGTCCACCCCGTACTCCGCCGCCGTCCACCACGATCTCCGGGGGATCGCCCGAGGGCGCGTCGAACGCGTCGTCATGGACGCCTGGGGCGTGCGCGAGCGGAACGAGATACAGATCGTCCGCGGCTGCGTCGCCTGCACCCTCCGCGAGGACGTCCCGCCCGCCCTGGAGCGCCTCGCCGACGGCGCGCGCCTGCTCGTCGTCGAGACCTGGGGGTCGGTCGAGCCCCGCGCGGTCGCCGCCGGGGTCGCGAAGGCCGCCGGCGTGCACCTGGCCGGCATCCTCACCGCCGTGGACCCGTCCGCCCTGCTGGACGACCTGACCTGCGCCGACCGCCTCGGCTCCCGCGCCTTCACCGCACCCGGCGACGACGGCCGCCATGTCGCCGGGACCCTCGCCCGGCAGATCGAGTACGCCTCCGGCCTCGTCCTCGGCGCCCCGGACCCGCGCGCCCGCACGGTCCTGGAGCACCTCGGCGCCGGCGCCCCCGTCACCGACCTGGACGAGCTGATCCCCCCGCACGGCGCCGTCGACCCCGCCGCCCTCGCCGCCAAGGTCTCCCCGGCCACGCTCCGGCCGCCCTGCGACCGGACGTCCGCCGGCATGGCCACGACCGTGTGGCGCCGTCTGCGGCCGCTCCACCCCGGCCGGCTCCACGACGCCCTCCCCGACCTCGCCGCCCGCGCCCCGCGCAGCCGGGGCCGCATCTGGATCGCCAACCGGCCGCACGCCCTGCTGTCCTGGGACTGCGCGGCGGGCCTCCTCGCCATCGAGGAGCACGGCCGCTGGCTCGCCGCCCTCCCCGCGAGCGCCTGGGCGGACGAGCCGCCCGCCCGGCGCGCCGCCGCGGCGCTCGACTGGCGGCCGAAGCTCGGCGACCGCACCCAGCTGCTGTCCTTCACCGGCCCGGCCCTCGACCGCGCCGCCCTCCACGCCGTCCTGGACGCCTGCCTGCTCACCGAGGACGAGATGCTCGCCGGGTCCACGACGTGGGAGACCTACGCCGACCCCTTCGCGGGAGTCCTCGATTAGGTCGTGTTCATTGCAATCCCGGTCCACGGCGCTCGCCGGCGCTCGCTTCGTGACCGAGCTTGTGCGAGCGCGAATCGCTTCGCGATCTTCCCGGCGGGGCTCGCCTTCGGTATTGCCCCGCCGGTCAGGTAGCGCGCTCGCGCGAGGGCCGAGGACCATGGTGAGGGTCCTATGGCCTGCTGTCGGTGTATCTTCGCCTCGTCCAGCGGAGTTCGCCTCGTCCAGTGGAGGAGGACCGATGGTGCGTCAGTTGACCCGTGCCGGTCTGGCGGTCGCGGCGGCCGCCTGCGCCCTGCTGTCCGCCTCGTCCGCCGTCCGGCCGCCCGCGCCGACGCTGGACGCCGACACGACCCGGCAGCTCACCGCCGCCGCCGACACCCTCCTGCAGCGCCGCTCCCAGGCCCTCGTCCAGCGGCGCCACCGCGACGCCGGCACCCCCGCCGAGGTCCTCGGCGTGCGGATCTCCCCGCGCCTGGCGACCGTGCAGGAACGCGCCGTCCGCGAGCTGGAGACCCGCAACCGCGCCCCCGTCGCGGGCGGTCCCGCCTACACCGGCGCCCGCACCCGGCTGGACGGGGGCAGGGCCGTCCGCTCCGGCGACCGCATCACGCTGGAGGCCGTGGAGCACACCGAGGTGCGCTACGACACCGGCAAGGTCACCCAGTCGGTCCGCCGCCGGTTCGAGTTCCGTACCCGCGGCGAGCAGATCACGCTGGTCGGCGAGCGGGTCCTCGACCCGGCCGCGCGCCCCGTCAACGACCCGGCTCTCCCAGCCCGCTGAACTGCCGTTTTTCCGGACTGCTCTGTTTCTCCGAGAATGCACCGTCCGGACGTGACTCAATGACCTTGACGAGGATCATTGCCGAGCGTCACGTTCGTGACCACATCTGGACATCGATTCCGGGACGATGCCCATTTCGCAGGACGATCCGCCCCACGACGCTGGATTCGCGTGATCGGCAGGGCGTAGGCTGGCGCCATTCTTCGCTGAAAGGAATCAGTGAACCCGGCCCCCGCCCCACCATGGACGGGACCGCGACGAAAGGGTCCAAGCGATGACCGCTGACAAGCGCGGTGCCAACATCGGCGAGCTGGAAGAGCTGTCCCGGATCTTCAGCAAGCACTCCCGCAACCTGGACGCCCTGATCAAGGACCTCAACGGCCGGACGGTCGGCAGCACGCAGGTGTGGTGGGGTCCGGGCGCCGACCGGTTCCGCTCGGCCTGGGCCGAGGCCAAGACCGCCTTCGACAAGATGGCCGTCGCCCTGGAGCAGGGCGGCCAGGACATCAAGAAGTCCCAGCAGAACATCGAGGCCGCCACCCGCTGAGCCTCGCCACAGACCGCGGGTCCCGGCCCATCCCCCCGAGGCCGGGGCCCGCGCCCTTTTCACCGCTCCCTTCTCCACTCGCTCCCCGCACCCCGCAGATGCAGAGGACGTGTGTGAAAGACGCCGACCCCTTCATGCTGCGACTCCTGCTGGGCCGCATCCAGGCGCTCTCGGACGAACACTGGCACCTGTTCACGTCCCCGCGCCGCGACATGGCCGACCACGCCTGGGTCGGCGGGACGTCCGCCCGCGCCTTCGCGGCCGACCTGGAACGCAACGACGAGGCCCTGCACGCCGAGCTCCGCAGGGCCTTACGCCTCGTCGAGGACGAGCTGCGGCGCCCGCTCCCATGAGCAAGGACGGCTGGCTGGGCCCGGACGCCTGCGGGGTGAAGCTCACCCAGTTCGAGCACATGTCCCAGCAGATGACCCAGGCCGCGCCGAAGCTCCGCGCGCTCGCCGACGAGCTCTGGCGGGCGCTGCACGGCGCCGGGCTGAGCACCGCCCCCGCCATGGAGATCAAGCGGATCGCCGGGTGGGCCGACCGCGCCGCCTCCGACCTGCGCCGCCGCACCCTGCTCGTCCACGACCTCGACCGGCAGCGGCTCGCGATGACCATCTGCCGGCCCGACGGCACCTACCTCAAGGTCCCCGACCGCTACACCGACCAGGTCGCCTACGCCGACGGAGGCCGCGCCGCCGCGCTGTTCCGCCGCGCGGGCTCCGGCGACGCGTCCGCCCGCGCCGCCCTGCGCGGCATCCGGCCGGACGACATCACCCCCATGTTCGCCAAGGCGCTCCTGGAGTCACTGGGGCCCGAGGAACTCCTCAAGCTCCCCATGTCGCTGTCCCTGAAGCTCGCCGGCGACATCGCCCAGCACAGTTCCGAGACCGATGCCCGCGCCGCCGACACCAGGGCGATCCTCACCCTTCTGGGCCGCGGTCTCGCCCTCGCCACCGACCCCCACGTCAAGGGCCACCTCGACGGCGACTACCTCGTCCGGCTCCGCGCGGCGGGCCGCACGAGCTTCCCGCCGAACAGCGCGCCGCCCCACGGAACCGCCGGATACCAGTCCCTCGCCACGCTGATCGCCGCCGCCGGTGACGCCCGCTTCTCCACCGAGTTCATCGACACCGTCGGCAACGACATGATCGCCTACGACAGCGGTGTCCAGCGGACCCTCGGCCAGGTGCCGCTGCCCGACCTCACCGGGCGCTTCGACCTCGGCGACGCCCTGGACCCGGGCACCGGGAAGGTCACCGGCGGCGAGCGCCGCACGGACTTCCTCGCCCCCCTGCTCCGGGCCGCCGCCGCGTCCGGGACGGCCGCGTCCCAGGCCCTGCTGACGCACCGTCCAATGGGCCCTGTCACCCCCGGCCCGCTCCCCGCCATCAAGGTCACGAACCTCGAGTACCTCATGCACGACCGCCGCGTGGTCTGGGCCGGATCCGACCACGGCGCGGCCCTCGGCACGCTCCTCCGGGCCGCGGCGGGCGGCCACGACCCGGAGTCGACCCGCCTCGCCTTCGCCGCCGCGAAGATCCTCGCCGACGACGCCCGCGCCAACGTCGAGATCAAGGACGGCAACGTCCACATCGGCGACAAGAGCGTCTTCGACGCCCTCACGGGCCTGAGCCTCGCCGACGCCCTCGCGCGCCCGCACCACTACGACGAACTGTCCGGCCTGCGCCCCGCCATGGCGACGGTCATGGTCGCCCACCTCGACAAGATCCACGACCTGACCCTGCTCTCCAAGTTCGACGGCAGGGCGGGCTCCACCGGCATGACCGGCGAGGACTTCGACTACCTCCTGCTCGACCTCACCCGCGACGCCACCGCCTACCAGACGCTCCTCATGGGCCAGATGGCGCACGCCAAGCTCGCGATCGACGGGACCGTCGCCGACCACGGCGACCTCGAGAACACCATCGCCGGCGAGGGCCACCTCTTCGGCCACCTCCTAGAGGCGCGCCACCAGGCGGTCGGCGCCGAGGAGGCCCGCCTCGCCGAGGACCTCGCTCGCATGCGCCAGTACGTCGGCTACGGCGTCGCCCTCATCCCCCTGGAGCCGACCCTCATCCCCGGCCGCGCCGCCGGAGGCCCCGTCCTCGCCGCCGCCTCCACCAAGCTCTCCGGCGCCATGACCGACTGGCTCGCCAAGCGCCTGGCCGATAAGGCCGATCCCACCATCCTCGCCCCCAAGACCGACACCGAGGGCGTCGAGCGCCTCCTCAACCAGATGATCGTCTCCTCCCTCACCTCCCACGGCCGCCTCAACGGCCCCGACCTGGCGGGGCGTACCTTCGCCACGCCGGGGCCCCACCCGAAGGTCCGGCCGTTCGAGTCACTCGACGCGCAAGAGATGGAACGGTTTCTGCAATGGGCCGGTGCCAGGGGCGACATGGCCAAGCTGAGCGAGCAGAGCATGGAATTCGTGCACAACGGGGCGATCAAGACCGCGGGGCATTACCGCGACAAGGACGGGCACAGCGTGGCCCCGAAGGTTCAGCGGTGACTTCGACACGCCTTCTCCTGGCCGCCGCCTGCGCGGCCATGGGCGTGCTCGCCGCAGGTTGTCGCGATCATGAGGAGAAGGCCCCCCAGCCGGATCTGCGCCCCGTCGCCGATAGTGCCCCCTACCTGTGTGACCTGGTTCCAGAGCCAGAGCTTCGCCGCGTCACGGGTGTGAATGTGCCACTCAACGCTCGCTGGGACGGTGGTCAGACCGACAACGGCCTTTGCCTCGCCCAGGCGGACGGCAGAGAGGCGCCTTTGGGCATCGACTGGTCGTACAACGAGGGGGAAAAGATCCTTCGCAACAAGCAAGAGGAATGGTCTCACGACACCCATCACCCGCTTCCGGTCGAGCTTGGGAAGGGGCTGGCGGTCGTCATTCCGACCGCGGGGGGCATCGCGCGGCCGAATTATGTGATCGCTCTCTTCCGGTGCGGGAACCGGCGGCCGTGGTTGAGCATCGATTTCGCGCCGGTGGTGCGGGGGCGGGACGCGGTGCGGGACATGGTCGACTTCATGCGGATCGCGCAGAGCCGCTTCGGGCGGCTGCACAAGTGCGTTCCGGGGGCGTCGTGAGCGCGAAGCCGCCGCCGGTCGACGCGGTGGAGTTCGACCGGCGGGTCCAGAGCGCGGTCTGGGGCCTCGCGGTCACCCTCGGCCTGTTCGGCTGGACGACGGCCCCGTGGCTGGAGAGGAACGGCAAGCCCCACCCCCTCTGGGATTCGCCCGCGCTCGCGGGTACGGACGTGTTCGGGACGGTCCTTTCCCTGAGCACGATGCTCACCCTGGTCCTCGGGGTGGCCGCGAGCGCCGCGGCGTCCCGCCAGGTCGCGATCGCGGCCGTGGTCTCAGGGGCGGTGGACGCGGTGCTGATCGTGATGCTCATCGAGGCGCCCGGCGACGATTTCAAGGCCGGGTACGGCGCCAGGTACGGGCTGCTCCTCGTGGTCGCGTACGTCGTGGTGTTCGCGTGCGTCGCGTGGGCGGCGCGGAGGCCGCCGCAGAACGCGCGGACGAGACAGTGGATGGACCGGTCGTTCGGGACGGTCGACCGCCGCACCCATGTGAACTGACGGGGGTCAGTCGGTGGTTGGGGGCGGTAGGGCCACCTGGATTTGGGTGGTGGCTCCTGTGGCGACGAACAGGCCGCGGCCGGTGGGGCCGGTGAGAGGGGCGTTACGGGGCAGGCGGAGGCCGAAGAGGTCGCCGTCGTCGGGGGACTCGATGGACAGCAGGACGCCCGAGCGGGACCGGCGGGTGTCGGCGAGGAAGCCGCGGTAGCCGCGGCCGAGGTCGGTGGTCGTGCCGCCGATGACGACGGCGTGCTCGCCGTCGCGGGCGGTGCGCAGGAGGCCGCGGAGGGCGTCGTCGAGGTCGGTCTCGTCGATGAGCTCGGCGTCGTCCACCACGACGACGTAGCGGTGCTCGTCGCCGATCACGTGTTCCAGGTCGTCCGCGGTGGACTCGGCCGTCAGCACGCCGAGGACGCCGGGACGGCCCGACAGCAGCCGCAGCGGTGAGCGGCGCGGGGTGATGAGGACGACCGGGACGAGGCCGCCGGCGACGGCGGGGTCCAGGAGCGAGTGCACGATCGTGCGCAGGGTGGTGGAGCGGCCCGAGCGGGGCGGGCCCGCGACGGCGAAGCCGGGGCCGTCGTCGAGGAGGTCGACGCCGACGGGGGCGAGGGTGTCGCCGCCGACGCCGACCAGGGCCCACAGCGCGGAGGGGGCGAGGAACTCGGGGTCCAGGGCCATCGCCTCGCGGTAGGTGACGCGGACGGGCAGTTCGTCCACGTGCAGGGGGCGGCGGCGGAGAGGGAGGCGGCCGTAGCGGGCCACGGCGGCGCGGGCGATCTCCTGGAGGGCGGCGACCTGGGACGTGCCGGACGGGTCGTCGCCGAGCAGGCCGATCTGCGACTCGCGCAGCGGCAGGCCGGGGCCGGCGGCCTCCAGGGCGCGGCCCGGCGGCATGGCGGCGGGGACCTGCCGCTCCTGGAGGCCGGCGTACCCGTAGTCGTTGGGGTCGGCCATGCGCAGGACGAGGCGGCGGTCGAAGACGGTGGAGACCTGGCCGCCGAGGCCGGAGCGGTCGCCGGTGAAGACGGCGCGCAGGCCGACCGCGGAGCCCTCGCGGAGCAGGCGCAGGACCTGGTCGACGAGGCGTCCGTAGTCGTAGTGCTCGAACGCGCCGAGGAAGCCCTCCCAGCGGTCCAGGAGCAGCACCATCCAGGGGAGGCGGTCGGTGGCGGCGACGGCGGCGCGCTGCTCGGCGAGGGAGGCGAAGCCGGCCTCGGCGAACAGCTGCTGGCGGCGGGCGACCTCGGCCGACAGCGCGGTGAGCAGCCGCTCGCAGCGGTCGAGCTGGTCGCGGGTGACGACGGCGCCGCAGTGCGGCAGGGAGACCAGCGGGAGCAGGGCGTTCGCGCCGCAGTCGACGGCGTACAGGTGCGCGTCGTAGGGGGAGCAGGCGCCGGCGAGGGCCCCGGCGATGGTGCGCAGCGCGGTGGAGCGGCCGGACTGGGCGGACCCGGCGAGGTAGAGGTGGCCGCCCGCGGCGAGGTCGAGGGCGAGGGGCTCGCGGGACTGGACGGCGGGCAGGTCGGTGATCCCGAAGGCGATCGGCGGGATGTCCACGACGGAGCCGCCGGCGGCGACGCGGGGGGTGAGCCGGACCCGCTCGGGCAGCGGATGGAGCCACGGCGAGGGCTGCCGGGCGACGCCGGCGCGGCGGGCGGCCTCGTCGATCGCCTGGACGAGCACGGCGAGGTCGGTCGCCAGGGCCTCGGCGCCGGTCTCCCGGGGCGCGGGCAGGGGGCGGCCGAGGCCCGACCAGGGCAGCGGCAGGACGGTCGTGCGGCGTTCGGCGGCACCGGCGCGGCGGCCGCCGATCCGGGCGGACTGGACGGCGTGCGCGGACGCGGCGCCGGAGCGGACGTAGCAGCGGCCGGGGGTGGACTTGGCGATGTGGGCGGCCTCCGGGCCGTCGATGACGTCGGCCGAGTCGTCGGGGTCGGTGACGCGCAGCGCGATCCGCAGGTTGGTGTTGGCGCGGATGTCGGCGGTGACGACGCCGGCGGGGCGCTGGGTGGCGAGGATCAGGTGGACGCCGAGGGATCGGCCGCGGCGGCCGATGTCGACCAGTCCGGTGACGAAGTCGGGCAGTTCGGTGACCATGGCGGCGAACTCGTCGATGACGAGGACGAGCCGCGCCATCGGGGGCAGGCCCGGGTAGTCGGGGCGCAGGTCGTTGTAGTCGTCGATGTCCTTGGCGCCCGCTTCGAGGAGGATCTCCTCGCGGCGGCGCAGTTCGGCCGCGAGGGACTCCAGCGCGCGTTCCGTCGCGTGCCCGTCCAGGTCGGTGACCATCCCGACGGTGTGGGGGAGGCGGGCGCAGTCCTTGAACGCGGCGCCGCCCTTGTAGTCGATGAGGACGAACGTCATCTCGTCGGGGCGGTTGGCGACGGCGAGGGACGCGATGAGGGTCTGCAGCAGTTCGGACTTGCCCGCGCCGGTCGTTCCGGCGATGAGCCCGTGGGGGCCGTCCGCGGCGAGGTCGATCTCGTACACCTGCTGGGGGTGGCCCGGGCGGCTTCCGGCGCCGAGGCCGATGGGGACGCGGGTGGTGCGGCCGTCCGTGCGCGTCCAGGACTGGAGGATGTGCTCGGCGGTGGGCTCGGGCATGCCGAGGACGTCCAGGAGGCGCACGTCGGACGGGATCGCCTCGGCGGCGTCCTCGCGGGAGACGTCGCGGACGGGGGCCAGCGCGCGCGCCACGCGGTCCGTCCAGGACGGGGAGACCTGGTCGGCGAGGACGGGGCCCAGGGCGTCGAGGCCCTGGCCGCGCAGGTGGAGGAAGGCAGGGTGCTGCGGGTCCCAGGCGGCGACGGCGCTGCACTCCTCGGGCAGGAGCCGTTCCTCGTCGTCCACGCAGATGGCGTAGAGGCCGTACTCGGCGCCGCGGGACAGCAGCATGGGCATGCCCGGGACGCGGCGGAGGGCACGGGCCCCGTCCAGCACGATGAGGATGTTGTAGGGGGCGGCCTCGGCGGGCCTTGACCGGCCGAAGAACTCCGACTCCGACTGCGCGGCGCGGCGCCGCTCGGTCACCCGGATCGCCAGCTCGGTGACGCGGTGCGCGACGGATTCGGGGTCGGTGCCGACGAGCGCCAGGCAGTCCTCGCCCTCGCGCGGCGCGCAGTGCGGCAGCCAGCGCACCCAGTTCCACTCCTCGCCCGCGTCGCGGTCGGCGGACAGCACGACGACGGCGAGGTCGCGGGGGCTGTGCAGCGCGGCGGCCTGGGCGACCAGCCAGCGGGCCAGCGCGCGGGACGCCGGGCGCGGGCCGGTGAGGCCGAGCACGCCCAGGTCGCCGAGCGGCAGCGCCACCGGCACCTGCCGCGCGGCGGGCACGGTGAGGCCGGCGCTCTCGCCGGTCAGCTCGATGCGGGCGGGCAGGTCGGCGAGGCCGAGCCGCAGGTGGAGCGCGTCGGGGTCGTCGCGGCGGCGCTCCCACAGGCGCCGCCGCGGGCCGGTCGCGGTGAGCAGCACCTCGGCGGGGTCGGGGTGGAGCGCGCGGCGCTCGGCCTGGTCCTCGTGCCGCAGCCGGTCCAGTTCGCCGTCGAACTCGCCGGAGCGGCGGTTGTACTCCTTCAGCGCCTTCTTGTAGGACTTGCGGCCGTGCATCCGGTCGCCGACCCATTCGCCGACCGTCATGACCGGCCAGGCCAGCGCGAACAGCGCCCACCACCACTGGCCCATCGCGAACGCCATGATCAGGCCGAACGCCGAGAACAGGATCGCGCCGAACAGCCGGAGCCGTTCCCGCGGGTTGCGTTCGGGGCGCTTGGGGACCTCCAGGGTCCGGACGCGGTCGCCGGGCGTGAGCCGCGGCGGCCGGTTGAAGGCGAGGCCGCCCTCGGGCAGCGGCTCCAGGTGGGTGTCGGGGGCGGCGCTCGGCGCGAGGGTGAGGACGCTGGCGCCGACGGTCAGCAGGGCCCCGCCGATCCAGGGCGTCTTCTCCGTCAGCGGTTCCCCGTCGAGGGTCGCCGCGGCCCGCATCGTCATCGCCGACGCCTCGACCTGGACGCCGTCGACCGCGATCGTGATCCGCAGCGACCGGGCCGGGACCGACGGGTCGTCGAGCCGGACGTCCACGTCCGGGCCGGAGCCGACCGTGCCGACGCCGAGGCCGAGCCGGTGCACCGATCCCGCGGCGGGGCCGCCGACGACGCGGACCTCGACCAGGCCGGTCGGCTCGGCGAGCACGGTGGCGGCGGCGCCGCGCTGCTCGACCGCGACGACGGCGCCGTCCCGCAGTTCCTTCACCGCGAGGGCCTGCGGGTCGAGCATCCGCCCGTCCACCCACAGGGGCCTGCGGCGGGACGGCGGCGCGGCGGCGCCGAGCGCCTCCTTGGAGAAGCGCGGGCCGGGGACGGACGGCGCGGCGGCGAGCGGCGCGCGCCCGTCCAGGACGGCGGTGAGCGACTGGGCGACGCCGTCCACGGTGGCCCCGGAGTCGACGTCGACGACCACGTCCCGGGGCCCGCCGCCGGTCAGCGCCGTGAACGAGATCCGCATCCGAGCCCTCCATGGTGCGCCGCGTGGCGGTCGGCCCCGCCGCCCGGGCCAGCTTAGTTATTCGGGCGGCCTCGGCCAGGGGAGACGGGGAGGGCGGGCGGCGTGTCACGACGCGGCGAGGATCGCCTTCAGGGCGTCGTCGAGCGGCGTGGGGGCCAGGCCGAACGTCGTTTCGAACGCGCTGGAGTCGAGAACGTACGGACGGTCGAACTGGTAGCGGGTCTCACGCAGTTCCCGCAACATCGGGGAGAACGCGCCGAGCGCGCTGAAGAGCGGCTGCGGCATCCGGCGCAGCCGGGGCGCGGGCGCGCCGGCGAGCTCGCACAGCCGCTCGGCGACGGCGGTCGCGGAGATCGCGGGGTCGGTGGGGACGTGCCAGGGGCGGCCCCAGGAGCGCTCGTCGGTGCCGGCGATGGCGAGGGCCTCGGCGACGTCGGGCAGGTACGTCCAGGCGTGCGGGACCGACGGGTCGCTGAGGAACGTCACGGGCCTGCCCGCCAGCAGCGGCTCCACGAAGCGGACCTGGCCGAGGTACGCCTGGTCGGTGCTGCGGGGGCCGTAGTAGTCGGACGCGCGCAGTTCGGTGGCCCGGACCCGGCCCGCGCGGTGCGCGGCGAGCGCGTCCTCCCACATCCGCGCCCGGACGCGGCCCTTGGTGCCGGTCGCGGCGAGCGGAAGGTCCTCGCTCATGGGCCCGTCCACCGGTCCGTAGCCGTAGAGGCAGCCGAGCGTCACGAGGCCCGCGCCGGTCCGCGCGGCGGTGCCGAGGAAGGAGGACGCCATCGGCGGCCAGTCCAGCGCCCAGCGGTGGTAGCGCGGGTTCACGCAGTTGTAGAGGGTGTCGGCGCCCGAGGTGATCGTGACCAGGCGGTCCTGGTCGGCGACGTCGGCGGCGACCCGCTCGACCCCGTCCGGGCCCGAGCCGGACCGGGTCACCATGACGACGTCGTGGCCGCGCCCCATCAGGCGCTCGGCGAGGTGGACGCCGACCTGGCCGGCCCCGACGATCACGTGCTTGCCCATGGTGGTCTCCCTGTGAAGTGGGTCAGTGCTCTGTAACGAGAGCAATGCTCTCTCTTAAGTGCGGTGTTCGTCAAGAGCAGTGCTCTCGTTTGTGTCGGGCGCTCTGTTACAGTCCCTCCATGAGCGCGGGCAGGACGGCACGGGAGCGGGTACGGGCGGAGCTGACCAGGGAGATCACCGAGATCGCCCGGCGGCGGCTGGCGACCGAGGGCGCGGCGGGCCTGTCGCTGCGCGCGGTCGCCCGCGAGATGGGCATGGTCTCCTCGGCGATCTATCGGTACTTCCCGAGCCGGGACGACCTGCTCACCGCGCTGATCATCGACGGGTACAACGCGGTGGGCGAGGCCGTGGAGCGCGCCGACGCCCGCGCCGCCGAGGACGGATCCGCCGGCGCCGGGGTGTTCGGGCGGCGCTGGCTGGCCGTCTGCGGGGCGGTCCGCGGCTGGGCGCTGGCCCATCCGCACGAGTACGCGCTGCTCTACGGCTCACCGGTGCCCGGGTACGAGGCGCCGAGAGACACCGTCCCCGCCGCCATCAGGGACACGCTCGTCTTCGCCCGGATCGTCGCCGAGGCGCACGCGGCGGACGCGCTGAACCCGCTCGGGCCGCCCCCCGGGCCGTCCGAGGCCCTCGCCGCGGATCTCGCGCGGGTGCGCGAGGCGGTGCGGCTCGACGTGCCGGACGACGTGGCGGCGCGCGCGCTGACCGCGTGGGCCGCCCTGTACGGGACGGTCAGCTTCGAATTGTTCGGCCAATTCAACGGCGTGATCGAGGCGCGCGACGCCTACTTCGACCACTCCATGAGGCTCCTCGGGCGGTTCATAGGGCTGGAATCCTGATGTTCCGCGGCCTTTCCAGTGCCGGTCATGTTCGTCTGGAATGTGGTCAGTTACACATGTGACTGGTGGTAAGTGGCGAAGTGACAAAGGAATCCCAGGTCAGCGCGGTTCTGGCCGCCGGGTGACGGCTTCACCTCGCCGAATCCATTGACGTGGCGTCGTCGACCCCGCGAGCATGGATCGCTCGATGGTGCGGGGACCTCACGGCCCGAGGTCCCCGAGGTGGGAAGGAGCGCGTGGCGGCTCGATGAAGGCCAACCAGTCGACCGTCGCCGGTGGCGGCGCCGCCGGCGCTTCCGGCGGCTCCCCGGGGCTCGGCCGGTCGGGGCTCGGAACCTCCGGCGGCCAGCGGCTCCCCTCGTCCCCGCGCGAGCGGCGGCCCGCGCTCGCCGCGCTCGCGGTGCTGCTGATCCTCGGCGGCGCGCTCGCCAGCGCCTACCTCGTGATGGCCAGCGGCCAGCGGGTGTCGGCGATCCGGATCGCCCAGCCGGTCGCGGCCGGCCAGCGGATCCCGCCGGGCGCGCTGGAGGAGGTCCAGGTCGGTGACACCGGCATCCAGTACATCAACTGGTCGGAGCGCCGCAACGTCGGCCGGTACTTCGCGGCCGTCCCGCTGGTCAAGGGCGCGCTGCTGACCAACTCCATGATCAGCCCGGCCGACACCGAGGCCAAGGGCCGCATCGTCGTCGGCCTCGCGCTCAAGCCGGGTCAGCTGCCCGCGCGCGGCGTCGAGAACGGCAAGCGGGTGACCCTGTACGCGGTCGGCGGCGGCGCCTCCGGCGGCCCCCGCGCCGGGACCCTGCTGTCCGCCGACGCCATCGTGATCAACGTGGGCCGGGGCGGCGGCGACCGGCTGCGCTCGGACCAGACCACGGTGGACGTGGGCGTCCCGCCGGCCGACGTCGCGCTGCTCGCCCAGGCGGCCTCCGCCGGGACGGTCGCGCTCGCCCTCGTCCCGGACGGCACCAAGATCGAACCGCGGGCCGCGACCGGTAACGGGGGCGGGGCCGTGGCGCCGGTGAAACCGGAGAAACCGGAGAAACCGGAGAAACAGCAGAGTTCGCCCCCGCCGGGCGGCACCGGGGGCACGCCGAACACGGGCAACGGCGGAACCCCGGGCAACGGCGGCACACCGGGCACCGGCACGGGCGGGAACTGACGGTGGCACTCATCGCGCTCGCGGCCGACAAGGGGGCACCGGGCGTCACCACCGCCGCGGTGGCCCTCGGGGCCGTGTGGCCGCGCCCCGTGCTGGTCGCCGAGTGCGACCAGGCGGGCGGCGATCTCGTGTACCGGCTGCCCGCCGCGCCGCCCGCCGCGGGCGAGTCCGCGCAGGGCCGCGCCGGCGGCATGCTCAACCCGTCCCGCGGGCTGCTCAGCCTCGCCGCGACGGCGCGCCGCGGGCTACGGCCCGAGCAGGTCGCCGAGCACTGCCAGCGGCTGGTCGGCGGCCTCGACGTGCTGGTCGGGCTCACCAACGCCGAGCAGGCGCAGGCGATGACCTGGCTGTGGGGGCCGCTCGGCCGGGCGTTCGCCGGGCTCTCCCCGGTGGACGTGATCGCCGACTGCGGGCGGCTCGGCGCGGGCACCCCGCTGCTGGAGCTGCTGCGCGAGGCCGATCTCGTCGTGCTGCTGACCCGGGCCACCCTGGAGCAGGTCGCGCACCTGCGCGAGCGCGTCGCGGCGCTCACCGGGGAGCTGCGCGGCGGGCCGCCGGTCGGCGTGCTGGTGCTCGCCGACCCCCGCGACTTCCGCGGCTCGATCGCCGAGGTCGACCGCATCATCGCCGGGGCACAGGGCCGGGTCCGGTCGGCGGACGCGGGCCCCGAGCCCGCGGGCCCGCCCGCACCGCCGGTGTCGGTGCTCGGCGGGCTGGCCCTCGACCCGAAGGGCGCGGAGCTGCTGTCGGGCCAGTGGGGCGGCCGCCTGGACCGTTCGTTGCTCGTCCGGTCCGCGCGGGAGGCCGCCTCCGTCCTGGTCGGGCGGCTCGGGAACGCCGCGCCCGCGGCGGTGGGCGGCCCGATCACACGCGGCCCCTACGGGACGGACCCGCGGAAGGCCCCCGCCACCGGGCCGAGCACCGGACCGAGCACCGGGCCGGCGGACTCCGGGCCGCACCCGGCCGGCACCTCCGCCGAGCACGCCGCGGCGGCCGGCCGGCGCGAGCGGGGGGAGCGCTAGATGGACCACGGCCTCGTCAAGCGGCTCCGCCAGGAGGTCGGCGACCGGCTGGCGCAGCAGCGCCGCCTGGACGCCGCGCACGGACTGCCGCCGATGACCGGCGAGGACGAGCGGCAGTTCGCCCGCGCCCTCATCGGGCAGGTGCTGGAGGAGTTCGCGCGCGGCGAGATCAACTCCGGGCGGCGCCCCCCGAACGCCGAAGAGGAGGAGGCGCTCGCGGCCGGCGTGCACGCGGCGCTGTTCGGCGTCGGCAGGCTCCAGCCGCTGCTGGAGGACCCCGAGATCGAGAACATCGACGTCAACGGCTGCGACCGCGTGTTCATCGGCTACGCCGACGGGCGCGAGGTGATGGGCGAGCCCGTCGCCGAGAGCGACGAGGAGCTGGTCGAGCTCATCCAGATCCTCGCCGCCTACAGCGGGCTGTCCTCGCGCCCGTTCGACACCGCCAACCCGCAGCTCGACCTGCGGCTGCCCGACGGGTCGCGGCTGTCGGCCGTGATGGACGTGACGGTGCGCCCGGCGCTGTCGATCCGGCGGGCCCGGCTCGGCAAGGTGTTCCTGGCCGACCTCGTCGGCAACGGCACGTTCAGCGAGGAGCTCGCCGGGTTCTTCCGCGCGGCCGTGCAGGCCCGCAAGAACATCATGATCGCCGGGGCGACGAACGCGGGCAAGACGACCCTGCTGCGCGCCGTCGCCAACGAGATCGCGGCGCACGAGCGGCTCATCACCGTCGAGCGGGCGCTGGAGCTCGGCCTGGACGCCTTCCCCGAGCTGCACCCGAACTGCGTGGCCTTCGAGCAGCGGCTGCCGAACTCCGAAGGGCAGGGCGCCATCTCGATGGCCGAGCTGGTGCGCCGGTCCCTGCGGATGAACCCGTCCCGGGTGATCGTGGGCGAGGTGCTCGGCGACGAGATCGTCACGATGCTGAACGCGATGACGCAGGGCAACGACGGCTCGCTGTCGACGATCCACGCGAACTCCTCGATGGAGGTGTTCAACCGCATCGCGACGTACGCGATCCAGTCGGAGGAGCGGCTGCCCGTCGAGGCGACGCACATGCTGATCGCGGGCGCGATCGACTTCGTGGTGTTCATCCAGAAGCGCAACGACTACGTCTCCGGCGGCCGGCTGCGCCGGTACGTCGCGAGCGTCCGCGAGGTCACCGGCGTGGACGGCCGGGTGCTGTCCTCGGAGGTGTTCGCGCTCGGCCCCGGCGGCGTCGCCCTGCCGAGCGCCCCGATCGCCTGCGCCGACGAGCTCGCCGAGCACGGCTACGACCCGTCCGCCGGAGGTGCCTGGTGACCGCCCCCCGGGGAAGCGGAGGCCGGTGATGTACACGCCGGACCTGCTGCTCGCCGTCATCGCGGGCGCCGTGACCGGCGGCGGGGTGCTGCTGCTGGCCGCCGCGCTGCGCGGGCTGCCGCCGCGGACCCGGCCGGCCCGCGGCCGCAGCCGCGAGGACCTGGTGCGCACCCTCACCACCCGCACCGCCGTCGCGGTCATCGTCGGCGTGGTGGTGCTGGTGGTGACCCGGTGGACGATCGCCGCCGCCGGGACGGGCGCGCTCGTGCTCGGCTGGAACGGCCTGGCGGGCGGCGCCGCCGAGGAGCGCCGCGGCATGGCCCGGCTGGAGGCCCTCGCCGCCTGGACCGAGTCGCTGCGCGACACCATCGCCGGCGCCGTCGGCCTGGAGCAGGCCATCCCCGCCTCGCAGCGCGCCGCGGCGCCGGCGCTGCAGCAGCCGCTGCGCGCCCTGGTCGACCGGCTGCACACCCGCGTCCCGATGCCCGAGGCGCTGCGCCGGTTCGCCGACGACATCGACGACCCGTCCGCCGACCTGGTGATCGCGGCGCTGATCCTCAACGCCAAGCTGCGCGGGCCGGGCCTGCGCGAGATGCTCGGCGCGCTGGCCGACTCGGCGCGCGCCGAGCTGGACATGCGGCGCCGCGTCGAGGCCGACCGGCGCTCCACGCGGCGCAGCGTCCGCATCGTCGTGGGCGTGTCCGTCGGGACGGCGCTGGGCCTCGCCGTGTTCAACCACTCCTACGTCGAGCCCTACGACGACTTCCTCGGCCAGCTCGTCCTGTGCATCGTCGTCGCCCTGTACGCGGCGGCGTTCCTGTGGCTGCGGCGGCTGGCGAAGTACGAGCTGCCGGGACGCTTCCTCGGCGCGCCCCGCAAGGCGCAGCCCGGCGTCCCCGGCGAGGTGCCGAGCACGGTCGCGGGCTGGCAGGGCGGCGCGTCCCGGTCCGGGACCGGCGCGCAGGAGCCGCCGCTGCGCGGCCGGCACGCCATGGACGCGGGCGGGGGCGGTACGTCGTGACCGGCGCGATGCTCGCCGGCGCCGTCATCGGCGCCGGGCTCTACCTGCTCGTCCGGGCGCTGTTCCCCGCGCGTCCCGGGCTCGCCGCGCGGATGGCGGCCTTCGACGCCGCCCGCCGCCGCGACCTGGAGGAGGCCCAGGCCGGGCGCTCGTCGCCGACGCTGGAGCGGGTCGGCGGGACGCGCGCGAAGGTCGGCCGTGAGCTGGTGAAACTGTGCGAGGCGCGCGGGTGGAGGCTGCGCTCGACGCGCGCCGACCTCGCCCTCACCGAACGGTCCCTGGAGGCGTTCCTGGCCACCAAGGTCCTGCTGCCCGCGGGCGCGGTGCTGTTCATCCCGCTGGTGGTCGCCTGGTTCACGCTGCTCGGCCTCGGCTCGTCGGTGCAGGTCCCGGCGTGGATCTGCCTGCTGTTCGCGGCGCTGTTCTTCTTCTTTCCCGACATGCAGCTCCGGCAGGAGGCGCAGGCCCGCCGGCAGGACTTCCGGCACGTCGTCGGCGCCTTCCTCGACCTGGTCTCGATGAACCTCGCCGGCGGGCGCGGCGTCCCGGAGGCGCTGATGACCGCCTCCAACGTCGGCGAGGGCTGGGCCATGCACCGCATCCGGGACGCGCTGGCCAACGCCCGCATCACCGGCCAGACGCCCTGGCAGGCGCTCGGCCGGCTCGGCGACGAGCTCGACATCGCCGAACTGCGCGACCTGGCCGGGGCGCTCGCGCTCGTCGCCGACGACGGCGCCCAGATCCGCCGCTCGCTCGCCGCCCGCGCCGCCTCCATGCGCAGCCGCGAGCTGTCGGACCTGGAGGGCAAGGCCGGTGAGCGCTCCCAGTCGATGCTGGTCGCCCAGCTGTTCCTGTGCGCCGGATTCCTGATCTTCCTCGCCTATCCGGCGCTGATGCGGGTGCTCGCCTCATGACGCCCGCGGCCGACGTCTCGCCAGAACCGCAGCCCGCCGTTCCCCCTGGAGGTGTCCCGATGAGTCCGCTCAATCCGCTGAACGACCCGTCCGTCGTCTACCTGCGCGCCCTGCTCGGCACCCGGCTCGCGCGGCTGCGCTCGCAGGAGCGCGACCACGGCGCGTCGGCGATCGAATGGGCGATCATCACCGCGATCCTCGCGCTGATCGCGATCACCATCGGCGCGGTGATCCAGAAGAAGATCACCGACAAGGCCGACAGCATCAAGACGGGCTGAGGCGATGCGGCCGCACGCCCCCGCGCGGGCGGCGCCACGGCGGCGGGTCCGGTCCGACGCCGGGGCGTCGTCGATGGAGTGGGCGCTGCTCACGCCGATCCTCATCCTCGTCATGCTCGCCGTCGTGCAGTTCGCGATGGTCTACCACGCGCGGCACGTCGCGCTCGCCGCGGCGCAGTCCGGCGCGCGCGTCGCGCGCACGCAGCCCGTCGGCGGCGGCTGGCACGACGAGGCCGTGGCCCGCGCCGAGGGCGACGTCCGCAAGATCGGCCCCAACCTGCTCGGCGGCCTGCGGGTCGAGGCGGGCGAGGCCGCGGACGAGCGCTGGGTCGAGGTGAGCGGCGAGGCGGTGCGGGTCATCCCGTTCATGACCTTCCACGTCTCGCAGCGCTCGCGCGGACCCATCGAGTGCTTCCGCCCCGACGTCGGCGACGGCGTCGCCTGCCAGGGGGCCGCCCGGTGAGGCTCCGCCGCGCGGCCCGCGACCGCGGCTCGATGTCGCTGGAGATGGTCCTGGTCACCCCGCTGTTCGTCGGCTTCCTGCTGTTCCTCGCCGGGGCCGGCCGGATGGTGGACGCGCAGAGCCAGGTGGACGGCGCCGCCCGCGACGCGGTGCGCGCCGCGTCCATCGCGCGCAGCGCCCCGTCCGCGCAGTACCTCGCCGACCAGGCCGCCAAGGCGGGCCTCAAGGGGCACGACTGGTGCTCGGGCGGCCCCGTCGTGAAAACCGAGGTCGGCGAGTGGCGCCCCGGCGGCCGCGTCGAGGTGAACATCGTCTGCGACGTCGACCTCGGCGACCTGTCGTTCATCGGGCTCCCCGGCAGCAAGCGGCTGCGGGGCCACGCGGTCGCCCCGATCGACACCTACACCTACCGGGGCACCGAACCCGGCGACGAGGGCGACGGCGAGGGCGATGGGGAGGAGCCGCGATGAGCGCGCCGTCCCGGCGCCGCGCGCCCGTTCCGGCGAGCACCGGGGGCCGCGACCGTGGATCGGTCGCGCTGTACGTGGTGCTGTTCACCCCCGTCGTGTTCATGCTCGCGGGCCTGCTCGTGGACGGCGGCCTCGCCATCCACGCCCGGCAGCGCGCCGCCGACATGGCCGAGCAGGCCGCCCGCGCGGGCGCCAACGAGATCGACACCGACGCGCTGCGCGCGACCGGCGAGCCCGCCGTCCAGCCGGAGCGGGCCCGCGCCGCCGCGTGCGACCTGCTCGCCTCCTACGGCGACCAGGTCGCGAAATCCTCCTGTGACGCGGACGCGCGGGAGGTGGCCGTCACCGTCGAGATCCGGGTCCGGCCGCAGCTCCTCGGCATCATCCCCGGCTTCGGCGACTTCGTCATGACCTCCACCGCGACGGCCCATCCGGTCACGGGGGGCGACGACCGGTGAGAGACATGTCTACGATTGGGGCGACGTCCAGAGACCGGCGATCGGCGGGGGCGCGATGGTGACGCGGAACGGGTCGCGGAGGCCCGTGCGGGTGAGAGGGCGTCGCAGCCCGGCCGACGTGCTCGCCGGCCTCGGCGCGGTCGCCGCGCTGGCGGCGCTGGTCGGGGGCGTGCCCTACGCGCTGATCACGTTCCTGGGGTCGCGGGTCCCCGCGCACCTGCCCGCGGCGTCCGACCTCACCCACCGGATCGGGCCCGGCGCGGTCATCACGATCCTCGTGGTGCTGGTGTGGCTGGCGTGGATCCAGCTCGTCCTCTGCGTGGCCGTCGAGGTGTACGCGGGGATCCGCGGCGTCGGCGTGCCCGCGCGGGTGCCGCTCGCCGGCGGGACGCAGTCGCTCGTCCACCGCCTGGTGGCCACGGCGCTGCTCTTGTTCACCGCCACCAGCGTGATCATGCCCGCGTTCGCGCCCGGGGCCCTGTCGCAGCAGCGGCCCGTCGCGCCCCAGCCGCAGACCCAGTCGCAGGAGTTCCACCGGGTTTCGGACGCGCCGCGGCAGCCCGACGCCGCGCCCGCGGGGGAGACCGCCGAGCACGCCGCGCACCCGGCCCGGGAGGCCCGCACCACCAAGATCTACCGGGTGCGTCCGCCCGAGGGCCGCCACCACGAGAGCCTGTGGGAGATCGCCGAGAAGTGCCTGGGGGAGGGACGCCGCTACAAGGAGATCCACGATCTCAACAAGAACCGCGTCCAGCCCGACGGCAGCAGGCTCGGCATGGCCAGCCTGATCCGGCCCGGCTGGATCCTGGAGATGCCCGCGGACGCCAAGGGCGCGCAGGTCGTGCCCGTCCACGATCTCGACGACTACTTCCGGTACGGGCACGCCCCCAAGCGGGACGCGCCCGAGCCGCGCCCGCGGGCCCCGCACGCCCCGGCTCCGCGCACACCCGACGCGCACAAGCCGGAGGCCCAGAAGCCCGAGGCCCAGAAACCGGAGGCGCAGAAGCCCGAGGCGCAGAAGCCGGTCGCGACGCACCCGCACGCCGACCCGCACAAGGCCGGTCCCGCCCGCGCGAACGAGCCGGAGCCCGCGACCGAGCAGAAGACCCGGCAGAAGGCCGTGCCGAAGCCCGCCCCTGACGCCGGGCGGAAGAGCGGGCAGCGGGCCGAGCCGAGCCCCGAGCACCCGCCCGCGCACGGCGGCGCCGACGGCCCCGCCGGGCGGACCGAGCCGCCGGGCGCCGCCTACGAGCAGCCCTCCACCTCCTTCGACCTGGACTGGCCGCAGGGCCTGGCCGCGGCGTCGCTGCTGGCCGCCGGGCTGCTGGCGGCGCTCGGCCGGCGCCGCCGCACCCAGATGTGGAACCGCGCGTTCGGGCACATGATCGTGCGGCCGGAGGGGGCCGCGGCGCAGACCGAGCGGGCGCTGCGGTTCGGTGCCGACGACGCGGCGGCGCGGCTGCTGGACGCCGGGCTGCGGCACCTGTCGAAGTCCATGGCGGCGGGCGGCCGCGCGCTGCCCACCGTCTACGGCGTGCACCTCGGCCGGGAGAGCCTCGACCTGTGGATCGCGCCCGCCGACCGGAACCCGCCCGCGCCGTGGCAGGCGTTCGACGACGGCCAGGTGTGGCGGCTGCGCGCCGACGCGATGGCCGGGATCGAGGCGTCCGACCTCGGCGACGTCCTCGCCCCCTACCCGGGCCTCGTCTCGATCGGCACGAACGAGAACGGCCGGATCCTCGTCGACCTGGAGGCCGCGCACGGCCTGGTCGCCGTCCGCGGCCCCGAGGACGCCCGCCGCGGCGTGCTCGCCGCGATCGCGCTGGAGCTGGCGACCAACCGCTGGTCCGACCACATGCGGATCACGCTGGTCGGGTTCGGCGCCGAGCTCGGCGAGGGCCTCGCGGAGATCGCCCCCGACCGGATCCGCGCCGTCGCGACCCTCGCGGACGCGCTGCCGGAGCTGGAGGGCCGCGGCGAAGAGGTGCGGCAGGCGCTCGCCGCGTCCGGCGTCGAGTCGGTGCTCACCGGCCGCAGCCGCGGCGTGTTCGGCGAGGCGTGGATGCCGCACTACCTGGTCATGGCGGACGAGCCGTCCGAGCGGGAGGCCGACCGGCTCGTCGCGCTGGCCCGCACCGGTACCCGGATGGCGGCGGGCTACCTCGTCCCCGGCGACGTGCAGGGCGCCACCTGGACCTGGGACGTCGACGCCGCCGGCCGGCTCCACGCCGGCGTGCTCGGCTTCGAGGTCGACGCGCAGCTCGTCGCCGACGAGCACTACCGGGGCGTCTTCGAGCTGTTCCGGACGGCGGACCGGCTGGAGTCGGTGCCGCTGCCCGAGCCCGGCGGCGGCCCCGAACCGCCCGCGACGCAGCAGCCCTCGGCCGACATCCGGATCCTCGGCCCCATCGAGGTGGAGGCGCCCGGCCCGATGGACGAGAGCCGCCGCGCCCTGTGCACCGAGGTCCTGGTCTATCTCGCCGCCCACCCGAACGGCGTCCACCCGACGGTGCTCGGCGGCGCGGTGTGGCCGCGCGGCGTCAGCGCCGGCGTCCGCGACGCGTGCGTGGCGCGGGTGTCGGACTGGCTCGGCCGCGACGCCCGTGGCCGGCCCAACCTGTACTACGACGACCGCGGCCGGATCAGGCTCGGCTCGGAGGTCCGCGTCGACCTCGCGGTGTTCCGCTGGCTGGTGTGGCGCTCGGCCGCCGAGCCCGAGTCCGAGACCGCCTACATGTCCTACGCGCTGGACCTGGTCCGCGGCCCGCTGCTGGCCGACCGGCCGCGCGGCCGGTACGCCTGGCTCGCCTCCCACGACCTTGAGTACGAGGCGGCGGCGCGGGTCGTGGACGTCGCGCACCGGCTCGTGGTCCTGCGGCTGGACGAGGGCGACCCGCGCGGCGCGATCGCCGCCGCGCGGGCGGGGCTGCGGCTCGCCCCCGAGGACGAGGGTCTGTGGCGCGACCTGCTCCGCGCGACCGACGCCACCGGCGACCCCGGCGAGGTCCGCGCCGTCGCCGACGAGCTTCGCGCCCGCGTCGCCCGCGACCCGTTCCACGAACAGCTGCAGCCCGAGACGGAGGCGCTGGTGGAGGAGCTCGTCCCCGAATGGCACCGGGTCGGCTCGCGCTGACTCCGGAGCCCGCCGCGCCGAGGCGGGCGCGGCACGGGCCTCAGCGGTAGAGGCCGGTGCCGCCCAGCGAGAAACGGCCCGGCTGGGGGTGGACGGTCAGTCCCGCCGGGCGCCCGCCCAAGCGCGCGCTGCGCAGCACCCGCCCGGTGCGGGTGGACAGCGCGTAGACGAGCCCGGTGGGGTCGGCGAGCCACAGCGCCGCCCCGCCGGCCGACACGCCGCCCGGCACGGGCGACCCGCCGCCCGGGAGCGGCCAGCGGGCGGTGACCAGCCGGGTCCGGACGTCGACGGTGGCGAGGGTCCCGCCGCCCAGCACGAACAGGCGGCGCGTGTCCCGGCTGACCGACAGGCGCCGCGCGCCGGGCGCCGTCGGCACGAAGCCCACCGGGGCGAGCCGCCGCGCGTCCACCAGCCACACGCCGCCGCGCGCCGCGTCCGCCACGTAGAAGGCGGTGCCGTCCGGGGACAGCCGCAGGTCGCCGGGGCGCGCGCCGGCCGGCAGCCGCGCCGTCCCGGTGACGCGGCGGCGCGCCACGTCCACCCGGACGAGCCCACCGGCGGGGCACGTCGCCACCAGGGACGCGCCGTCCGGGGTGAAGTCGGCGTACCGCGCCGCGCACGGCAGCGGCAGCGACGCGCGCGGCAGCATCGTCCGCGGGTCGCGGACGTCGACGCGGCGCGCCGGCCCGGCCAGGATGAGCGCGTCCCGTCCGTCCGGTGTGAAGTACGGCCCGCCGGCACCGCCGGCCGCGACCGGCGTGCCCTGCCCGCCCCGGCGCGGGCCGATCGGGACGAGTGCGCTCCGCGCGGCGCCCGCCGCCCACAGCAGCCGCAGGTTCCAGGACGGGACGACGCGCGCGACCGGCCCGAGCGGCAGCCGCCGGACGACGCGGAGCGTGCGGGGGTCCACCACGTCGACGCCGCGGTCGCCCGCCACGTACAGCCGCGTGGGCAGGCCGCGCGCGGAGGGCGCGAACATC
>NZ_CAACVB010000102.1 GCF_900659635.1 Actinomadura roseirufa | reverse complement strand
CGCGGCGGGCCGGATGGCCGGGCGCTGGGACGCCGCGGGCGGCCGGACCGGCGCGGCGCTGGGCTTCGACCCGGCGGTGCTGCGCGACGCGGTCGCCCGCCAGCCGCTCCTGGAGGCGGAGCCGGGCCTGAGCCTGACGGAGCTGACCGAGCCCACCGAGACGGCCGTCGCGGCGGTGTTCGCGCACACGGCCGTCCTGGCCGGCCGGGAGGAGAACGCGGAGCCGCTCGCCGAGGCGGGCCGCCTCTTCGGGCGCCTCGCGCACCTGATCGACGCCGTCGAGGACGTCGCGGACGACCTGGAGGCGGGCGCCTACAACCCCCTCCTGGCGACCGGGACGACGCCCGCCGAGGCCCGAAGCCGGGCCGACGACGCGCTGCGGGGGCTGCGGCTCGCGCTCGCGGACGTGGAGATGGAGAACCCGCGGCTCGTCCGGGCGCTGCTGGGGCGGGAGGTGCGCCGTTCCGCCGACCAGGTGTTCGCCGCGTACCCGCCGCCGGGCCGGCCGCCCTACGGGAACGCTCCACCCGCCCACCCGGGGCACTACCCTCCGCCCGGGCCTCCGCAGCAGGGCGGGTACCCGCCCCAGGGCGGTCATGGCGGCGGCGGTGGGGACTGGCTGCCGCCGCACGGCGGAGGCGGCTCCCATTTCGGTCATCGGCGGCCTAGGCCGGGCTTTCCCGTGCCCTGCCTGACCGGGACGGCCGTCTGTGTCACCTGCGGGGTCTTCCAGCCCGAATGGAGCAAGCACTACGACAAGAGCTGCGGTGATCGGTGCTGGTGCACCCGTCACTGCGATGACGGTTGTGACGGCTGCTGTGATTGCTGTGACTGCTGCGATTGTTGTGATTGCGACTGCGGATGCGGGTGAGATCGAGGCGGTCTGGCGCAACCCCGGTGCGTCAGTAGGCTAGGGGCCACCCCTGACCGACTGGAGAACCCGGCCACCGATGAAGAACCTCACGCTCCCTCGGCCGCTGCGCCGCATCGGCCTCGTCGCCGCCCTCGCCGTCGCCCTCGGGGCCGGCACCGCCACGCCCGCGCTCGCCCACACCCGGCTGGTGAGCAGCACGCCGGGCAAGGGCGCCACGGCCGGGCCCGTCAGCGAGGTCAAGCTCGTCTTCAGCGACGAGATCAAGGTCGCCAAGGTCGTCGTGAAGGGCCCCGGCGGCAAGACGTTCCAGGCCGGCGCGGCCGAGCGCGCCGGGACGACGGTCACCCAGAAGCTCACCGGGGCGCTGCCCGCCGGGTCCTACACGGTCGCCTACCGGGTGGTCGGCGAGGACGGGCACCCGATCGAGGGCGACGAGCTGAACTTCACCGCGACCGCCGGGTCCGGCGGCGCCGAGGGCGGTGCGACGAGCGAGGCGCCCGAGGCCAAGCCCAGCGCCGGCGGCGTCGGGTCCCAGGAGCAGACGGGCGCGGCGGCCGACGCGAACGAGAAGCCGCTCAAGATCGACCAGGAGCAGGCGGCCGAGAAGAAGAAGGACGACGGGGGCTCGAACACCGTCCTGTGGGTGCTCGTCGGCGCGGGCGTGCTGATCGGCATCGGGATCGGCGTCGGCATCGTGTACCGCGCCAAGCGCCGGCACCAGGCGGCCGGCAGCGGTGAGTAGCGGTGACTAAGGGCAGCCTGGGCGTCCTGCGCACCGCGGCCGTCGCGCTGGCCGCCTCGCTCGCGGTCCTCGTGGCCGGGCTCCTGCTCGGCGGGTCGGTCACCGAGAAGGTCATCCCCGGGCTCGGCGACGCCGGGGTCGTCACCCGGTGGGGCCTGCCGGTCTCGCGGACCGTCATGGACCTGGCCGCGGCGCTGACCGTCGGGGCCCTGCTGGCCGCGGCCGCGCTGCTCCCGCTGGAGGGCGGGCGCAACGCCGGCCGGCTGTCGGCCGACGCCGTCGGCTACCTGCGCGCCGCGTCCTGGCTCGCCGCCGGCTGGGCCGCCGCCGCGGCGGCCACCCTGGTGTTCACGGTCGCCGACGTGCTCGGCCAGCCGGTCGGCGACGTCCTCACCGGCAGCGAGCTGAGCAGCTACGTCGGCTCGCTGCCGCAGGGCACCGCGCTGATGCTCGTCGTGCTGGTCGCGGTGGTCGTGGCGCTGCTGGCCCGGACCACCGCCACGCCGGCCGCCGCGTTCGGGCTGCTGGCGATGGCCGGCGCCGCGCTGCTGCCCCCGCCGCTGACCGGGCACTCCGCCTCGGCCGCCAACCACTCGGTCGCGGTCACCGGCGTGGCGCTGCACGTCGCGGCGGTCGCGCCGTGGGTCGGCGGGCTCGCGCTGGTCACGGTGCACGCGCTGCTCGGCCGCGGCAGGCTCGCGGTGATGGCCGAGCGGTTCAGCACGATGGCCCTGTGGTGCTACGTCACCGTCGGCGCCAGCGGCCTGATCAACGTCATCGCCCGCCTGCCCGACCCGGCGGAACTGGTGGACACCGACTACGGCCGGCTGGCGCTCGGCAAGATCATCGCGTTCGGCGCCCTCGGCTGGTTCGGCTGGTGGCACCGCAGGCGCACGCTGCCCGCGCTCGCCCGGCGCGAGCCGGGGGCGTTCCGGCGCCTCGCCGGCGTCGAGACCGCCGTGATGGCGGCCACCATGGGCCTGGCCGTGGCGCTGGCCCGCACCGCGCCGCCCGCGCCGACCGAGGACGAGAGCCCGGTCAAGGCTCTGATCGGCTACGACATGCCGCCGCCGATCACGCCCGGCCGGCTGGCGACGCTGTGGGAGTTCGACCTCTTCTTCGCCGCCCTGGTCGCCGTCCTCGGCGCCCTCTACCTCGGCGCCGTGGTGCGCCTGCGCCGCCGCGGCGACTCCTGGCCGCTCGGCCGCACCGTGTCGTGGCTGGTCGGCCTGCTGACGATCGTGATCGCCACCGAGTCCGGGGTGGGCACCTACGCCCCGATCCTGTTCAGCGTCCACATGGCGCAGCACATGGTGCTGAACATGCTGACACCGATCTTCCTGGTCCTCGGCGCCCCGGTGACGCTCGCCCTGCGCGCGCTGAAGCCCGCCAAGGTCCGCGGCGACCGCGGCCCGCGCGAGTGGCTGAGCGCGGCGCTGCGCAGCCGCTTCACCGCGGTCGTCGCGCATCCCGGCGTCGCCACGGGGATCTTCGTGGCGGGCACGTTCGTGCTGTACTTCACGCCGCTGTTCGAGAGCGCGATGCGCAACCACCTCGGGCACATCGCGATGACGCTGCACTTCCTGCTCGCCGGTTCGCTGTTCTTCTGGGTGCTCCTCGGCGTCGACCCCGCGCCGAGGAAGCTGCCCTACCCGGGACGGCTGCTGCTGCTGTTCGTCACGATGCCGTTCCACGCGTTCTTCGGCATCGCGCTGATGAACCTGAGCCAGCCGCTCGCGCGGAGCTGGTACACCGCGGTCGACCCGCCGTGGGGGACGACGATCCTGAAGGACCAGCACACCGGCGGCGCGATCGCCTGGGGCTTCGGCGAGATCCCCACCTTCATCGTCCTGATCGTGCTGGCGTTCCAGTGGTACTTCGACGACCAGCGGCAGGCCCGGCGCATGGACCGGCGCGCCGACCGCGCCGAGGCCGCCGGGGGCGATCCGGCGACCGACGAGCTGGCCGCCTACAACGCCAGGCTCGCCAAGCTCGCCGAGCGGGACCGGCTCGCCAAGGACGGCGACGGAAAGGGCGAGTCGGTCGAGTCCTGAGCGGCGCGGCGCCTCACCCGAGCGGGGGAGGGCGGTGACCTCCCGGTCTGCGAGGATCGGGGGGTGACCCGCGTTCTCCGGCCGCTGATCGAGCGGACGACCTGGCGGCGGTGGTCCCACCTGGTCGTGGGCGGCGCGCTGCTCATGCCGTACTGGTTCGTGTCGGTCAGCCTCGTCTCCAGCCTCCCGTCCGACGAGAAGGCGGTGAAGGGGCTGGTGATGCTGCTGCTCCTCCCCGGAGCGGCCGTCTTCGTGACCGGGCTGGTGCCGACGGTGCGGCTGCTGGAGGGCTCGCTGGCCAGGGAACTGCTCGCCGGGCCCGCCGCGGCGCTCGTCCCGGGCCCGGCCCGCTCGTGGGAGAGCCGGTTCCGCGCCGCCGCCTGGTTCGGCCTGCACCTGTACACGGGCGTGATCGTCAGCGGTCTCAGCCTCGCGGTGCCGCCGATGGCGTTCGTCCTCCTGCTGGCCCCGGCGGCGGACTGGGACGAGCGCCTGCTGGAGACGTGGGGTCTGCGGGACGTGTCGCAGTGGGCGGTGCCGCTCGCCGGGTGCGCGGCGCTGGCGGCGCTGCTGGCGGTGATCGTTGGCGCGGGCGCGGGGCTGTCCCGGCTGGCGCCGTTCTTCCTCGGGCCGTCCGCGGCGGAGCGGCTCGCGGACGCGGAGGCGCGGGCGGTCCGGCTCGCCGAGCGCAACCGGCTGGCCCGGGAGCTGCACGACTCGGTCGGCCACGCGCTCAGCGTGGTGACGTTGCAGGCCGGGGCGGCGGGACGGGTGCTCGACAGCGACCCGGCGTTCGCCCGGGAGGCGCTCGGCGCGATCGAGGAGTCCGCGCGGGCGGCGCTGGAGGACCTCGACCACGTCCTCGGGCTGCTGCGCGAGGACCCCTCCCGGACGGCCCCGCAGCCGACGCTGAAGGATCTCGGGCGGCTGCTGGAGCAGACCCGGATCGCCGGGGTGGAACTCGACGCGGAGGTGGCCGCCGAGGTCGCGGACGTGCCCGCGGCGGTCTCCCGGGAGGCGTACCGGATCGTCCAGGAGGCGCTCACCAACGCGCTGCGGCACGCGGGGAAGGTGCCGGTGCGGCTGCGCCTCGGGGTGGCCGGGGAGCGGCTGGAGATGGAGATCAGCAACCCGCTCGGCGCGCCGGCCGGCGCCGAGGCGCGGCACGGCGGCGGGCGCGGCCTGAACGGGATCCGCGAGCGCGCGACCGTGCTGCGCGGCGAGCTGGCGGCGGGCCCGGACGGGGAGCGCTGGCGGGTACGGGTCTCGCTGCCGCTAAGGTCCGGAACATGACGCTCAAGGTGCTGCTGGTCGACGACGAACGGCTGATCAGGGCGGGGCTCGCGGCCATCATCAACGCCGAGGACGACCTGTCGGTGGTGGGCGAGGCGGGCGACGGGGCGGAGGTGCCCGACGCCGTGGCGCGGCTGCGCCCCGACATCGTGCTGATGGACGTGCGGATGCCGCGGCTCGACGGCATCCAGGCCACCCGGCACCTGCTCGGCACGGTGCCGGAGCCGCCGCGGATCATCGTCGTCACCACCTTCGAGAACGACGAGTACGTCTACGACGCGCTGAAGGCGGGGGCGAGCGGGTTCCTGCTCAAGCGGACGCGCCCGGAGGAGATCCTGCGGGCGATCCGGACGGTCGCGCACGGCGACAGCCTGCTGTTCCCGGCGGCGATCCGCGCGCTGGCCGCCTCGCACGGCCCCGCCGCGGAGGCCGCGCCGGGGGGCCGCTGGCACGGCCGGCTCACCGATCGGGAGTCGGACGTGCTGCGGCTGATGGCCAAGGGCCGGTCGAACGCCGAGATCGCCCAGGAGCTGTTCGTCAGCACGCAGACCGTCAAGACCCACGTCGGCAACATCCTGGCCAAGCTCCAGGCCCGGGACCGGACGCAGGCGGTGATCCTGGCCTACGAGACGGGGTTCATCGTCCCCGCCTGACGGCGGGCGGTCCGATCGTCGAACGCCGCTTACACCTCGTTTACCTGCGAGTCGTTAGAAAAGAGACAGAAGAGAAAACGGCCACTGATCGGGGGATCATGGACGCTGCCACGCTCTCCGAACTGCGCAAGCCGCGAAGCTACCCCGCCGTCTCGGTGCTGATGCCCACGCACCGCGCCGCGCCGGGCGACCGGCAGGATCCGATCCGGCTCCGCAACCTGCTGGCCGCGGCGCGGCACCGGCTGCACGACGACGTCCGGGTCGGAACCGAGGCCGCCGACCAGGTGATGCGGGGCCTGGAGGGGGCGGCGGCCGAGGTGGATCCGCGCCACCTGGCGGACGGGCTGGTCCTGTTCGCCGCGCCCGGCGGCGAGCACCACGCGTTCACGATCGGCCAGCCGGTCGACGAGCGGGTCATCGTGGACACCGGGTTCGCCACCCGGGACCTCGTCGCCGCCTACACCCGCACCCGGCGTTACTGGCTGCTCACCCTCTCCGACCAGCGGACCCGCCTGTGGGACGGGCAGGGCGAGGAGCTCACCGAGCACGTCGGCGGCGGCTTCCCGGTCGCGCCCGCCCCGATCGACGAGGAGGGGTCGGGGCGGCACTCGCGGGGCGGCGCGCCGAACGGCGACGAACGGCACCGCCAGCTCATGCGCGAGGTCGCCCGCGACCTGGACCGGATCCTCGCGCGCGACCGCCGTCCCCTGCTGGTCGCGGGCGTGACCCGCCACCAGGCGTACTTCGACGAGGTCGCCGGGCCGAACATCGGCGTCGCGGGCCGGGTGGACGGCAGCTACGAGGGCGCGACGGCGAGCACGCTGGCCGAGGCCGCCCGGCCCGCGCTGGCCGCCTACGAGGACCGGCGCGAGGTCGGGACGCTGGCCGAGCTGGAGGCCGCGCGCGGCCTCCAGCGCTACGCCGGCGGGCTGTGCGAGGTCGCCCGGCTGGTGGAGGAGGGCCGCGGCGAGCACCTGGTGGTCGAGCGCGGGTACTACGCGCCCGCGGTCAGGACCCGCGGCGAGCTCGTCCCCGTGGACGGCATGCCCGGCGTGCTCAAGGGCGCCGACGTCATCGACGACGCGGTGGACGACGTGATCGAGACCGCGCTGGAGTACGGCGGGGAGGTCACGTTCGTCTCCGACGGCTTCCTCGTCGACCACGACCGCATCGCGCTCGTGACCCGCTACTGACCCCGGCCGGCCCCGGGCCGGCCCCGGCCGTCCCGCCCGGTGTCACCGTGCCGGGCAGGACGGCGCCTGCCAGGCCACCCAGCCGATCGCCCACGCGGAGCCCGGGTGCGGCCGCCAGCCCGCCGGGTGGGCCGGCCAGGACGCCTCAGGAGGCGTCCCCTTGGGTAGTGCCACGATCACCGTGCAGACGCCCGGCGCGGGAGGGCGGCCCTGGCGGACGTCCGTCCAGCCGATCCTCGTCCACCACGTGGAGTGCACCAGGAGGGTGCGGATCCGCCAGTCGAGGGCGCGGTCCTGCAGCACCCCGCCCGCGGCGGGACCGGGCAGGGGAGGCGCGGGCCGGACGCGCCGGTTGTCCGGGCCCATGATGAACGTCATCGCGGCCAGGTTGACGCAGGCGAGGGCGGCCGCCACCGCCGCGGCGGCGTGCCGGCGGGGCAGCCGCCCGAGGGCCAGCAGGGCGGCCAGCAGCCCGAGCGCGGCGAGCGAGGCCGCGGGCAGGTGCAGCGCCGTGCGGTCGGCGGTCAGGAACGAGGTCTCCGGGAAGTCGAACCCGATGAACGCGTGCGTGCGCAGCCGGTCGCCGGCGTAGGCCGTCACCCACGCGCCCGTCCCGGCCACGATGACGGCCGCCCCCGCGGCGCTGCGCAGCGCCGCGCGTGCGCCGGGCCGCAGCAGGGCCGCCGCGCCCGCGAGCGCGTAGACCAGGGCGAAGCACGACAGGTAGCGGCCGTAGGCGAAGTTGCCGACCCGGTGCTCGTCGTTGAGCGCGGCCGACGAGGCGTAGGCGACGCAGCAGGTCGCGGCCAGCAGCACCGCCGCGACCGCCCGCTCCGGCGCCGGGGTCCGGCGGCGCAGCACGGCCGCGGCGACGACGGCGAGACCGACCCCGCCGAGCCCCCAGGTGCCGACGGCCAGGTACCAGAACTGGCCCGCGGCGCCCGACAGGGCCCACGCCTGCCCGTCGGGCGTGCTGATCCGCAACCGCGTCATGGCCGCGAGGTCGCGGACGCCGTCCGGGTACAGTTCCGCGCGCAGCCGGGCGTTGAGCGCGGCGCCCGCCGCGTATCCGGCGACGGTGACGGCGAGGCCGGTCAGCGCCGCCCGCGGGCCGGGCAGCGCCGCGCGCGCCGCGGCGAACCGGCGCCTGAGCACGCCGCCCCTGGACGCGGTGTCCCCGGACGGGGCGCCTCCGGAGGCCGCGCGGCCGGTCAGCGCGAGGGAGCCCAGGACGAGGGAGCCGATCACGAGGGAGCCCAGCGCGGCGGCGTGCACGGCCAGCAGCACCGCGCCCCGGGTGTGGACGACCGCCGCGTACGACACGACGAGGCTCGCCGCCACGGCGTGCCGAGCCCGCCCGGTCCGCGCGAACCGGTCCAGCGCCAGCAGCCAACCGAGCACCACGGTCGGCAGCACCGCGTCGGTGAGCGCGAACGCGCCGAAGAACGTCGTCGCGGGCAGCAGCGCCGCGCCCCAGGCGAGCGGCAGCGCGGCGCGCCGGCCGAGGCCGAGCCGCCGCGCCGCGAGGTATCCGAGCGGGAACAACGCCGCGCCCACCGCCGCGTTGATCACCATGACGGCCGTGTAGACGGTGACCGGGTCGTGGGTCAGCCAGTACACCGGCGTCAGCAGCAGGGGATACCCGGCCTGGTAGAAGGTGTTGAAGGACATGTCGCCGCCGTGCCCGCCGGCCAGCCAGCGTGCCGCGAGCAGGTAGCCGGTCTCGTCCGGGTTCGCCACGGGGGACGTCCGCGCGCGGGCGAACCACAGCCGGACGGCCACCTGGGCGAGCACGCCCGCGGCGATCAGCCAGGGCAGCGCCCGGGGACGGCGGGCGGTGCCGGGCGGGACGGACCGCCGGGGCGGCGCGATCACGAGCGTCATGCGCCCCACGTTCACCGCCGGCTGTCATGATCTTGTCCGGGATTTGTCCGGATCTCGTGACATGCGCGGGAGGGGCGATCACGGTGTCCGATAATGTGCGGGTGGCGAGCATTCTCTTCGTCGAGGACGACCCCTCGGCCCGGACGGCGCTGGAGCTCGCGCTGACCCGGCTGGGGCACAGCGTGACCTCCCGGGCCACCGGCGAGGACGGGCTGGCGGCGCTGCGCGCCCGCCGCCCGGAGATCGCCCTCCTGGACGTGATGCTGCCGGGCGTCGACGGGATCGAGGTGTGCCGGCGGATCCGCCGCGACGACGCCCTCCCGGTCATCCTGCTCACCGCGCGCGGCGACGACCTGGACGTGGTGCTCGGCCTGGAGGCGGGCGCGGACGACTACGTCGTCAAGCCGGTCGAGCCGCGGGTGCTGGACGCCCGCATCCGCGCGGTGCTGCGCCGTGCCGACCTGACCCGGCTGGACCGGACCGTGCACGGCGACCTCGTCATCGACCGGGCCTCGCTGAAGGTGACCAAGGCGGGCGCCGACGTCCGGCTCACGCCGACCGAGCTGCGGCTGCTGCTGGAGCTGAGCCGGCGGCCGGGCCTGACGCTGAGCCGCCGGCAACTGCTCGCCGCGGTGTGGGAGCACACCCATCCGGGGGACTCGCGGCTGGTGGACGCGTGCGTGCAGCGGGTGCGGGCCAAGGTCGAGGACGAGCCCGCCGAGCCGCGGCTGATCGAGACCGTGCGGGGCTTCGGCTACCGGTTCGCGGCGCGGTGATCGGCGGGCTGCGGAGCCGGGTGCGGCGGCGCGGGCGGGGCGTCGGGCACCGCTGGTTCACCGGGCTGCGGGTGCGGCTGGCGGCGGCGTTCACCGCGGTCGCGCTGCTGGCCTCGGTGCTGGCCTCCGGGGTCTCCTACGTCCTGCTGCGCCGGGTGATGCTCCAGCGGGCCCAGGACGCGGTGCTGAACGACGTCCGGCAGACGCTCGGCCGGCAGATCCCGCCGGAGCTGCCGCCCGACGTCGGCTTCATGATCGGCGCCGAGCTGGAGGAGGCGCTCGGCCGGGCGCCGGGCCGCACGGCGGTGACGCTCCAGGTGCCGCTCGACGGGACGGTGCCGGTGCCGGTGCCGGGCGAGCTGCCGGTGCCGGTCGGCCGGGAGTTCGCCCGGCGCGCGATGCGGGGCGTGGTGTTCCAGCGCCTCACCCACCACGGCACGCCGTACCTGCTGGTCGGAGCCCACGTCACCGGGTACCGGACCACCGTGGACGAACCGGCCCGCACGACGCCGCCGATGGTGTTCGTCACGGCGAACCTGCACCGCGAGGCCGCCGACCTCGACGTGCTGACCCGGGCGCTGCTGGTGGAGAACCTGCTGGCGCTGCTGCCCGCCCTGGCGCTCGCGCTGCTGGCCACCCGCGGCGTGCTGCGCCCGGTGCGCCGCCTCGGCGCCGCCGCCCGCGCGCTCGGCGCCGGCGAGCTGCAGATCCGGGTCGCGGTGCGCGGCCGCGACGAGCTCGCCGACCTCGCCCGGACCTTCAACCGGACGGCCGAGGCGCTGGAGCGGACGGTGACCGAGCTGCGCGCGATGGAGACCGCGTCCCGGCGCTTCGTCGCGGACGTCTCGCACGAGCTGCGCACCCCGCTCACCTCGATGATCGCCGTGACGGACGTCCTCGCCGAGGAGGCCGGCACGGTGGACGGGGACGACGCGGCGGCCCGGCTCGTCGCGCGCGAGACGCGCCGGCTCGGGCAGCTGGTCGAGCACCTCATCGAGATCAGCCGGTTCGACGCGGGCGTCGCCGCGCTCGTCCTGGACGAGGTGAACGTCGCCGAGGAGGTGGCCGCGACGCTGAGCTCGCGGGGATGGTCGGGACGGGTCGCGGTGCGCGGTCCCGCGGGCCTGTCCGCCCGGCTCGACCCGCGGCGGTTCGACGTCGTGGTCGCCAACCTCGTCGGCAACGCGCTGCGGCATGGCGGGCCACCGGTCGTCCTGCGGTTCGGGCCGGCGGTTCGGGCGGGCGCCGCCGGGATCGAGCTGGTGGTCGCAGACCGTGGCCCCGGCCTGCCCGGCGACCTCACCGGCGTGGTCTTCGACCGGTTCGTCAAGGCCGAGGCGGCGCGCTCGCGCAGCGAGGGCAGCGGCCTGGGCCTTTCCATCGCCAAGGAGAACGCCCTCCTGCACGGCGGGACGCTGGAGGCGGCGAACCGGCCCGGCGGGGGAGCGGAGTTCACGCTGTGGCTGCCCAGGGAGCGGCCAGGGGAAGGAGAGACATGAGGCGTGTGCGCGTGGCACGGGCGGCCCGCGCGGTCGCCGGCGCGGCGGTGCTGCCGGCGCTCCTCGGAGCCGTGGCCGGCTGCGGCGTGCGGCCGACCGGGATCATCAGCGCGGGCGACAAGCCGATCGCCGAAGGGAACGCCGCCCCCCTTACGGTCTACCTGCTGCGCGGGCGGCGGCTCACGCCCGTGGTGCGGCCGGGCCTGCCGGGGCATCCGCTGCTCGCGGTCACCCAGCTCGGCGTTCCGCTGACGTCCGCCGAGCGGCGGCAGGGCCTGCACACCGAGGTTCCGGTGGACGGCCGTCTCCAGGTGCGCTCGGAGGGACGGCCGGGGGCGATCACCATCTACGTACGCGACATGCCGCCCGCCTCCAGGCGTCCCTGGACCCGTGCCGCGCGGGCGCAGGTCGCCTGCACGGCGGAGGCCGTCCCGGGGGTGCGCGTCGTGTTCCTGGCCGATGATCCGGACCGGGACCGATACATCCTGAGGCTCAAATGCGACATGTACCCGGACGTGATCGGCTGACCGGCCTCCGACCGGCCCCCCGCCTGCCGCCGGTCAGCCCTTGGTCAGCCAGCGGGTGGTGACGTCGCCGAGCACGGACCGGACGGCCATGATCGCGATCCCCACGCTGAGCAGCGGGGCGACGACCCAGCGTTCGACCTTGCCGTCGGTGCGCGGGATCAGCGGGACGTCGATCCGCCAGGGCAGCGGCCAGAACACCGGGCACCCCCTCGGCGTCAGGCAGTCCCCGGCGACGTGGGCGAGGCAGCCGAGGGTGACCGCGAACCCGACGAAGCTCATGTCGATCTTGTGCATCAGCCAGACGGCGATCGCCGCCAGCGCGCAGTCGGCGAGCGCGGACTGGGGCTCGCGGCCCTCGAAGTCCAGCCCGACCCCGCGCAGCCCGAGGCCCACGATCATGAACAGGCAGGCCCACCAGGCGTAGACGTAGTGGGTGGCGAGCGCGTCCATCGCCCAGCCCATGGCGCCCGCGAACAGGATCGAGTGGGTGGCGTGCCGGTGCCCGCCCGACAGCTTGCCGATCCACTTGCACATGTGGTGGGTGATCGGCCCGAACGTGTTGGCGATGCGCCCGTTGTGGTGGTCGATGTCCGGCAGGATCGCCGCGCCCGCGCACACCACGGAGCCGGCCAGCACCTGCTCGGCGGACAGGTGGACCGCGTAGTCGTGCAGCAGCCGGTCCTGGGCGAGCACCGGAACCGCCGCCAGCCACGCGAGCGCGCCGCTCAGGGCGTGCGTCCTCCCCATCATGCGCCGATCCCCGCCTTCCCGCCCGGCCCGCCGCCCGGTCCGCCGCGTGGCCCGTCCCGCCGGTACGGCCGGACTCTAGCCCGGTACTGATCGTTTTCCGGGGCGACGCGCCGAACCGGGCGCTACGTCCGTTTGATGCGGGACGGCGGGGGATGGTTCCTCGGCCTGCGGAGGAGGCGCCACGCCCGGGGCGGGCCGTGGGAGGGCCGGGTCAGGCCAGCGCGTCGTGCCGGTCGCGGGCGGACACGACGGCCTCGACGTTCTCCTCCGCCCACGCGGCGATGGCCTCGATCGGCCGTCGCAGGGACGCCCCGAGCGGGGTGAGCGCGTACTCGACCCGGGGCGGGACCTCGGCGAAGATCGTCCGGGTGAGCAGGCCGTCGCGCTCCATGGCGCGCAGCGTCTGGGTGAGGACCTTCGGCGTGACGCCGCCGATCAGGCCGCGCAGCTCGGTGAACCGGCGGGGGCCGCCGGTCAGGCCGAGCACGACGAGGACCGACCACTTGTCCCCGATGCGATCGAGGATGAGGCGGGTAGGACAGTCGGGATCGAACGCGTCGCCCTTCATGGTTTCCGAAGGGTACCAATGGAACTTTGAAGTAACCAGTATCCGGTGGATACCGTCAGGCCCGACGACCTTCGAGGAGGGACGAGCATGAGGATTCTGCTGATCGGCGCCAGCGGGATGATCGGGGCGCGGGTGGCGAGTGAGGCGCGCCTGCGCGGCCACGACGTCACCGGCGTCACCCGGAGCGGGACGGACGGGACGGAGCGGGCCGACGCCGGCGACTCCGCCGCCGTGGCGGCCCTCGCCGCGGGGCACGACGCTGTGGTGCTCGCGGTCGCGCCGCCCCGGGACGGCTCGGAGGCGACCGGACCGCTCCTGGCCGCGGGGCGCGGCGTGCTGGACGGCCTGCGCGCGGCGGGCGTCCGCCGCCTGGTGGTGGTCGGCGGGGCGGGCAGCCTGGAGGCCGGCCCCGGCGTCCGGCTGGTGGACACCGTCGGCTTCCCCGACCTCTACAAGGGCGAGGCCCTCGCGCAGGCGGAACTGCTCGAGCTCGTGCGCGCGGAGGCCGGCGACCTGGACTGGACCTACCTCTCGCCGGCCGCGAGCATCGAGCCCGGCGAGCGCACCGGGACGTTCCGCGTCGGCGGCGACGAGGTGCTCGCCGACGCCGAGGGCAACAGCTCCATCAGCGCCGAGGACTACGCCATCGCCCTGGTCGACGAGCTGGAGAAGAACGAGCACGTGGGCCGGCGCTTCACCGTCGCGTACTGATCCGCTCGCCGCCCGGCGGCGCGTGAAAGGCGGGGGAGGGGGCGGGCGTGGCGCGACGCTCGCCCCCTCGTGACGCGCCCTGCCCTCGGCGGGCGCCGTCTCCCGACGCGGGCCGGACCGCTCAGGACGGGATGAACCGCCAGGCGTCCGACTCCTCTCCCGGCGCGTAGCGGGAGTCGAGCCGCTTGGCGAGCACGCCCGGCAGGCCCCGCTCGCGCGCCGCGCCGCGGACGGCGCCGCCCTCGCCCGGGAACCAGGGCGCGGTCCGCCACAGCGGCCCCGCCAGCTCCAGTTCGTCGAGCCGCTCCCGGCGCTCGCGGTAGCCGGCCTCCAGCATCGGCCGCCCGTCCAGATGCGGCAGATCGAAGATCATGTACGTCTCGCGGCCGTCGAGCACGGCGCGCTCGCCGTCCAGCACGGCCCGCCGGGAGCCGAGCGCCGCGCCGAGCCGCGGCCCCAGCCCGGCGGGCCCGTCCACCCGGCGGCCCCGGCCGTCGGTGAACCGCGTCCGGCCGCCCTCGGCGTAGGCCAGCAGCCGCGCGCCGCCGAACGCGAACTCGAAGCCCCACGCCGCGGCGTCGCGGGGCAGCCGGGCCCGCCGCGCGGCGCGCATCGGGCGCAGCGCCGCCGGGAGCGGCTCGGCGTCCGGGTCGGCGGCCGGGTCCATCCGGTGGATCATCCAGTTCCGGTCGCGCGTGCGGAACAGCGCGTAGCGCCCCGACACGCGCCCGCCATGGACGACGATCTTCACCTCGCGATCGGACCACTTCTCCGTCTCGTACGTCCCGCGGTCCCAGATCGTCATCGTTCCCGCGCCGTACTCGCCGTGGGGGATCTCGCCCTCGAAGGAGGCGTACTCCAGCGGATGGTCCTCGGTCCGGACGGCGAGGTGGTTCGTCCCCGGGTCCCACGGCAGCCCCTTCGGGACGGCCCACGAGACGAGCACACCGTCCCGCTCCAGCCTCAGGTCCCAGTGCAGGCTGGTGGCGTGGTGCTCCTGGACGACGAACGTGTCGTCGTCGCCGCGGGGCAGCGCCGGCCCGTCCGGCACCGGCTCCGGCGTGCGCTCGGCGTCACGCCTGCCCCGGTACTCGGCCAGCGGGTCGCCGGGCCGCCCGCGCCCGCGGTCCCTTGCGGCGGTCACGCCCGCCCCATACCCGCTCTCAGGGAATGAAGACGGCGTAGTCGGCGACGTCGGCCGTGAGCGCCGGCGGCAGGCCCGCGACGGCCGACAGCTCCTCCGCCGACACGAACCCGCCCGTCTGCGCGCGCACCCGCTCGATCCGCCCGGCCAGCTCCGGGGTGATGCCCGGCAGCAGGGACAGCACCTCGGCCGGCGCGTGGTTCACGTCGATCAGCCCGCCGTCCTTGTACTGGCGCGGCAGGTCGGGGCGGCCGATCCGCAGCTCCTTGGCCAGCCCCGGGTCGGACCCGGCCAGTTCCCGCGCCCTGTCCCGCAGCAGCCGCTGACGCCGCACCCGCTCCACGACGGCCTCGTTGTCGACCCCCGACAGGCCGTCCGGGTCGAACACCTTGCGGCGGATCAGGAACGCGTGCCCGCAGCCCCCGACCGCCAGCAGGAACAGCAGCACCCCCACCAGCCCCTGCGTGCCGTCCTCGCCGCCCATGCCGGGCAGGAGGAGCAGCATCAGGACGAAAATGCCGAGGTAGGCCGCGGTCGCCACCACGAGGTGCGCGCTGCGCCGCCACACCGCCGCCGCCGCGAACGTGAAGGGCGTGGCGTAGCCCAGGCTGAGGAACGGGAGCGCCGCCCACGTCACGCTCAACGCCGCCCGCCCCGGCGGCATGTCGTCGGACGGGACCCGCGGCTCGTACGGCGCTGGGGCGTTCATCCAGTTTCTCCCGCCGGAGGTGGGGGTGGTTCGGACTCTAGATCATGAAACGGGTCACGGCAGGGTGAGGATCTCGTGACCGTCGTCGGTCACGAGGATCGTGTGCTCGAACTGCGCCGTGCGCCTGCGGTCCTTGGTGACGACCGTCCAGCCGTCCGCCCACATGTCGTAGTCGTGCGTGCCGAGGGTCAGCATCGGCTCGATGGTGAACGTCATCCCCGGCTCGATGATCGTCGTCGCGTTCGGGTCGTCGTAGTGCGGGACGACCAGCCCGGAGTGGAACGTGGTGCCGATGCCGTGCCCGGTGAAGTCGCGGACCACCCCGTACCCGAAACGCTTGGCGTAGGACTCGATGACCCGGCCGATCACGTTCAGCGCCCGGCCCGGCTTGACCGAGCGGATGGCGCGCAGGGTCGCCTCGCGGGTGCGCTCCACCAGCAGGCGCGACTCCTCGTCCACGTCGCCGCACAGGAACGTCGCGTCGGTGTCGCCGTGCACCCCGTCCACGAACGCCGTGATGTCGACGTTGACGATGTCGCCGTCGCGCAGGACCGTGTCGTCCGGGATGCCGTGGCAGATCACCTCGTTGATGGAGGTGCACAGCGACTTGGGGAAGCCCCGGTACCCGAGCGTCGAGGGATAGGCGCCGTGGTCGAGCATGAACTCGTGCCCGATCCCGTCGAGCTCGTCGGTCGTGACGCCCGGCCTGACGTGCTTGCCGACCTCCTCCAGCGCCTGCGCGGCGATCTTGCCCGCGACCCGCATCCGCTCGATGATCTCAGGAGTCTTGACATCGGGCTCGCCCGTGCGGGGACGCTTCTTCCCCACGTACTCCGGTCGCGGGATGTGGGCCGGGACCTTCCGCATGGGGGAGACGTTGCCGGGCCGGAGTAGTTCGGTCGTCATAGTCATGGAGTGTAGTCAGCGCACCCGGGGCACGAATCCCGTGCCGCGGGGGAGGAACGAAGGGATGGCGATGACCGGTAACGACGGTGACTGGTGGTTCTGCCTGAAGCACATGAAGGTCGAGCACGGGTCCGGCTGCCCGGACAAGGACCGGATGGGCCCGTACGAGACGGAGGCCGCCGCCGCCGGCGCCCTGGCCACGGCCCGCGAACGCAACGAGCAATGGAGCCGCCAGAACGAGGACTGACCCACCACGACCGGCCCCCGGGCCGCGCGCCTGGGCCGGGACCTGGGCCTGAGGCACAGTGGTCCTCAGCCGTCACGCGAGCGCGCGCCCTGACCGGCGGGGGCGATGCCGAAGGCGAGCCCCCGCCGGGAAGATCGCGAAGCGATTCGCGCTCGCACAAGACCGGTCACGAAGCGAGCGCCAGCGAGCGCCGTGGGCTGGGATTGCCATAAGCGCGGTCACGAAGCGAGCGCCAGCGAGCGAAGTGGGCCGGGCGCAACTAATCCGATACTGTCGGGCCGCTCACGGTTTCCAGGAGGCGGGCGAGGCGGTGGCGCAGGCCGCGGGGGGCGCGCCCCGGCTCCTGGCCGGCCGCGGTGCTGACCAGGTGCTGGGCGCCGTCGAAGGACAGCAGCGCCTCGTCCGCCGGGACGGTCAGCGCCTCGTGCGCCAGGCCACGCAGTTCGCGGTCGCCGGTCTCCAGCGCCAGGACCCGCGCGCCGGTGCGGCGCGCGTCGTCCACCCGCTCCAGCAGCGGGACCGGCGCGCCGTCCGCGGCGACGACGAGCAGCGTCTCGCCGCGCTCGGCCGCCTCCAGCCGCTCCATCCCGATCCCGAGGTGCGCCGGGGCGCCGGGCGGCGGCGACCAGCGCACCAGCGTGGGCGCGAGGCCGGGCGCGTCGCCGAGCCTGCTCTCGTCGTCCAGGTGCGCGGCCAGGTGCCAGGGGTCGTCGCCGGGCGTGCCCACCAGCAGCAGCCCCCCCGGGGTGCGGGAAGTGACCCGCAGCGCGCGTCCGAACTCCCGCGTCCGCTCCAGCCATCCGGTGGCCGACAGAACCTCGCGCAACATGGTGACCTGCTCGGCGTTCACGGGACCATGGTGCCCCAGCTCGCGGCCTGGGCAGGGCCGTTTTCCCCTACCGCGTCCTCACCCGGACGGAGAGGCCGGATGCAGCCGGCCCCGGGCCCGCCTGGCAGACTCGGCGGCATGACTGAGCAGCAGAAGACCCCCCACGACCTGCCCGACGCCGCGAACCTGACGATCGGCATCCTGGGCGGCACCGGTGACCAGGGCAAGGGCCTCGCGCGGCGGTTCGCGCTCGCCGGGCACCGGGTGGTCATCGGGTCGCGCAGCGCCGAGCGCGCCGCGGAGGCCGCCGCCGAGCTCGGCGCGGACCTGCCGGTGTCGGGCGCGGCGAACGCCGGCGCGGCGGGCGGCGCCGACGTCGTCATCGTGGCGGTGCCGTGGGACGGCCACCGGGCGACGCTGGAGTCGGTGCGCGCCGAGCTGGCCGGCAAGATCGTCGTGGACTGCGTGAACCCGCTGGGCTTCGAGAAGGGCAAGGGGGCCTACGCGCTGCCGGTCGAGGAGGGGAGCGCGGCCCAGCAGGCCGCGGCGGTGCTCCCCGACAGCCGTGTCGTCGCCGCGTTCCACCACGTGTCGGCCAAGCTGCTCCTCGACCCCGAGGTGGCGGAGATGGAACTGGACGTCCTCGTGCTCGGCGACGACCGGGAGGCGACCGACCTCGTGCAGGCGCTCGCCGGCCGGATCCCCGGCATGCGCGGCGTCTACGGCGGCCGGCTGCACAACGCCCACCAGGTCGAGGCGCTCACCGCCAACCTCATCTCGATCAACCGCCGCTACAAGGCGCACGCGGGGCTGCGCGTCACCGACGTCTGAGCGGCCGGGCCCGGACGCGCCCGGTGCGGCCGGGACGGCCGCACCGGGCGGTCGGCCCTGACCGCCGGGGCGGGAGTCGGCGCGGCCCGTGCGGGACGGGTCGCGCCGGGGGTCAGGGCCGGGAGCGGGTCAGCGGTAGGAGTGCTCGGGGGCGGGGAACGCGCCGCTCACGACCTCGCCGGCGAAGGCGCGGGCCGCCTCGCCCAGCACGCCGCCCACGTCCGCGTACCGCTTGACGAACCTGGCGGTGTGCGGGGTGAGCCCGGCCATGTCCTGCCAGACGAGGACCTGCGCGTCGGTGGCGCCGCCGCCGCCGATGCCGATCGTCGGGATCGACAGCGAGGCGGTGACCCGGGCGGCGAGCTCCTCGGGGACGCACTCGAGCACCACTGAGAACGCGCCCGCGGCCTCCAGCGCCTTGGCGTCGGCCATCAGCTCCTCGCCCGCCTCGCCGCGGCCCTGCACCCGGTAGCCGCCGAAGACGTTCACCGACTGCGGGGTGAGCCCGAGGTGGCCCATCACCGGGATGCCCGCGGCGACCATCGCCTCGGCCTGCGGCAGCACCCGGCGGCCGCCCTCCAGCTTGATCGCGTGCGCGCCGGTCTCCTTGAGGAAGCGGGTGGCGGTGGCGAGCGCCTCGGTCACGCCGGTCTGGTAGGAGCCGAACGGCAGGTCGGCGACCACCATCGCGCGCTTGGAGCCGCGGACGACGGCCGCGGTGAGCGGGATCAGGTCGTCCACGGTCACCGGGATCGTCGAGTCGTACCCGTAGACGACCATCGCGGCCGAGTCGCCGACGAGCAGGACGGGGATGCCCGCCTCGTCGAAGACGCGCGCGGTGAGCGCGTCGTAGGCGGTGAGCATGGGCCACTTCTCGTGCCGGGCCTTGGCGGCGGCGATGTCGCGAACGGTGACCCTCCGCCCGCCGGTACCGCCGTAGAGTGCGGTCGGCTGCGCGGGCGCGGCAGATGAAAACATGCGAACCTCCACGTCTCGAGGCGCCACGGTGGCGTACCCGGACTGTTCCGATCGTCCCACTTAGTCAACGATTCGGGTACCCCCGCCCCTTCCCCTATTCACCCGCCGTGGAGGGTGTTAGGGGTCACCCCCGATTGCGAAACGATACGGTTGCGTATCGACAGTCAGCGGGCGTACGCTCATTACGAAACGTTGACGTATCGATTGAATCGCCCGACGGCGACCCCGAGGAGCGCTTTGGAATCCGAGACCGTCCAGCGTCGCCGCTGGTACATCCTCGGCGTGCTGACCATGAGCCTGCTGGTGGTGGTGCTCGACAACACCATCCTCAACGTCGCGCTCAAGACCATCGCCGACCCGCAGAAGGGCCTGGGCGCCACCCAGAGCCAGCTCGAATGGTCCATCAACTCCTACACGCTGGTCTTCGCCGGCCTGCTGTTCACCTTCGGGGTGCTCGGCGACCGGATGGGCCGCAAGCGCGTGCTGATCGGCGGGATGGCGGTCTTCGCCGTCGCCTCGCTCCTGTCGGCCTACGCGCAGTCCCCGGCCCAGCTCATCTGGGCCCGCGCCCTGATGGGCCTCGGCGGCGCCGCGGTCATGCCGCAGACGCTGTCCATCATCACCAACGTCTTCGAGCCGCACGAGCGGCCCCGCGCCATCGGCATCTGGGCCGGCGCAGTCGGGCTGGGCGTGGCGATCGGCCCGCTCACCGGCGGCCTGCTGCTCGCCCACTTCTGGTGGGGCTCGGTCTTCCTGATCAACGTGCCGGTGATCATCGCCGGCGTCGTGCTGATGGCCTACCTCGTGCCCGAGTCGCGCAACCCGCTGCCGGGCCGGCTCGACCCCGGCGGCGTGCTGCTGTCGGTCGTCGGGCTGGTCGTGCTGTCCTACGGCATCATCCAGGGCGGGGAGAAGGGCGACTGGCTGACGCCCGCCGTGGTCGGGCCGATCGCCGCGGGCGCCGCCGTCCTGGCCCTGTTCGCCTGGCACGAGTCGCGCACCGCGTCCCCGGCCTTCGACGTCCGGCTGTTCGGCGACGCCCGGATGTCGGCCGCCGTGGCCGCCATCGCGCTGTGCTTCTTCGCCGCCGCCGGCGTCTTCTTCTTCACCAACTTCTACATGCAGTCGGTGCGCGGCCTCACCCCGCTGCAGTCCGGCGCCATGGTGCTCCCGTTCGCCGTCGCCCAGCTCATCTTCTCCACGCGCAGCGCGGCGATGGTGCACCGGTACGGCGCCAAGGCGGTGTGCACGGTCGGCCTTCTCCTGGTGACGGCCGCGCTGGCGGGCTACCAGTTCGTCGGCGTCGACACTCCGCTGTGGGTGCTGTGCGTCGTGTTCTTCCTGCAGGGCGCCGGGATGGCCAACGTGATGCCGCCCGCGACGGAGTCGGTCATGTCGGCGCTGCCGCGCGAGCGGGCCGGCGCCGGATCGGCGATCAACAACACCGCCCGGCAGGTCGCGGTCGCGATGGGGGTGGCCGTCCTGGGCTCCGTCGTCGCCTCGGTGTACCGCGGTGACCTGCACCAGAACCTCGCCGCGCTGCCGCCGGGCCCGCGCCAGGCGGCGGGCGAGTCCATCGCCGGCGCGCACGCCGTCGCGGCCCGCATGGGCGACGCCGGCCACTCCCTCGTCGGACCCGCGGACGCCGCGTTCGTGCACGCCATGCACACCGCGGCGATCGCCGCCGCCGTCGTGGCCTTCCTCGCCTCGATGGTCGTGCTGAAGTGGATGCCGGGCCGGGCCCCGGCGGTGGATTCGCAGACCGAGCCGCGCGGGTCCGAGCAGGAGACCGCCGGGGTATGAGAACGTGACGGGCGATGACTGAACTGACCGGCCCCGCGGTGGGCACCGAGGCCGAGCGGAGGCCGGGCCGGCCGCGCAGCGAGCGCGCCGAGAAGGCCATCGTGGAGGCGACCCTCGACCTGCTCGCCGCGGAGTCGGGGGTGGCGGGCGTGTCCATCGAGGCGGTGGCCGCCCGCGCCGGCGTCGGCAAGACCACGATCTACCGGCGCTGGCCCAACAAGGAGGCGCTGATCGTGCACGCGCTGGCCGCGGTGAAGGCGCCGCTGCCCGAACTGTCCGGCGCCTCCGTCCGGGAGGACCTGGTCGAGCTCGCGGTCGCCCTGGGCGCCGAGCGCAAGCTCAAGCACGTCCGGTGCTTCTGGAACGTGGTCGGCAGCGCGGAGAAGCACCCCGGGCTGTACGCCCGCTACCGGCAGGACCTCATCGAGCCGCGCCGCGCGGTCATGCGCGCGGTGCTGCGCCGGGGGGTCGACGACGGCGTGCTGCGCGCCGACCTCGACCTGGAGGTCGTCGTCTCGATGCTGGTCGGTACGCTCAGCAACCGGCCGCCGCACGAGCCCCTGCCGGAGGGGTACGCCGAAACGGTCGTCGATACCCTTCTGCGGGGCATCGGCGCCTCCTCCGGATAGCCGCCGCGCGCGCCGCGGCGCCGCGTGGACCGATACGGGACCGATGCCGGCCCGATTCGGACCTGATGCGGACTCGGTGGGGCATCGGCCCGGTCTCGGCCCGGTCTCGGGATCCGGAATTCCGGCGCCGTAAGCGTGATCTTCTCCCCCCGATCCCGTGTCATGCCCCATACTGTCGCTGGGTAGTGCTAGGACGACCGGCTTTCTGGAGCGCGTCAGGTGAGATCCGTCATGGCGCCGCGAGGCGATGCGCCCGCCGCCGATTCCGCGTCCCGGACCCTGGTCCTGGGAGTGGACGGTGCACGGCGGATCGTCCAGTGCGGGCCGAACGTCGCGACCGTGCTCGGCCGCGCCCCCGAGGACCTGATCGGCCGGCCCGCCGCCGAGCTGGTGGGCGAGGAGGGCAAGGCCGAGCTCGAGGGGCTGCTGGAGGCGATCGGCGCCGGGCAGGAGCGCACCGCCGTGCTGACGGTGCTGCGCGCCGGCCGCGGCCCCTCCGCCGACGCCGTGGTGACCGCGCAGCCGCTGGTCGGCGCCCAGGAGGGCGGCTCGCCCGCCGGGCTGCTGTTCGTGCGGGTGGCGCTGCCGCCGAGCGAGCGCTACCAGGACCCGGCGCTGATGCGGCGCGCCCTGCTCGACGACCCGATCACCCGGTTCGGCGCCTCGCTGGACCTCGACCAGTCCGCCCGCGGGCTCGTCGACGTCATCGTGCCGCACTTCTGCACGGCCGCGTCGGTCCTGGTGCTGGAGAGCCTCGTCGCCGCCGACGAGGTGCACGCCGAGTCCGGCTCGGCCGTCCTGCGCCGCATCGCCGTCACCTCCGACGACGGCAACCCGATGTGGACCGCGACGTTCCCCGTCGGCGAGGTGCTGGTGTTCCCCGAGGGCACCCCCTACCGCGAGGTGATGGAGACGGCCCGGCCCGTCCACCTGCCGCACATCGAGCTCGACGCGGCGAGCGACATCGCCCGGCTGTGGCGGCGCGGCCCGGCCGGCGAGCTGCTCACCGGCGTGTCGATGGTGCTGCTGCCGATGATCGCGCGCGACACGCTGCTGGGCTTCATCGCCTGCACCCGCGTCCCCGGCTTCCGCAAGTTCGATGCCTACGACGTCGAGATCGGCATGGAGTTCGCGGCCCGCGCCGCGATCGTCATCGACAACGCGCGGCTGTTCAGCCGCGAGCGGGCGACCGCGCTGGCGCTGCAGCGCAGCCTGCTGCCCAACCGGCTGTCGGCGCCGTCCTCGGTCGAGGTCCGGCACCGCTACCTGCCGGGCAGCAAGCTCGTCGAGGTCGGCGGCGACTGGTACGAGTCGATCGCGCTGCCGGGCGCCCGCGTCGCGCTCATCGTCGGCGACGTCGCCGGGCACGGCGTCCGCGCCGCGGTCACGATGGGCCGGCTGCGCACCGCGCTGCACACGCTGGCGAACCTGGAGCTGCCGCCCGCCGACGCCCTGCACGTCATGCACGAGCTGATGATCGAGCTGGGCGAACAGGAACCGCACTTCGCGACCTGCGTGTACGCCGTCTACGACGCGACCACCGGCACGATCGAGATCGCCTCGGCGGGGCACCTGCCGCCGCTGCTGGCCGGTCCCGGCGGCGACAACGAGTTCCTGCAGGTCCCGCCCGCCCCGCCGCTCGGCGTCGCGGGCGGCGCCGCGATCGAGAGCCGCGAGTTCACGGTCGAGGACGGCAGCGTCTTCGTCATCTACACCGACGGGCTCGTCGAGAACCGCGGCCGCGACATCGACGACGGCCTGGCCCGGCTGCAGGACGTCTTCGGCCCCGGCTCCGTGGACCGTCCCATGGAGGAGCTCGCCAAGGCGACCCTCGCGGGCGTCTACGCCGACCACCACCGCGACGACATCGCCGTGCTGATCGCGCGGCTGCGGCGGCTGCCCGACGACCGGTGCGCCTCCTGGATCCTGCCCGCCGAGCCGGCCGCGGTCCGCCGCGCCCGCGGCCTCGTCCGCACCCGGCTGGAGGAGTGGGGCCTGGAGGACCTCACCTACACCACCGAGCTGCTGGCGTCCGAGCTCATCACCAACGCCCTGCGGTACGCGCCCGGCCCGATCGAGCTGCGCCTGCTGTTCGAGCGCACCCTCGTCTGCGAGGTCCTCGACCGGTCGGCCGCGCTGCCCCGCCTCCGGCACGCCGAGGACGACGACGAGAACGGCCGCGGCCTCCTCGTCGTCAGCCAGCTCGCCCACCGCTGGGGCAGCCGCCGGACCGCCGCGGGCAAGGTCGTCTGGTGCGAGCAGACCGTCCCCGGCGTCGACCCGGACCCGTCGGAACAGGTCTCCGCCTGGCCCGGCGAAAGCCACCACCTCGAATGACCGCCGCCCGCCGGCGGGTCAGCGGGCCGAGGGCTCGCGCCAGCGGGTGGTGATGGGGAGGCGGCGGTCACGGCCGAAGTTCTTCGGGGTGATCTTGGGGCCCGGGGGGTACTGGCGGCGCTTGTACTCGGCGAGGTCGACCAGGCGGATCACCCGGTCGACCAGCTCCGGGTCGTGGCCGGCGGCGACGAGGGCGTCGCGGCCGAGGTCGTGCTCGACGTAGTCGGTGAGCAGCGGGTCGAGGACGGAGTAGTCGGGCAGCGAGTCGCGGTCGCGCTGGCCGGGGCGCAGTTCCGCCGACGGCTCCTTGACGATGATCGCCTCGGGGATCGGCTCCTGCGCGAACGGATGCAGGAACGGCGCGCCGCCGTCCCGGTGGGTGTTCCGCCAGCGGGCGAGGGCCCACACCATCGTCTTGGTGACGTCCTTGATCGGGCCGAAGCCGCCCGCCGAGTCGCCGTAGAGGGTGGAGTAGCCGGTGGCCAGCTCACTCTTGTTGCCGCCGGTCAGCACCAGATGGCCGTGCTCGTTGGACAGGGCCATCCACACGTTCGCGCGGACGCGGGCCTGGAGGTTCTCGGCGGCGAGGCCGTGCAGGTCGAGCTCGGCCTCGAACGCCTCGACCATGCCGGCGATGGGGACGACCCGTGAGTGGATCCCCTGCCGCTTGACGAGGTCCTCGGCGTCGGTGACCGACCCCTCGGAGGAGTAGCGGCTGGGCAGCAGGACGGCGTGCACGTTCTCCGGGCCGACCGCGTCGGAGGCGATGGTGGCGACGAGGGCGGAGTCGATGCCGCCGGACAGGCCGAGGACGACCGAGCGGAAGCCGTTCTTGCGGGCGTAGTCGCGGGTGCCGAGGACGAGCGCCGCGTACACCTTGGCGAGGTCGTCCATGGGCGCGGCGACGGTCTGCGGGGCGACGGTGTAGGCGGGCACCGGGTCGGCGGACACGATCCGCCGGTCGATGGTGATGGTGGTGCCGTCCAGCGCGTCCACGGGGGTGCTCCCGGCGGGGACGGCGGGGTCGGCGGCGGGCAGCGCGAGGTCGGCGACCAGCAGGTCCTCGGTGAAGCGCGGGGCGCGGGCGAGCGGCGTGCCGTCGGCGGCGACGACGACGGAGTCGCCGTCGAAGACCAGTTCGTCCTGGCCGCCGACCATGTTGACATAGGCGAGGGCGCAGCCCGCGTCACGGGCGCGCCGGGCGCACAGCGCGAGCCGTGCGTCGCCCTTGCCGCGCTCGTAGGGGGAGGCGTTGACGGCCAGCAGGAGCCCGGCGCCGGCGGCGCCGGTGACGCTGACCGGCCCGCCGTCCTGCCAGAGGTCCTCGCAGATGACGGTCGCGACGTCCACGCCCCGCACCCGCACGACGGGCAGCCGGTCGCCGCGCTCGAAGATCCGGAACTCGTCGAACACGCCGTAGTTCGGCAGGTGGTGCTTGGCGGAGCGGACGAGGACCTCGCCGCCGTGCAGCCACGCGGCGGCGTTGAGCGGCGACCCGGCGGCCCGGCCCGGCCGGACCGGGGCGACGGCCCGGCGGTCGAGGTGGCCGGTGACGACGGGCAGCCCGCCCAGGCCCTCGGCGGCGAGCCGGGCCGCGGTCTCCGCGAGGGCGCGGCGGGACGCCTCGACGAAGGACGGGCGCAGCGCGAGGTCCTCGACGGGGTAGCCGGTCAGCATCATCTCGGGGAAGGCGACCAGGTGCGCGCCCGCCGCCGCGGCGCGCCGGGTCCACTCCACGATCATGTCGGCGTTGCCGCCGAGGTCGCCGACGGTCGGGTTCACCTGCGCGAGCGCGATCCTGAGCTGTGCCACCCGACCAGCGTAGTTCGCCGGAACCGGTTTCGTCACTATGACGAAAAGAGGGCGGCGGCGCGCCGCCGCCGGATCGCCGGGGCCAGCGCGAACTGCCCGGCCGCCGCGGTGAGCGCGAGGCCGAGGCAGGCCAGCCACAGCGCGGGCGGTCCGCCCGCGCCGAGCAGCTGGGTGCCGCCGAGGGGCGCGAGCAGGAACCCCCCGGACCACGCCATCCCGTACAGCCCGCTGTAGCGGCCGCGGAGGTCGGCCGGGGCGAGGTCGGCGACGACGGCCTGCAGCACGGACGCCGCCATGATCTCGCCGACCGTCCACACCGAGATCGCCGCGACGTAGCCGGCCAGGGACGAGGCGAGCGAGGTGAGCCCGTAGCCGGCGCCGACCAGGATGAACCCGGCCACCAGGACCAGGCTGTGGTCGCGCCGGCTCAGCCAGGCGTTGACCAGCGGCTGGACAATGATGATCATCACGCCGTTGGCGGCGATGGCCAGGCCGTAGGAGCGGGGGCCGAGGCCGTCCTCCTTCATCGCCAGCGGCATCGTCGTCATGCACTGCGTCAGCACGAACGTGTAGACGAGGATGATGAGCGTGTAGAAGACCATGACGCGGTCGCGCAGCACGCGGCCGAAGCCGCCGGGCAGGGCGTCCGCGTGCTCGTCCCGCACCCGCGTCTCGGGGACGGCCCGCCACACCAGCAGGCCGAACCCTGCGCAGGTGAGCGCGTCGATCCAGAACAGCAGCAGGAAGCCCTGCTGGGCGAGCGTCCCGCCGAGCACCATGGCCACGGCCCAGCCGAGGTTGATCGCCCAGAACAGCAGCCCGAACGCGCGCGGCCGGTCGGCGGGGGAGATGAGGTCGGCGATCATCGCCTGCGCCGCCGGGCGGTACATGTCCTGCAGCAAGCCGAGCAGCAGCGCGGCGCCGATGATCGCGGCGATGCCGTGCGCGTAGCCGAGCGCGATCATCGCGGCGCCGGTGCCGACGGTCGCCATCGTCAGCGTCGCGCGGCGGCCGAGCCGGTCGGCGAGCGCGCCGCCGGCGATCTGCCCGGTGAACGAGCCCGCCCCGAGGAAGGCCATCACCGCGCCGGCCTCGCCCAGGGACAGGTCGCGCACCGTGGTCAGGTAGAGGCCGAGGAAGGGCGCCACCATGCTGCCGAGCCGGTTGAGGAGCGTTCCCGCCCACAGCACCCAGAAGGAGCGGGGGAAGCCGCCGACGCGGGGTTCGAGGAAGGCCGCGAGCCGGCCCTGCCGGGGGACGGCGGGAGGGTCGTCCAGTGTGGTCACTCATCTGATGATCCGCCAGGCCCTCCGGACGCGACATTCATTTAGCCTGGACTAAATGATCGAGTTCGTGTTCGCCCCGGACGACGCGGCGCGGGTCCGCTTCGCCTTCTCCCCGCTGTGGGAGATGGTGCGGAGCCTGCGCGTGCTCGCCGACCCGTCGGGGCACGCGCTGCACCTGCCGTGGGTGCACGCCGTGCGGCCCCGGCTGCGCGGAATCGACCTGGGCCCGCTGAGCGAGATGGTCGGGCCGAGCGGCTACATCCCCGACTTCCTGACCCCGCCGCCCGCGACCCCGCTGCCCGACCTCGGCGCCGAGCTGGCGATCGTCCGGGCGACGCCGCCGCGGGTCGTCGCGGCGGAGCTGCGCTGGACCGAGCGCGGCCCGGCCGGGACGGCGCGGCCGGGGCG
>NZ_CAACVB010000101.1 GCF_900659635.1 Actinomadura roseirufa | reverse complement strand
ACGTTCGCCGTCCAGCTCGCCAAGACGTTCGGAGCCGAGGTCACCGGTGTGTGCAGCACCCGCAACGTCGATCTGGTCCGCTCGCTCAGCGCGGACGACCGGCTCGCCCGCCCCGACCTCTGGGACTCCGGCAAGGTCGCGGGCGGCGCCGTGTCCGCCGTCTACGCCGGCCGGGGGCTGCGGTCGCGCGAGCGGGCGTCCTGGCAGGTCAGGGTGTGGGACGGGCAGGACCGCGCGTCCGCGTGGAGCGAGCCGTCCCACTTCGAGATGGGCCTGCTCACCGCCGCGGACTGGACGGCCCGCTGGGTCGGCCACCCCGCGTGGACGGGCGACCCGCGGCCGAAGCCCGCGACGGTCGCGTTCCCGGCCAGGACGGCGCGGTACGTCCGGCTGAACGTGACCCGGCTCGGCCTGCCGATCAAGGAGGGCTGGCCGTACAAGGTGTCGCGGCTCCAGCTCGCCGAGGTGGAGGTCCGGGACGGCGCGTCCGGCGCGAACGTGGCGCTGAGGGCCGCGGTGGTCGCGTCCGAGAGCTACACCGTCGACGGGCAGTGGGAGCCGAAGGCCGTCACGGACGGCTCACTGACCAGCGACGACGCCCCGTTCGGCTACACGAGCCTGGAACGCGAGAAGCAGGATCTCGCCGACCCGATCTGGCTCAAGATCGACCTGGGGGAGGAGCGGCGGTTCGACCGCGTGGTGCTGTATCCGCGCACCGACACCATGACCGACGACGAGAGGACCCCCAACTTCCCCGAGGACTTCACCGTCGAGACGTCCAACGACGGCACGGCCTTCGACACGGCCGCCACGGTCAAGGGACAGGAGGCGCCGCCGCCGCTGCACGGCCGGCCGGAGGCCCTCCCCGTCTTCGAACGCGGCTTCAAGCTGGGGAAGCGGGTACGGACGGCCCGCCTCTACGCGACCGCGCTCGGCGTCCTGGACGTCACCGTGAACGGGCGTCCCGTCAGCGACGCCGTCCTGGAACCGCCGTACAGCACGTACAAGAAGCGGCTCGTCTACTCCACCTATGACGTCACCGACCTGCTGCACCGGGGCGGCAACACGGTGCGGGTCGAGCTGGGCCCGGGGATGGCGCACGTCCCGCCGACCCCTGGCCGCTACGAGAAACTGACCCGTTCGGACGGCAAGCCCACCTTCCTGGCACAGCTCGACATCACCTACACCGACGGCACACGCGAGACCGTGGCGTCGGACCCGTCCTGGCGCGCCGCGCTCGGCGCGACGACCTTCGCCAACTGGTACGGCGGCGAGGACCACGACGCCCGCCGCGTGACCCGGGACGGCGACTGGACGGACGCGGTCGAGGTCGCCTCCCCCACCGCGAGCCTCGCCGCCCGCACGTCCCCGCCGATCGAGCCGGTCGCCGTGCTGCGCACCCAGAAGATCACCCAGCCGAAGGACGGCGTGTACGTCGTCGACCTCGGCGTGAACTTCGCCGGGTGGCCGAAGCTGCGCGTCAGCGGCCCCGCCGGGACGAAGGTGACGATGCGTCCCGGCGAGGTGCTCGCCGCGGACGGCACCGTCAGCCAGCACACGACCGGCTCGCCGATCTGGGACACCTACACCCTGTCCGGGCGCGGCACCGAGACGTGGCATCCGCGGTTCGTCTACCACGGCTTCCGCTACCTGCAGCTCGAAGGGCTGCCGTCCGCGCCGGACGACGGCGCGGTCACCGGGATCGTGCTGCGCGCCGCCAACGAGACGGCGGGCACGTTCACCAGCTCGCACGGCCTGCTCAACGACATCCACAAGATCATCGACCGGGCCGTGCAGAGCAACATGTACTCCGTCCTGACCGACTGCCCGCACCGGGAGAAGCTCGGCTGGCTGGAGCAGGCCAACCTCGTCTTCCCGGCCGTCGCGCGCAACTACGACGTGGCCGCCTACTACGGCGACCTCGTCCGGAACATCGCCGAGGCCCAGACCGAGGACGGGCTCGTCCCCGACATCGCGCCCGAGTTCACCGTCTTCGGCGGCGGCTTCCGGGACGACCCCAACTGGGGCAACGTCATCGTGTTCGCGCCCTGGCAGATGTACCGCGCCTACGGCGACACCGCGACGCTGCGCGCCTACTACCCGAACATGGTCCGCTACGTGGACTACCTGTCCCGCAAGGCGAGCGGTCACCTGCTCGACTACGGCCTCGGCGACTGGATCGCGTTCGACACCAGCACCCCGAACGGCGTCACCGCGACCTTCGGCTACCACCGGGCCGTCTCCGCCCTCGCCCGCATCGCGAAGGTCGTCGGCAAGGACGCGGACGCCGCGAAGTACGAGGCCCTCGCCAAGGACATCGGCGACGCGTTCAACGCCAAGTACGCCACCGGTGACACCTATGGGTCGGGCAGCCAGGCGTGCGACGCGTTCGCGCTGGACATGGGCGTCGTCCCGGCCGCGAAGCGGGACGCCGTCCTCGCCCACCTCGTCGACTCGATCAAGGCGAAGGGCTACCACCTCACCGTCGGCGAGATCGCGCTGCCGTCGGTGTTCCACGTGCTGTCCGCGGCGGGACGCGACGACGTCGTCCACGCCTTCGCCACGCAGACCGGCAACCCCAGCTACGGCTACCAGGTCGTCCACGGCGCGACGTCGCTGACCGAGAACTGGGACGGGCCCACGTCCGGCCTCTCGCAGAACCACTTCATGCTCGGCGCGATCGACGAGTGGTTCCACGCCGGCCTCGCGGGCCTCGGCCAGACCGACGACTCGATCGGGTTCGAGACGCTGCTCGTCCGGCCGTCCGTCGTCGGCGACGTCACCCGCGCCGCCGCGACCTACGAGACGCCCCGCGGCCGGGCCGCGTCCTCGTGGCGGCGCACCGGCCGGAAGCTGCGGCTGGACGTGACCGTCCCACCCGGCGCGAAGGCCCGCGTGGAGTTCCCGCTCCTCGGCGGAACCTCCAAGCCGAGCGCCCCCTCCGACGCCCGCAGGCTCGGCGTCCAGAACGGCCGCGCCCTCTTCGAGATCGGCTCCGGCGACTGGAGGTTCGAGAACCCCCCGTCCTAACCCCGCCGACCCCGGTGGGCCGCCGGGCCACAACCCAGCGGCCCACCGCCCCTAGACACACCCGCCAAACCAAACCACCCCTCACCTCTCGCCGAGGCGCGCGCCGCACTGGTGAACGGCCCGTGGCCTGACGACGGCAGGCTGCCGCCGCCCGCGGCAGAGGTCAGCTTCTACACGGCGGTCTCCTTGAAAGCCCGCGCGGCAAAGGGCGGGGGGCCGCTCGACCAGCTCTACGTGCTGGAGTACCAAGGCCCCAAAGCGCAGTACATCAAGTTCGGGCACACCAAGCGGCTAGCGAAGCGCTTGAGGGAGTTCCACATCCCCACGGCAAGGCATGGGTGGGCGCTCCTCAATGGGTGGGCCACGCCCCCCGTGGAAGACGCCAGACCTCTGGAGACCCTCTTACTGTCCTACGCACAACGCTTCGAGCACCAGCGTGTAGACGCCAAGGAGTCTTTCTTCGGAATGCCCTACAAGACGGGGCTCTACCTCACGTGGTCGGTGTTCTGCGAGGTAGCGGGCAAGAGGCCCCTGACGTCCGGACAGTAGCGATCACTCGCATGTTCACCGCACACGGGACGGTCAGGTGCGGACACTGCCACGGGACGAGATCACCATGGTGGACGGCACGGGCCCGTGCCTGCCTGACGGGGCTTGTCCGTCAGGCAGGGAAGCGGTTCCACGTGTGGCGAAAGGCGGCCGGCCGACAGTGCGCGGGCCAAGGCAAGCCGCTGCCGGTCGTCGCGGCTCGCGCTACTTCTTGAGTTCGTAGCGCAGGAGCACCACACCGTTTCCGAACGGCGTGGCCTCGGCCAGCTCCAGGTCTCGGCGATCTTCGAAAACGCGCCTTCCCTTGCCGCGTGACACTGGGCATACCCGCATCTGGACTTCGTCGACGACACCGACGTTCATCAGGGAGCGCATGAGACTCAGGCTGCCCCACAGCAAGATGTCCTTGCCGCTCTGCTGCTTGAGCTCCCGGACGGTGGCGGCCGGGTCACGCGTCACGGTCGCGGCGGGGAAGTCACCCCAGGGGGCGTTGTCCAGCTTCGACGAGGCGACGAACTTGGTGAGGCCGTTGAACTTCTTGCCGTACTCCCCCTGCTCGTCGGCGTACGGCCAATAGTCCTTGGACTGGTGGTAGGTGTTGGCGCCGATGATCATCGTGTCGACCGAGTCGATGAACCCCATCACGCTCGATTCGAACTCCTTGTCGGTGGTCTCGGAGAAAGGCTCTCCGGACACGAAGCTGAGCCCGCCGTCCTCCTCCGCCGCGATGTTGTCGACGGTAATCCACTGCTGGACTATGAGTTTCCTCATGGATCTGTTCGCTCCCTCGCTGGGACCCTAAAGGGCAGGTTCTTCATTCAGTTGGATCGCCATGGCGGTTCTTTTCTTTGCCGCATTCTCGACGCCCGGAAACGCGCGAACGCGATCGATGCGGGTGGAAGGGGCCCCACTCGCTTCGAGGGACCTCAGCCCTGCCGGGCTTGCCGCTGGATCAGTTCCTCGACCGCGCTCGGGAGGGTCGTCTCGAAGTCGATGAGCTTCGCCCAGGTCGGGGTGACGACGATGCGGACCATGGCGTCGTAGAGCGAGCGGACCCCAGCCTCCCATTCGACTCTTTGCTCGGGGGTCATCTGGTAGCTGCCGTTCATATCGAGATACTCGTCCGGGATGCCGTCGACGACGTCGAGTTCGGCCCGGCCGCGGATGAGCAGGAGCTTGGGCGGGTGCACCTCTGTGTCGATCGTCAGGGCGACCGCCGGGTTGCGGCGGAGGTGGGCGAGTTTCGGGGCGTTCGTTGCGGTGCACATGACGATCTCGGAGCCGTTCCATTTGAAGCCGATCGGAACGTTCCGGGGCGTGCCGTCCTTGGCGACGTAGGCGAGGCGGGTCATATCACGGGCCAGCAGTTCCCGGCTCAGCGGACGGTTCAGGATGTCGCTGACCTCGTTCGGCGTGCTCATTTCGCGGCTCCTTTCGGGAGGTCGTAGAAGCGGCGGACGCTGGAGCCGATGCGGCGCAGGTCGGTGCCGTAGATGTGCAGGGAGACGGCGGTGTCGTCGCCGGTGTTGCGGACGCGGTGGATGTCGCCGGGCGGGGCGAAGCCGCTGACCTCGCCGGTCCGGTTCGCGTGGCCGCCGACCTCGGTCAGGGTGCTGCCGTCCTCGGAGAGCGCGTACAGGTCCTCGTACTCCACGCCGGCCAGGACGCCGAACACGCACCAGGTCACATGGTCGTGGACCCGGGTCACCGCGCCGGGCCGCCAGGCGATGGCCACCATCGAGAACGAGCCGTCCGGCTCCACGTGCAGGCGGTGGCCGCTGGAGGTGCCGCGCTCGCCGGCGAGCTGGTCCGCCGTGAGCAGTCCGGGCGACGGCAGGTGCTCGCGCAGTGCGTCGGCCACGTAGGACGCGGTGTCGCGCCGGCCGGCCTTGCGGGCGACGGCCGCGCGTACCGCGATGACCAGTTCGCCCAGCTCCGCGGCGGGGCGCACGGTTAGGGTGTTCATAGTGTCTCCCTGTCGGGTGTGCTTCCAGCGTCCGCCTTGAAGGGACGTGAGGTCATCCGTGCCGGCCGCAGAGCACCACGGATGCCACTACGGAAGCCACTACGGAGAGGGGCACGGTGGCGGAGCGGATTTCGGAGCGGGAGGCCGAGGTGCTGGCCGCGCTCGGCGCGCGGTCGTCCAACGCGCAGATCGCGAACCGGATGCACATCTCGGTGCGCACGGTCGAGAGCCACGTGTCGTCGCTGCTGCGCAAGTACGGCGTGGCCGACCGATGGGCGCTGGCGGAGCTGGCCCGCTCCGGGGAGCGGGAGCCGGGGCGCATCGTCGGTCTGCCGGTGTCCGGCACGACGTTCGTGGGCCGCGACGCCGAGCGCGCCGCAGTGGGGGCCGCGATCGAGGAGGCCCGGCTGGTGACGCTGCTGGGGCCGGGCGGCGTGGGCAAGACCCGGCTGGCCGCGGTGGCCGCCGAGAACGCCGTCGCGTCGTTCCCGTCCGGCGGCGGGTTCGTGGACCTGGTGCCGGTGCGCGCCGGGTTCGTGGCCCGCGCCGTCGCGACCACGCTCGGGGTCACCGAGGGCTCGCATCAGCCGCTGGACGAGGCGGTCGCGGCGCGCCTGGGCACCGGGCGGTCGCTGCTCGTCCTGGACAACTGCGAGCACGTGATCGACGAGGCGGCCGCGTTCGCCGAGCGGATCCTCGCCGCCTGCCCGGGCACCCGCGTCCTGGTGACCAGCCGGGAGCGGCTCGGCGTCCCGGGTGAGCGCAGCGTGCCGATCGCCCCGCTGCCGCTGGGCTCGGACGCCGAGCGGCTGTTCCTCGACCGGGCGCTGGCCGCCGACCCGGAGTTCGTGGCGGAACCCGCGGTGGTCGCGGACCTGTGCGCGCGGCTGGACGGCATGCCCCTGGCGATCGAGCTCGCGGCGGCGCGGGGCGCGTCGCTGGGCGCCACGGGACTGCTCGCCGCCCTGGAGGACGCGCTGCGGCTGCTGTCGGGCGGCCGGGGCGGCGCCGAACGGCACCGGTCCCTGCGCGCGGTGCTGTCCTGGAGCTACGACCTCCTCGACGAGGAGGAGCAGGCGCTGTTCCGTCGGCTCGGGGTGTTCGTCGGGGCCTTCGACCTGGACGCCGCGGTCGCCGTGGGCGGGGATCGGGCGAGCGTCGCGGACCTGCTCGGCCGGCTGGTGGACAAGAGCCTGGTCGTGCACATCCGCGGGCGGGTCAGCCGATGGCGCCTGCTGGAGACCGTACGGGCGTTCGCGCTGGCCCAGATGTCGGCCGCGGGCGAGGAGGACAAGACCCGGGCACACCACCTTCGCTGGGCCGCCGACGCGGCGTCCGCCGCGGAGGGCGGGCTCGGCGCTCCCGCCTGGCGGGAGGACTTCGACGCCATGGCCGCCGACCTGCGGGCCGCGCTGGCCGCCTCCAGCGGTCCGGGCGAGGTGACGCATCGGCTGGCCGCCGCGCTGGCGCACCTGACCTTCGCCCGCCGGCACCTGCTGGAGTCCTTCGCGCACCACCGGACCGCCGCCGCCGTCGCGCCGGACGCGGCCTCGGCGGCACGCGATCTGCGCGCCGGCGCCGGGTGCGCGCACGTCAGCACCACGTCCAACCTGCACGTGTACGAGCTGCTGCTGGAGGCGGCCGACCAGGCGCGGCGAGCCGGCGACGACCGCGGCCGGGCGATCGACCTGGCCCGCGCGGTCGAGACGGCGTGCCGGTACCCCGAGGCGTTCGAGACCGGCGTACCGCGCGAGCGCCTGCGCGGCCTCCTCGACGACGCGGTCGCGGCCGCTCCCGCCGACGACCCCGAGGTGGCGGCGTGCCTGGCCGTGGCCCGCGCGTGGCTGGCGGGCCCGCACAAGGGCGCGCCGGACGGCGAACTCGCCGCGGCCGCCGTCGCCGTCACCCGGGCGACGGCGGATCCGGTCCTGATCAGCTCCGGGCTGTGCGCGGCGGCGACCGCGGCGCTGCGCGCCGGACGGTTGCGCGAGGCCAACCGCATCACCGGCGAGCGCCTGCGGATGCTGCCGTCCATGGACCGCGACGACCCGTCCTGCGCGCCGGAGATCTGCAACACCTACGGCCGCGCCTGCATCTACGCGATCATGGCCGGCGACCTGCCCGGCGCGATGGCCGCGGCGCGGGCGGGCATCGAGGACGACCTGCTGAGCGATACCCACATCACGGCCAGCCGCCTGGTCCAGCCGCTCGTGCTGACCGGCCGCTTCCGCGACGCGATCGGACACGCCGAACGGATGTGGGACCAGTGGGAGCGGGCCGGCCGGCCGGCCCCGCTCTGGATGCTGCCGGCCGTATGCACCACCGTCCTGGCGTGCGTGATGCTCGAGGAGCGCGCCGCGCTATGGCGGTCCCGCGCCGCGGAGGTGGCCGGCGACACGCTCGGCACGGCGGCGGTCGCGGCATTCGTCGACGCCCGCGTCGCCCTCCACAAGGGCCGATACGAGACCGCCGGCCCCCTCGTACGCAGGGCCTTCGCCGTCAACGCGCCGCTGGACCCGTACCTGGCGTACGCCCGGGCGGCGGGCGCGGACCTGGCCGCGGCGGCACGCCTGCCCGACGCCGCGGACCTGCTGGCGGCCGCCACCCCGCTCGCCGAGGAGAACGCCTGGACGGCGGCCTGCCTCGCCCGCGCGCGCGGGCGCCTCCATGAGGACCGTTCCGAACTGGCCCGCTCGATCGAAGCGTGGGAACACCTGGACGCGCAGGCGGAACGAGATCACACGGAAGCACTGCGGACGCGGCTCTAGCCTCATCACCCACTCGGCGAACTGGCTCAGCCGGACAGCGGCGCCGGACTTCGGGGACATGCCAATTTGCAAGACTGGACGTCCTGGACGTAGGAGCGGTTGGAGTTGAACGCGGAGGGCGGGGGTGGGCTGCCCGACGCGGGAGCCGGCGAGGACCCGGGGTGAACCGGTGGACGATGGGGCGCTTGCCGCCAGCCTTGGCCGACTCGCCGACGTAGCCGTTGTATCCGCGGATCGCGCCCTGCATGAGTTGCGTGACGGTGAAGGCGAGTATTGTCGCGACGGGATTTCGGCCGAGGTCAGGGGCGAAGCGCGGGTTTGTGCGCGGCCCGGAGGAGTCGATGCAGCGATGACGGCAGGGCGAGCGATGCCCACACAGGACGACGTGCTCGGATACTTCAGCACGCTATCGAACTGGGGACGGTGGGGCGACGACGACGAGCTCGGCACTCTGAACCACATCACCGACGATGTCCGGCTGGCGGCGGCGCAGGCCGTGCGCCACGGCAGAAGCGTGTCGTGCGCATGGGAGGTCGCCGTACCGGAGGATATGGAGCGGTCGACGACGACGTGCCCGTGCGCCGCCGACATGCCGGGTGCCGAGAACATGCCGTCCGGATTCCACAACGACCGGCGCTGGGGCTTTTCGTCCGAGCGGCTCGGCATCATGTTCCACGGCAACACAATCACCCACGTCGACTCGCCGTGCCACATCTTCTGGGAAGGCACAATGTACAACGGGCGGTCGCACTCGTTGGTCGACGCCGCAACGGGATCGGCGTGGGCGGCCGTCACGGCGGCGGCGAACGGGATCGTCACGCGCGGTGTCCTGCTGGACGTTGCGAGAGTCCGCGATGTGCCATGGTTGGAGCCCGGACAGGGCGTGCTTCCCGAGGATCTGGAAGAGGCCGAACGTCGCCAGGGCGTGCGGGTGCGATCCGGTGACGCGGTACTCCTGCGGACCGGCTATGGCCGCGTCCGGCACGAGGCCGGTGACACCGGCGGTTTCACCCAGGCCGGCTGGCACGCGTCCTGCCTGCCGTGGCTGCATGAACGAGAGGTCGCGCTGATCGGCGCTGACACCCCCCAGGACGTTCAGCCGTCGGGGTACGAAGACGTGTTGATGCCGGTTCACGCCGTGAGCCTCGTCGCGATGGGTCTGTGGCTGCTCGACAACTGCGACCTGGAGGCGTGCGCGACGACGGCCGCCGAGCTCGGCCAGTGGGACTTCCACCTCGCAGTCGCACCGGTCCGCTTCGCCGGTACGTCCGGCAGCCCGGTCAACCCGATCGCAACATTCTGACCGCGAGACTCGCACAGCGTCCGCCCCTGAAGTCGGCCAGCCGCAGGTGAGAGCCTTCAACAGTCCCCGCTGTTCACACATCCCCTAACACCAGGGCCAATTGGTCATGGCGATTGGGTGAGCAGACGACTGGCGATGGGAGCGTATGCCGATGGCATGGCCAGATACCCCCCAGGGCGGCGAGACGACCGACGCGGGCCATCGGAGCCGTGAACAGGTGAGAACGCAGGCCGCGCAATGGTTCGATGAGAGCCGGCCCAGCGCATGGATCGCCGTAGAGCAGCGTCAGGTGGCGCCGGGCCTAGCGGCAGGCGGGGCCGAGACGCTGCGTCTCAGGGGCTTCCGTAGGAGCGGTCAGGTCATGGCCCCTGTCGGGCAGTGCCCCTGAGATCCACAGGATCGCCCCGTCCGGACCGACGATCACCTGCACCTTCATCCCGTACAGCCGATGCCTGCCGGAGAAGTACGGCCGGTCAGCCCGCACCCGGTCGGTGTTAATGAGCGCGCCGTCCAGCACCAGATGGGCCAACCCGTCCTTGGTGGCCTTCCGCAACGCCCGCGCGAGCGCGGACGAGCGGCCCACAGCAGCATTCAACGCATAGGCAGAAGGTACTCGAGCGGCGTGCATCCGCCTGAACCCGTCTCCGAGCGGAAAAAATGAATACCCCTGACCGTGTTTCTGCTGTTCAGGGGCTTGGCGGTGGGCAGGGGCGGGGTCGAACCGCCGACCTTCCGCTTTTCAGGTCACAGCGTCCGAGCGCTGTACTGACCTGCGAAAACCCAGGTCGCCCACGAGCGAGAACTCGATAAGCGGATTGTGTTCCCCTTCAAGCTACCACGCTGTGCTACCAGGAGACTACCTAATGCTCCAGGCGACTACGCCTGCCTGCTCTGCGTGTCTACAACATCCACTTCAGGCTCACCTGAGCAGCGTAGGGCCTGAGGTGGGCCAGGTGCCCAGCTACCTCAGCGGATGATCTGCCGAGATGGCACGGCAAGGAATCTCAGCAATTGGTGGCCCTTCACAGCCGAGCGCGGTGCGGTCCCGCGCCCGTCTTCGCTAGTCATCATCGCGGGGGCGCTCCGTACCACTGACGCTATGGCGGGGTTGCGCGCCCGGCCGGGCTTGCTCCCCATGTTCTGTCGGCCGTCGGTCGTCATGGCGTGGGCGTTCCTGCTTCTCCCATTGGGGAGTAGCAGTCGAGCCGTGACCGCGCTCTTCCGCCGCGGCGGCGCGTTCTGTTTCCACCCGTCCTGCCTCGGCTCGCCGTGCCTCTCGCAGGCCCACCACCAGGAAGCGCCCCAGGGCCACCGCGGCCAGCATGATGATGATGGCGCCGAGGCCTTGAAAGAACGAAAGCCGTTCTGCAATCTGACGCGCCTCGCCACCGAGCGGCGACCCGACGTCGGCGTTCCACAGGGGGGCGATCGTGGTGCCCACGACGAACCACAGGCCGCCGAGGGCGGCCAGCCAGGAACCGAACACCGCGACCGGGCGGTTGGCGCTGGCCAGCAGGAGCAGTCCGCCCAAGAACACAGCGATCGCCGGAAGGATGGACAGTACCAGGCGGTCGGAGTTGTACACCCACGCGTCGCCCGACCCGAACCCGAAATCGAAGTAGGGACCGACGAACGGAATGAAGCCGCCCCACAGCGCCAGCAGCATCAGCAGCAGGCCGCTGAGCAGGCCCCGGCTGCGGGGGGTTCTCAGCATCCTGGTCATGCGAGTGCGCGACATGCTCTTGGTCCCAGTCATAGGAACCCTCCCCGACTAGGTCGATTGTCGGCCTACCCGGTGTGCCGTTGCTCAACCGATCCGATTGCGCAAAAACTGGGTCACGGCGCCGCAGGTGGGGCGGTCAACGAAGGCGGCGCAGCCGCGGATCGGTGAAGGTCGTGGCCCAGCCGGACGGCGGGCGGCCGCCCGTCCGGCGGCGCGGTCCACGGCGCTTCGGCGGCCCGATCGGTCGATCCGCGGTGGCGGTTGGTGCTCATCGAGCCTCTTCCCGGACTGGTCGGGCCCTGCCTCGTGGTCGGGTGGTGGCGCAGGATCCGCAGGGATGCGGCGACAAGTGGTCCGGCTCCAGACCCTGGGTTCCTTGGCATTGAGGAGCTCGTGCCGGGCGACTCTCGCACTTCCGTCACAGACGACCGGCTCGGAGGCTTGCTTTGATCACCCGGGCCATCCGGCCGATCGCCAGGGGTTGGGCCGTGGCCGGCGGAGTGGTAGCGGGTTCGGCGGTTTCGTTGGGCGGCCGTGGCCAGGGCCAGTGGTCATCGGTGGCGGTGATGACCCCTTTTGCGGATCGGCTGTTTCCCGCCTGACGCGGGCGGGATTGGCTTAGGCGAACGAGCGGCCCGTTCCCGCGTTCCCGCGGAACATACGTGGCCCCTGCCTCGACCGGTTCGGGAGACCGTTGCCTGGCAGCCATCGATTCAAGGTTCGTCTAGGAGTTCGGTCATGGGCATCATCGCCTGGATCATTCTCGGCCTGGTGGCCGGTGTGATCGCCAAAGCACTGGTCCCCGGCAGGGACCCCCAAGGTCTGATCATCACCACCCTGATCGGCGTCGCCGGAGCATTATTGGGAGGTTTCCTGGCCACCCGGTTGTTCAATGTCGACGGCGTTCAGGGATTCTTCAACCTGTCCACCTGGATCACCGCCATCGCCGGATCCGCGCTCCTCCTGCTCGCTTACCACCTCATCACCTCACGCGGCGGCCGGCGCCGGGACGGTGGGCGCGGGGACGGGCGGGGGCCCGGCGGCCGCTCGGGCAACTGGGCGGGCCGCAGATGACACGGTTCAGGGAGCAACGGTGGATCATGTCGGCCTGGTCACCCATGGGTCCACGTTTCGGCCCCCGGCAGCGCTGTGCGTGATGCCTGTCGCCGGCGGAATCGCCGTCCTGACGGTCGGGGCGATCTTCGCTTTCGCCCCGACCGGGCCGATGCGCGGCCTCGATCCGCACGTCGTGGGCGCCGTCTTCATGTGCGCCGGCCTCGTCATGCTCCTGCCGCGGATATATGGCGGGTCACGCCCGAAGCGATGGGCCGCCCGCAGCCGCCAGGACGTCATCGACGAGCACGGCGAGCCGGAATACGCCAAACCAGCGCGCGCCGCGGACGTCAGATCCAAGGTCAAGCGAGCGGACGGCGCCCCGGCCCGCTGCGCCACCGGCGGCAGGACACCGCTTGCGGCGAGGCCCTGTCCGCCTCCTGTCCGATGCCTGCCCGTCTGACCCAGGTGACTCACCGCATCGGGTCCTTCGCAGATGGGACCCGCCGTGGCGGCGCGGTCCCCGCGGTCCGAGTCGGCCGGCGGCAACCGCCCGGTCATCGGTCGAGTGATGGCCCCTTTGTGCATCGGCCGTCTCATTCCCGAGCGCGGGCGGTGGCCGATCTCTCCGGGTCGTCCGTCGATCCGGCGCTGCGGCGGTGCGTGATGCCCGCCGCCGGCGGAATCACCGTCGTCGGCGCCGGTCCGAGGTTTCACCGGCGGCATACGCGGCTGGGCACGGCAAGACAGGAGTGGTGCATCATGGAGCCGCTGCGGCCCGGCGACCCGGCACGGCTCGGCGGCTTTCGGATCCTCGGGCGGCTGGGCGAGGGCGGTCAGGGCGTGGTCTATCTCGGCGAGAGCGGCGATGGGGAGCCGGTCGCCGTCAAGGTGATGCATCGAGGCGATGACGAGCGGGCGCGGGCGAGGTTCGTCCGCGAGGCCGCCACGGCACGTCGCGTGGCGGGTTTCTGCACCGCCGCCGTGCTGGCCGCCGAGGTGGACGGTGAGCGTCCCTTCATCGTGTCCGAGTACATCGCCGGCCCCTCGTTGCGGGACCTGGTCAGCCGGTACGGTCCGCGCCTCGGTGGTGAGCTGCACCGGCTGGCGCTGGGCACGGCCACCGCCCTGGCGGCCGTTCATCATGCCGGCATCGTGCACCGCGACTTCAAGCCGTCCAACGTGCTGATCGGCCCGGACGGGCCCCGCGTGATCGACTTCGGGATCGCGCGGGCGCTGGAGGCGAGCACGAGCGCCACCAGCCAGGTCATCGGCACACCCTCCTATATGGCCCCCGAGCAGTTCTACGGTGAACGCGCCGGACCGGCGGCCGACATGTTCGCCTGGGCCAGCACGATGGCCTACACGGCGAACGGATCACCCGCGTTCGGCGATGACACGATCCCGGCCGTGATGCGACGGATCCTCAACGAGGATCCCGACCTCGGCCGGCTGACGGGACGGCTGCGCGACCTGGCGGCCGCGTGCCTGGCCAAGGACCCGGCCCAGCGACCCAATGCCGGTCAAGTGATGTGCGAGTTGTTGTCGGGCACCGGCGGTTTCAGGCACGCGTTCACACCCGGATGAAGGCCCGGTGGGCGTCGCCGCATACCGCCCCGTGGACGAGCCGCGGAGCGGCTCAGAGGGCGAAGACCCGGTCCGGCACCTGGTGGTACTGCCGCAGGCCGATCCGGAGCCGCTCGGTATCACCGCTGGAGACCCGTGCCAGGCGCGCCCGCGGTCGTGGAGCGCGCTCGCCGGCGGGCTCACTGCTTCGTCATCCGGCTCGCGCGCCCGGCGGAGAACCTCGTGAGGCCGTCGACGAAGGCGGCCTCCACGCCATGCCGTCGTCTTCGGTCATGGCTCTCGGTCGTCCTCGGGGTGATCGGCGGCCTCTGGACGCCGCGGATCGTCCTTCACCCCGGCAGTGGACGGTTCCGTACCGTCGGTGCCGTCGTCGAGCAATTCCTCGAAGAGCGTCCGGTAGTGCATCGTGGCCTGCCGGAGTTCCCCGATCGGGACCCTCTTCACCGCCGCGCGGGCGTTGATCCGATGGGCGCTCCGGTAGTGATCCAGTATGCGGGAATGCCTGACCGACAGGTCGGCGACCCGCTGCTCATAATCCTGGGTTCCGTATCCGCGGTCGGCCATCACGCGCCTCATGAGTTGGTCGGCGCCGGACAGCGCATCCTCGGGGACGTCCAGGAACCGTTCCTGCACGTGGGTCCACTCGGCCTGGTAAGCGTGGCGGGCCGCCGGGTCCAGGGGACGGAGACCCAAGCGCTCGACGCGGCTTCGCCTGCCCACCAACTGGCGCTCGGCCTCACGCCGGTTTCCGACGGCCACAACGGTGCGGTCGTACTCCGGACCGAATTGCCTGCGGAGGCTTTCGCGCCGCCGCATCGCCAACGCGACCAGCGCCATCACCGCGACGATCAGTACGATGACGGCGACGAATGCCAGCGGGACGGTCATGTGATCTGCCTGCCCTTCCGAAACACACCGGACTGATCCCCGCGGGCCTGAATGTCGGCGACGTTCGCTGCTCATGACGCCGGTAAGTGTCCCCTTCCGGGTTGTTCGAGGTCCAAAAGCATCCGGGGCCGCCCGTGTGCCTTTCCACAGGCGGCCCCGGAGATCCGGCCGGTCCCCACCAGCGGCGGATCACTGTCCAGTGAAGATGATCGCCCGATCGATGGCTACGAGGTAATCGAGCACGGCTCATCTCTTTCAGAGCTTGCCGGGGATTTGCTCGTTCCGCGTGCTCTCCTCCTGCATATCTGAGGGCCGTTCAGGCGGCCACGATGCGAGTCCGCGCGATGATGAACCGCCACGACCCGAATACGGCGGTGACCGCGTCGGCCGGCCGCTCCGCGTGGGTGCACTGTTCGAAACGGCGCCGGTCAGCCGGTTGTCTGGTGTGCGGTGGTCAGCCAGCCGAGTCGTTCGGAGAGGTTGCGGGCGCAGGTGACGATGGCGCGTACGTGGTCGGAGTCGTCGGCTGCGCGCCACAGGATCGACCAGGGGTAGGAGGAGGCCGGTTGGGTGAGTGGGCGCCAGATGGTGCCGGGGAGGGCGGAGATGCAGGAGGAGGGCACGCAGTACAGGCAGCGGCCTCGTGCGACCAGGGTGGAGGCGGCGCGGATGCTGTCGACGGTGCCCTGGTGCACGGTCGGGGTGAAGCCGGCGGCCCGGCACATCTCGACGGTGAACTGGTTGAACTCCGGTGCCTTCATCTCCTCGGCCAGCAGCAGCGGTTCACGGGTCAGGGCCTCGACCGGCACGGCGTCCAGGTCGGCGAAGCGGTGCCCGCGGGGTACCAGGACGCCGAGGCGGTCCTGGCGGAACAGGTGGGAGGCGATCCCGCTGGGTGCCAGTGCGGCGCGGCCGATGCCCACGTCCAGGCGCCCGTCGGCCAGTTGCTGGTATTGCTCGGGGACCCCGGCCTCCACCTGGTGGATCACCAGATCCGGGTAGAGCGCCTGGGCCTCGTGCAGGATCTGTGGCATCGAGTCGTAGCTGGCGTCGACGATGCCCACCCGCAGTGCCGGGGAGGTGCCCTGGGCGGTCCGGGCGACCTGGGCGGCGCGCTCCACGAGAGCCAGGATCCGCCGTGCTTCGACCAGGAAGGCCGCGCCTGCGGGGGTGAGGGCGACGTAATGGGTGGTGCGCTCCAGCAGGCGCACGCCCAGCTCCCGTTCCAGCCGCTGTATCTGCTGGCTCAGCGCCGACTGCACGATGTGCTCGCGGGCCGCCGCGCGGCCGAAGTTGAGCTCCTCGGAAACGGCGACGAAGTAGCGGAGCTGGCGCAGTTCCACATCTCCCACTTTCTGAGCTGGAACAGCGAGACCTGCTGCAACAGCAGCCTACATCGCGGTGCGGCCTGCGAGAGGTCTGCTGCTCCAGCGCCGATACCCGCCTCGCGCAGATCCTCACGTCGTCACGGCCGTCAGTTATCGCCGCTACTGATGACTCTTGCCTGCATTGCCCGGTTCGATCGAGTGGAAGGTCGAGCTCAACTGGTAGTGGGCGCCTTCCACGCGCCTAAGCCAGCCGGTGGCGGTCGAGACGGTCGTCCCTCATCGGGAGGTCATCTACTTGGAGTTGAAGACCATGGCAACGATCGTGCCCGCGGTTCATTCCGGCGAACCTGTTGTTCCTCGCCGCGGGTGGGCCGCATTCGTTCTGATCAGCCCGTCCCGGTGGCGGCTTCTGGTGGCTGCGTTCCCGGCCGCCGCGTTCACCCGGGCCCCGTTCACCCGGGCCCCGTTCGTCGCGTTCTGGGGGTCGGCGGTTGCCCGGGCCCGTGGGCGTCCTCCTGCGTCACCCGCACCTGGGCGGCGGTCCCCCGCGCCCCGAACCGGAGTGCTGATCCAGCGGCGCCGCGGCGCGGCGCTCGGAGAAGGAGGCTCTCGATGAACCACGAGATGAGAGTCCACGCCATGACCTCGCGCGTACCCACCAGCCCGAACGGATCGGCACCCCGCTGTGAACACGTCGAGGGTCTGACACCCGTCACTCCCCGATCGCGCGGCTGCACGGCATGCGAAGGTGGAGGCGGCAGGTGGACGGCACTACGGATCTGCCTGACGTGCGGCTGGGTGGCCTGCTCCGACGACTCGCCCCGCCGGCACGCCCGTGCGCACTACCAGGAGACCGACCATCCGCTCGCCGCCGCCATCGAACCGAGATCCACCTGGAGATGGTGCTACGTCCACGAACGTCTCGTCTGACGCCCTCGATACCGGGAGTTATCGTCCGTGCCGGAGGGGCACATAGGTGGTTGTGGGGGAACTGAGCGATCCGGGGGACGCCGTTGATCGCAGTGAAGGCTTCGGTGAGCGGCTGCTGGGGCAGTTGCTGGACCGGGCGCACGAGATGCCGCCGCAGCTCATGGCGCCGGCGGTGGCCGAGGAAGTGCGCGTGATCGGCGGCCGTGACGTCTCGATCCTGTTGCAGGACTACGCCCAGCTCGCGCTGGTGCCGCTGCCGGGCCGGGGCCTCAGCGATGGTGTGCCGCTTCCTCTTGAAGGCTCCTTGGCGGGGCGCGCGTTCCTGTCGGAGAGCGTCGTCGAGCACCCGTGGACCGGCGGTGTGCGGATATTCCTGCCGCTGCTGGACGGTAGCGATGAGATCGGCGTGATGTCCCTGACCCTCGACAGCGTCAACGATGACGACCGGCGGCTGCTGCGCCGGCTCGCGGGCCTGGTCGCCGACATGCTGGTGACCAAGAACAGCTACACCGACCAGTTCCTGCGGACGCGGCGACGTGAGCCGATGAGCGTGCCCGCGGAGATCCAATGGTCACTGCTGCCCCCGCTCACCATGACGACACCGCAGGTCGCCGTCGCCGGGATCCTGGAACCCGCCTACGACGTCGCCGGAGACAGCCTCGACTACGCTCTCAACGGCGACGTCCTGCACTTGGCCGTGATCGACGCGATGGGGCACGGCTTGAACGCCGCGGTACTGGCCACCGTCGCCGTGGGCGCCTACCGGCACGCCAGGCGCGCCGACGCCAACCTCGCCGAACTGTACGCCTTCATGGACACCGCCATCGACGAGCAGTTCGGTCCCGACCACTTCCTCACCGCACAGATGATGCGCCTCAATATCGGGACGGGTCACCTGGAATGGGTCAACGCCGGACACCCGGCGCCCATGCTGATCCGTGACCACAAGGTCATCGGCCCGCTGGAAGGCTCCGGCACGCTGCCCGTCGGTTTCGGCGGCTCGACGCCCGTGGTCAACAACGAACGGCTTTGCTCAGGCGACCGTGTCCTCGCCTACACCGACGGCCTCATCGAAGAGCACACCACCGGCGGAGAGCAGTTCGGCGAGGAACGCCTGATCGCCACCATCGAACGCGTCGGCCCCGCCAGCGTGACCGTTCAGCAGATGGTGCGGCAGCTCTCTCACACGCTCATGCGGGAAAGAGGCGGGATCACCAGCGACGACGCCACCCTCTTCCTCATCGAATGGCGCGGCGGCTCCGCCGACCATCTCACCAAACCGCTCCTGTGACCGCGAGACGCCAGGCCGGGGCGGTCAGGTACCCCCAGGCAATCCGGGACGCTCGTGCGAGGTCCCGCCCGGTCCCGGAAAGATGATCACCGACGACTGATGATGGGGCTCACCGGTGCCCATGGCATTCGCGGTGGCGATCGTGGTCGCACCGCTTTTGGAGTTCCCGGCGTGACCGCGGTCACGCGGCGAGTTCAGGGCGGAGCCCTTGGGCGGGGTGGACGGTGAGCACGCGGTCCAGCCCGGTGGCGCGGAGCAGCGCGTCGACCTGCGGGCCGGGGGCGGCCAGGCGCAGGGCGATGCCGAGTCCGGCGGCGCGCCGCCGGGTGCCGACGAGCACGGCCAGACCGGCCGCGTCGGCGGAGATCACCTCCCCCAGGTCGAGGATCAGCAGGCGGCCGCTGTGCCGCAACGCGCCGATCAGGTGCTCGCGCAGTGCCGGCGCGGCGGCGCCGTCCAAGGCGCCGGACAACGCGACGATGGTGTGACCGGGACGCCGGTGAGCTAGCATCCGCACTTCGTCGGGCGCCCGGACCAGGTCCGTGGTGGTGGAGGACATGGTCATGATGATCTCCGCTCGCTGTCGGGTCGTGTCATGAGGACTTCTCGCAGTCGCCCGCCCTCGGATTCCCAGGCGCTCTCGGAGCCTGCCTGGGCGTCGGCGTGGTCGGTCCGTTCGGGTGGTGCGGTGAGGGCGGCCAGCAGGTCCGGAGTGTGAAGGTGGTTGGCGGGGTGGGATGCCAGTTCCATGGCCGCCTCGGCTTCGGCCTGGGTCCTGGAGGCCGGGACGGTGAACAGATCGACGCGCCGCCCGTCGGCGTGGATCGCGGTGAGGAGCCCGGCGGGGAGGGAGTCGAACCAGCTCAGCCGTACCACCTGGGCGTCGTCCGGACCGTCGATGCGCAGCCGGCGTGGACGATCGTCCCAGTCGGCCACGCGCAGCAGAACGTGGGTGATGGGGCGGTGGTCGTCGATGGGACCGTGGTCTTGCAGGGCCAGGATCAGCCCGGGCAATTCCGCGGCCGGGTTGGTCGAGCGGGGCCACCAGGCGCCGTCCAGTGCCGTCCGCGCCGACCCGGGGGATGCCTCGGGACGCAGTCGCAGCCGTGGAGCCGAGGGTGCTGACAAGCTGATCGTTGTGCGGCGTTCGGCAGTGGTCCACATGGTGGGCGCCTTTCCTGACAGCTTCGATTGATGTGGCGGCCGCTTTCTCAAAGGAGACCCGCACATCGCGGGTGTTTCTCACCACGACCACCATGAAGACCGTCAAGACGGCCGCCATGGCCCGCGGCCCGGCCATGCCTGGTACGGGCCGCCGTCACCGCCCGCGGCGCGGGTCGGGTCTGGTGTTGCCCGGGAGGTCGAAACCGAGCTGGAATGCCGAATCGGTGCGCCCGCTGATGCGAGGCTCGTGCGATGTCGGCATGACTCCCCGCTCGGGGGTGAGCCGGCGTGGTGGATCACCCTCAGAACGGGGATGTCGTCATCGGCCGGATAATTAGAGTGTACTCGAATAACGGCCGATTCTCCTACATGCAGAAATCATTTCTGGGAGATTTTCGGAGCGGGGAAGACGATTCACTGTTTGTCGGCGTTGGTCATCAGCGCAAGTGATGACGTGCGCACGGATTCGCTGTGGCCATAAGCGGTGTTCCGGGGTTGAGTAGGAGGTGGCCAGTCACAGCTGGGGGCTGCGCCGGATAATCCAGGGTCGTCCACTCCTCCCCGAGCCGGACGGCCCTGGACCGGCGGCCGCCAGAAGCGAGGCACCATGACCGTCACTAGACCGGACCGAGGCTCCGGCGTATCCAAGATCGGCACACTGGAGTCGGTCTATGTCGGCACCGGCACCGATGAACTCGCCACGGCCGCCATGCGGATCAGCCTGCCCACTCGTCACCGGCTGACGTTCGTCCCGCTGGACCGGGGGGACCTGCGGGCCCGGCCACGTGCGTGTCGCCCATGAAAGTTCGCTGATCAAGCACCGGCCGCCGATCGGCACAGATGACGTCCTGCCCACCGAAGACGAGGGAAAACGTCTTCCGACACTACGGCCTGGACCATCGGCCCGGCGCAGGCGGCGAACGCCGGCTCGCCCGCCACTGACCGCTCCGCACCCGACCGAACGGGCATCATGATCCTCCTCTTCCTCCTAACCGTCATCGCCGCGCTGGTCCTGGTCATCCTCGGCATCCTCGTCCGCGGGCTGTTCTACCTGCTCGTCATCGGCGCCGTCGTCCTCATCGCCGACGCGGCTCTCCTGGCCCTGCGGTCGGCCCGGCGGCGGCGCCCGGCCCGCTGACGAGCCCGCGGAGGGGCCGACGGGCCCGCGGGGGCCGACCTGTCCGTCCCGGGGTCGTCGCCTGCGGACGGTCGACGTCAATGTTCTCGAACTCTTGTGGCGTCCGGCCTACGAGGCGCAGCCGCACCGGTCCGAGGAGGAACGCGTCGGCCCCTGCATGCCAGACCAGCACTGTGGCGAGGGTTCCCGTCCGGACTCGCGCGACGGTGAGCGGCCGGCCGGACAGCACGACTTTGACTGCGTCTGCCACCACGATGGCCGCACACCGGCACCGCAGACGCCACCGGACGCGGTCACCGCCGACAGCAAGGCAGTCGCCGGGGATCGCCCCATCGTGGGCCGGTCAGATTCCGGCGGGTTCCAGCGCCGGCGGGAGAGGATGCCGAAGCGCCTGGGGCAGGGTCGGGTAGGTCCGAAGGCCGTGCTCCAGGGCGGTGTCGTCCAGGATCCTCGCAACATGCGAGCGAGGGGCGGCCAGACGCATCGAGACGCCCAGGGCCAGAGCGCGGTGCCAAGCGCTGATCAGAGCGGAAATCCCGGCCGCATCACAGGACCACAATTTCGACAGGTCCAGCACCAGCATCTTCTGCCCGGGGTGCAGCAGCGCCACCAGCCCGTTGCGCAGCGCGGGCGCGGTCACCAGGTCGAGATCGCCTCGCAGGGCGGCGACGGTGTACGAGGGCCGGCGCACGACCGACAGCACGACCTGCGGATAAAAGTCGGTATGGCCTTGAGTCCTATACGAGGTGTTCACGATGTCGCTCCGATCACGCTGCGGATCACGTGCAGGCGGTCGGCAGCGCGTTGACCAGCGGACTCGCCTAAAATGCACATTACGCCGCATTTCGCCTGTCCGAGGGCAACGGTGCGCAAAGTTGCCCGAGTGCGGTGCGCCCCAAACGATCCCGCACTGGACCAGTGGATCACCGTCCCGGCCGACCGCGCGACCACGATGTGGAGGCGGTTGCTTCCCGCATGCTCGCCCGGCGTGAATCACCGGCGGTGTCCCATACGTGACAGAGACCTGGCGTGTCCGATCGGCCCGACACCAGGCGGTGACTTCATGTGTTCATTCGACTACGTTCATTCGTGACGGTCGGCGCGGGATCCGCGGCCGACCGCCGATCGCGGCCGTCCCCCTGGTGCCAGCGCATCGTCCAACCTTGAGGGCGGCTCGCACCGGATCGAGAGGAGCACGATGTCCGTCTTCCAGACCGGCCAGATCCCCCACGGATTCGCCTTCACCGAGAACGGCGCGCTCATCCACTACAAGTACGCCATCGTCCTGGCCATCCCCCAGGCCAACCAGGGCAACTGGCTGGGAGACGGCTACGTCAGCTTCGGCAGCGACTTCGCCGACATCCGGCTCAGGATCGCCGTCCACAACGGCAGTAGCTGGACCAGCGTCAAGACCATCACCGTCACCAGCAGCGGCCTGCGCGTCGGCGAGCAGCTCCCCGCCGGAGCCCAGAAGGTCAGCGTCGGCCGCGCCAAGGCCGGCGCCAACGACACCGCCGATGACGTCCCCGCGAGCTGGCTCCTGGAATACCAGACCTGACCCCGTTCCGCCCCAGCCGGCCCGAGAGAAGGGCGGGCGCTGGGACCGGTGCCCCAAAGGCTCCCCGTCCGGTCACCGCGCCCGCCCGGCCCGAACACCAGAGCCGCGAACCCGACTGTGAGCGCGCCCGTACCCGCCGATGCCGGTCCCGAGAATGCCGCTCACGAGTTCGCGCGTGCTCATCACGGGATCGCGATGAGATGTGCTCATGATGAACGCCGCCCGATCACTGACCGGCACTTTCCCCGTCTGCTCACCAGTACCCGGTGGCCACCGACCCGCACTCGATCTGTCCGCCAAGCGCCGATCTCGTGAGCGACCATTCCACCGGCTACCTCATCGACGTCGCCCTCGCCGTGGTGGGCGTCATCATCGCGGTACTTCTTGAGCGGAAAACGACTGCGGATACCGCGCGACCGACCCGACATCACAAACTTGGCCGTCTCACATCAGCAAAGTCATGCGACGGCGGGCGGTTGGCGACGTTGCCAAGTCAACGTACAGGCGGAAGGTGTTCGAGCGGTGTACATCCGCCTATGACGTTCTCCGGAACGGGAACGAGGCTATCTCTGACCGCGTTTTCGCTGGCCAGGGGCATTGGTGGTGGGCAGGGGCGGGGTCGAACCGCCGACCTTCCGCTTTTCAGCTATGGCAACACCCCCACCGGTGAAGCATCGACCGAGGCTGACCGGCTGCCGACGCGCGCCCGTGGCCGGCGCGGATGCCTGCTGTTGCTGTCACCGCGGCTGTCACCGCTGTTGTCAGCCGCGTCAGGCGACCTTGATGGAGTGGGGACCGACGCTGACGGTGATGTCCACGTGTCCGCCGAGTGCGGTGGCGTAGGCACGGAGCGTCTCCAACTCCATGGCCTCGATGTCGCCGTTCTCGATCTGCGAGACCCGGGATTGTGAGACGCCCAGGATCTGGGCGACCTCGGCCTGTGTCTTGCCGATGGCCTTGCGGAGTTCCTTGAGATGGTGGCCGGCGACGTAGGCATCCAGTTCGGCGCGTGCCCGACCCTGGCGTTCGGGGTCGGCCAGTTCGGGGTTGCGACGGTGCGCTTCGGCCTTGATGTCCTGCCAGCGGCGTGGGGCGCTCACCGTCCGGCCTCCTTGTCCTTCGCGGCCCGGTACTCGGCGTAGCGGGCTTCGGTCAGTGGGATGGCCTGGTCGTACCAGCGTGACCACTGTCCGGCTATGTCTCCGGCCACAAGGAAGATCGCGCAATCTGGTCATCTGGCTCCGATCGGACGGCGAGCCAGTGGAGCACGTCGGCCGGACACTGCCCGGCATGTTGTCTGATCCACCAACCGGTGGTAGCGTAGCGGTAGTTGCAGTTGTGGTTCCCATGAGCTTATGTGCGCCTGCTGGTACTCACCTCAGGCGCATTTTTTGTTTCCCCGGTAGTCCGTCCGGATGGGGTCATTACGGCGACGCGTGGCTCGCAGAGTGTGGGCTCCGTAATTGCCTTTCGGAAGGGACGAATATGACCACCGGCACCGTGAAGTGGTTCAACGCGGAAAAGGGCTTCGGCTTCATCGAGCAGGACGGCGGCGGCAGCGACGTCTTCGCCCACTACTCCAACATCGCCGCCCAGGGCTTCCGTGAGCTCCAGGAGGGCCAGAAGGTCCAGTTCGACATCACGCAGGGCCAGAAGGGCCTGCAAGCGGAGAACATCGTTCCCGCCTGAGAACCGAACAGTGCGGTGCCGGGCCCACACCTGAGCCCGGCACCCCACCTGCCGGCAGGAAACGATCTTCCTGTCGATGCCCGCGTCTGATCCTTCAGGGGTGTAGCCCTTCTACGGCGTTCCGCCATACGGCTCCCCCAAGTACTTGGCTGCGGGCTCTCGGCTGCACACCGCTCAGCCCAGAGCCCATCCTTCAGCCACCTTCCGCGGTATCACGCGACGCCCTTTTCGGCTTCGGCGTTGCTTCGCGGCTCACTTTGGTTCGTTCTTGCGATCGCTCCGGCCACGGGCTGCGGAGTCTTCCACGAAACGTGCCACATCAAGGAAGGCTCGCACATGACCCATGGCACCCGTCCGTCTCAACGCCGCTTCTCTCACTCGCCTACCAGGGCCTCGCGCCGACCGGCCGCCCGGCGGCAGAACGACTTCGCGCTTCCCGTCAGTTCCACGCCGCCGTTGCCCCCGGCCGCGTCGTTCGCCGAGTTGGAAATGCCGGCGGCCCTGCTGTCCACATTGACTCGACAGGGGATGGCGGAGCCGTTCGCCATCCAGGCCTCGACGCTTCCGGACGCGTTGAACGGCCGCGATGTCCTCGGCCGTGGACGTACCGGCTCGGGAAAGACCCTCGCCTTCGGCCTGGCGATGCTCGCCCGTAGCGCCGGTCGGCGCGCCGAGCCGCGCAAGCCGCTGGCCCTGGTACTCGTCCCGACTCGCGAACTGGCCGTGCAGGTCACCGACGCCCTCATGCCCTACGCCCAGTCGCTCAAGCTTCGGTCGGCCACCGTTGTCGGCGGCGTATCGATCTCCCGGCAGGCCGCCGCCCTCCATCGCGGCGCGGAGATCCTGGTCGCCACCCCGGGACGGCTCACGGACCTGATCAACCGGGGCGCCTGCAGCCTGGAGCACGTAGGCACCACCGTCTTGGACGAGGCTGACCAGATGGCCGACATGGGGTTCCTGCCGCAGGTCACCGCGTTGCTCGACCAGGTCGCCCCGGGCGGTCAGCGGATGCTGTTCTCCGCGACGCTGGATCGCAATGTCGACCGTCTGGTCCGGCGCTTCCTCACCGACCCGGTCGTCCACTCGGTCGATCCGTCGGCGGGAGCGGTGACCACCATGGAGCACCACCTGCTGCACGTCACGGAGGCGGACAAGCAGGATGCCACCACGCACATCGCCGCCCGCGACGGCCGCGTCATCATGTTCGTCGACATGAAGCATGCCGCCGACCGGCTGACCCGCAACCTCCTGAGCAGCGGCGTACGCGCTGCGGCACTGCACGGGGGCAAGTCGCAGCCGCAGCGCAACCGTACTCTGGAGCAGTTCCGCAACGGAGACGTCTCCGTCCTGGTCGCCACGAACGTAGCCGCGCGCGGCATCCATGTCGATGGACTGGATCTGGTCGTTAACGTCGACCCGCCCAATGACCACAAGGACTACCTGCACCGAGGCGGCCGCACTGCACGCGCAGGCGAGTCCGGCACCGTGGTCACCCTGGTGCTGCCCAGGCAGCGCCATGAGATGGATCGGATGATGGTGACGGCCGGCATCACGCCGCACTCTGCGCGGGTGCGGTCCGGTGATCCCGAACTCAACCGCATCACCGGTGCCCGACCGCCCTCCGGCATCCCCATCACCATCTCCACTCCGGCCTCCGAAGGACGGCGTGACAGCGGAGCCGGGCGCAACCGCCGTCCCGCACGAAACCGCCGCTCCCAGCGATTCGCGACAACCGAGCGCACCGGCAGATAGGCAACCGGTCGACCTCGCGGGACTTCACCGCGGGGCGTCGCGCCAAGGCGACGGCGAGGAGTCGGGGGGTGGATGGCAACGGGCCAGCCACTTCGCGGCTCAGCCGGTCGCCCATCCCTCTCGGGCAACCTGCTGCACCCCTGGGCTGGTCGTGTCACCACGATCCTGAGGCCAACTTAGGAATCAGGCGAGGCCGGCCGTCAGAGTCGCTTGGCTGCGTTCGCGACGGCTGCCCCGCTGTGATCGGTCCCGCTGCAGCGTAACCGCCATCCGAAGAGTCCCGCATCATGCTCCATGAGGCTGCCAGAAGGCCCTATAGCCGAGCAGCTTCCCATCTGGCCCGTTGCGTCGCGCTGACCGTGAGGCGCAAGGCGGACGGGTCGTTCGCTGGCGCGTTGCTGTCACAAAAGTAGGCCCCGAGACTGCCGTCTCGGGGCCTTTTGGCTGGTCAGAAGCGTGGGCAGGGGCGGGGTCGAACCGCGCCGTTCACGATGCCGTGATCGGTGGCAACGACCGGATCCGGCCTGTAACCCGTCACGATGCTTCTACGGGAGTGTCGGAAAACAATCTTGGGCTCAAGGGGTCAGTGCATCACCTTTAATGATCTTGATCATGGAGGTGTGGTGCGGGACTACGGGTTGTCGCCCGGTCAGCAGAACGAGTTGTGGCGGCAGTGGAAGCAAGGCGAGCCGATCCGCGCGATCGCCCGCAGCGTGGGGGCCGAGCAGCACCATGTGCGGCGGTTCCTGGCCCAAAGCGGAGGGGTGTGGGTCCAAGACCAGCGCCGTGCCGTCGGGCACTTGACGCTGCACGAACGGGAGGAGATCTCTCGGGGCATCGCGGCCGGGATGTCGGGTCGTGCGATCGCCCGCCGGCTGAACCGGTCGGCCTCGACGGTGGCGCGGGAGATCAGCCGCAATGGCGGCCGCGAAAGCTACCCCGCCTCGGACGCCGAGGCCCGCGCCTCTAGCGTGGCGCGACGACCCAAGCCCGCCAAGCTGACCATCCATCCGGCCCTGCGCCAGATCGTCGAGGAGCGGCTGGAATGCCGCTGGTCACCGCAGCAGATCGCCTGCTGGCTCCCGCTTGCCTACCCGCTCAGCCCGGCATGCGGGTCTCACACGAGACGATCTACATATCGCTGTTCGATCCGCGCCGGCGGGCACTGAATCGGAAACTGACCGGACGGCTGCGCACCGGGCGAACCATGCGTCATCCACGCGTCGTGCGCCGTCCCAGCGGCCGCGGGCAGATCCGGGACATGGTGCCCATCAGCCAGCGCCCCGCCGAGGTCGAGACCCGGCGCGTGCCCGGCCACTGGGAAGGTGACCTGGAGCGCCACGAAGCGCCATGCAACCGAGCGGAGGTGAAAGGACTCCGCCGCTGCGCTGTCGCAGCAGCGTAACGAAGCTGGGGGCAGGCCGATCCGGGAAACGCCGGTGAGGCTGGCAAGCAGCCGTGCCAAGCTCATGTGAGACACAAGGGGATGAAGTTCCTAGACTGACATGAGCAGGGCGAGAACAGGCACAGAGCAGAGTGACGATGGCCGACCATGATCTCCACGCGAGCGAGGGGCCGCGGGCCGGAAGGCCCAAGCGCCGGACCTTCACGGCCGCCTACAAACTCCGCATGATCGAGGAGTACGACGCGGCCGAGCACGGCGAGAAGGGCGCGCTGCTGCGCCGGGAAGGGCTGTACGACTCCAGCATCCAGTTGTGGCGCCGTCAGCGCGACAGCGGCCGGCTGACCGCCGTGGGAACGGCAAGCCCCGCGAAGAGGGCGCGGGTGCGCAGGTAGCGGTTGATGGCGCGGGCTGAGGGGTGTCCGAAGCGGACGATGCGTTGTTTGTTGCCCTTGCCGGTGACGAGGAGTTCGCGGCGCATCAGGTCCAGGTCGCTGCG
>NZ_CAACVB010000100.1 GCF_900659635.1 Actinomadura roseirufa | reverse complement strand
CCTCGCCATACCGCATCCACCAAGGGAAACCCGCCCACACCCGACAGGCCAGTCACCACCAAGACACAGTCGATAACCCCAACTATTGAAGCTCTCTAGCCGATGGTTCACCAGCCAAGTACGGTTCCCCTCGCCGGTTCGAACCAAGTACGGGGTCGGCCGCAGACCACCGCCCCCCATCCTCGCCCAACGCCAGCCTGACAATCCCATCCCGCTTCACGATCCCGTTGACCACATGAGGATCACGTCCATGCAGGGCGCCTTGACCCACGCGGCCTACATCGCGAGCAGTTGGGCGGCGGCGCTGGCGGCCGGGGCACTACGTGAGTCAGGCCTTGGCGCGCTGCTGCTTGAGGCGGAGTTCCTCCTGGCGGACTTCGGCTTGGACGGCTTGCTCGCGTTCCAGCCAGTCGGGCCTTTCGGCCTTCAGGTTCTCGATCTCGGCCGTGGTGAGCGGGCCCGCGACGCCGGCGCGGGTCAGCCCTGAGATGGAGACGCGGAGCTTGGCGGCGACGACCTGGCGGGGGTGGGGACCCTCACGGCGCAGGTTCGCCAGCCATGAGGGCGGGTCGGCTTGGAGCGCGTTCAATTCGTCCCGGGAGACAGGGCCTTCCTGGAACTCGGCGGGTGCTGCCGACAGCAGGATCCCCAGCTTCTTGGCCGCGGTCGCGGACTTCATGGTCTGCGAGGTCTTTGCTTTGGACGTGCCCATGACCTCAAGGGTAGCCAGCGGGAGGGAACTGTATGGACGTGACTAGGGTGGCGGAATGACCGATGGTGAGTTCCGGCTGGCCTACGTGCCGGGGGTGACGCCCGCGAAGTGGGCCGGGGTGTGGGCCGAGCGGGTCCGGGAGGTGCCGCTTCGCCTGCTGCAGATGCCGGCGGCCGAGGTCGTCCCCCTGCTGCGGAACGGTGACGTGGACGCGGCGTTCGTACGCCTGCCCGTCGACCGCGAGGCCCTCCATGTGATCCCGCTGTACCTGGAGACGACCGTGGTCGTGGTGCCAAAGGATCACGCGGTGGCCGCAGCGGAGGAGGTGGAACTCGCCGATCTCGCCGACCAGGACGTGTTCGAGCCACTCGACGATGTCTTGACCTGGGACGACCGCCCCGGGGAACCCGCCTTCACCCGTCCTGAGAGCACCGCCGGCGCGATCGAGTTGGTGGCGGCGGGAGCCGGCGTCCTGCTGCTCCCGCAGTCTCTGGCCCGCCTCCACCACCGCAAGGACCTCACCTACCGGACCGTGACCGACGCTCCCCAGTCCCAGATCGGCCTGGCCTGGCTCGAGGCCGTGACGACCGACCTCATGGAAGAACTGATCGGCATCGTCCGCGGCCGCACCCCCAACAGCTCCCGCGGCCGCAATCCCCGGCAACAGCCCGCAGATAAGAAGCCACCGCAACAGCGCTCCACCTCCAAGCACCGCCGCCAGAAGCGCCGCCGGAGGTGACGAGAGTCGTGCTCACCAACAACCCAAGGGCTCGGCGATCTCCCACAGCTCATCGGGGACCAACCAGCGCGCAAGCTCTGAAGTGTTCTTGTCCATCAGATCACCTCAAATGCGTGCTCGCGTTCAGGCGCCGCGGCTGTCAGCAGCACCACACCGTGACCCTCGGCCGTCTCGCCGGCTTGAGGCATCAGGACGGCCCCTCTCACGGCGAGGGCGGACGCGGTGGCCATCGTGCCCAGGACTTGTGTCCGCCCCGTCCGCCGGACGGTCAACGCTGATCACACCTTGTGCCGGCTCCTGTCGCGCTGTTCTGCGACATACGAGCAAATGACGAGCGAACACAGTCCGGTGCCGCGTCGACCGCTGACGCTCAGATGACATCCATGGTCGGCGACATGGGGTTCATATGGGTTGGGGGCCACTCGACGGGGCACCCGCCACCATGATCGGTGACGTCCACGGCGACTAGACGGACCGCCCGCCTGCGCAGCTCAGGAGGATAGGGGGACTGACGTGCCATGACTCGATCCTCTCAGGGAATCGAGCCTCCATTCGGCCCGGGGCGCTTCACTGCCCGTGCCCCTTATGCGGGCGCCGGAGGCGTGCTTGTGGGCCCGCACGATCGTCGAATCGACGCTGACCGTCCAGTCCAAACGCCCGATCGCGTCTGACGGACACGTCCTAGCGCCGTGGGTACTGTGCCGCTTCGCCGGTGCTCAGTCTCTCCAGCACCAGACCGGCTTCTTCTCGATGAAGTCGATCTGGACGGTCCGGCGCTCGATCCGCCAGAAGCCGCTCTCTCGCCGGTAGGCGTCGCTGTAGCGGACATGCCAGGCGACGTCGGTGGGCTTTCCCGACTCGTCTTCGTCGAGATGGTGCGCGACGCAGGTGATATGCCCGGTCGCCGTCGCGTTCTCGCGTCCCGGATCGAACACGTGGCCCACGATCTGGTGCGACGTGCGCGGGAACCTCTCCAAGGATCGGAGCGCCGCGGCGATCTCGTCTCGCCCCGTGAAGGAATGGACGGGTTCGAGCCGCTCCGGCGGGTCCGGCATGACCAGCACCGCGTCGTCGGCGAACAGGCCCACGAGGCTGGTGTACCTGACATGGTCGGCGTAAAGCGCGTACCTCGCGACGAGGTCGGCGAGGGCGACCCGGTCGCGCGGATCGAGCACCCTCATGAGGGTCCCAGGCGTTCGGCGCCGATCGGGGCGGCTCCCTCCGGGGCCCAGGGAGTCCCGCCGTAGCACGGGATGAAAAGCCCAAGATCCAGTGACATGTCCGGAGCATACAGGCGAGATCGCCAATCAGTCCGCACGGGCAATGGTCTGATGAGGTCCGCAGGTATCAAACCCAGCCCAATTGAGTAGCATCACTCAATCCATGGCATTTACTCACGGGTAACTTGGAGTCGACGCCACTACCAAGGAGATCGGAGGGCCGTGATGACAGGGATCGTCGACGTTCACGGCATCCTGAACTACCGCTACTTCCGTTCCGCCCCGAGCCTGATGGCGGCGGGCGAGGCCATCAGCCTGGATTGGACGTCCTGGCTCAAGCCCGGTATGGCCTCGGCGGGGCTGTGTGATGCCGCGGCGCAGGAGCTCCTGATCGAGTGGGTCGAGCAGATGCAGGCCGCCCGGCGGGCGGCCCAGGGCCCGCGCCCGGTCCGCCGCCCCGGGCCCCGGGAGCCTGCGGGAAGTGCTGCAGGAGCCACAAGGGCTATGCGCGCGATCTCGCAGAGATGTGCTCACTCCAAGGATCAACGAGAGACGCTAAGCCGGCCGAAGAATGGGTCGAGGGCTAGCCGCACTGACCATGGACGTTGGTAGCGGCGACGCGGCTTGCGCAACGACCGCGCACCCGTGCCCGCCGAGCTGCCGGGCGCGGGCTGGGAAGTACGCTACCGGCAGTCCCACCCGGACCGGATGTTCCCAGAGGACCCGCGCCGAGGTCGCCGGATTCGACACCACCGACAAACCATCGGTGAGCCCGCCCGCGACGTTGTGATCAGACAAGTCCCCATCGTCGACGAGTCCGGCGCACGGGCCGGCGCCGCCGTCGTCAGCACGCCGGGAAGGATTTCGACCCGGCCTTACGAGCCGAGCATTTGGCCCGTGCTCATCGCCTTGTCTCGTATCGGGTCAGCACCACGCCGCCGGGAAATGTCCGCGTCTCGACCGGCTTCAGGTTCACCCAGCTGTCCAGCGCGGTGAAGAACGGCGTGCCGCCGCCCACCAGGACCGGCACGGTGACCAGCACGTACTCGTCGATCAGCCCGGCTCGCATGGCCGCCCCGGCGAGTGTCGCGCCGCCGATGTCCATCGGGTCGCCGTCCTCGGCCCTGAGCCGGGTGATCTCGGCGACCGCGTCGCCGGTGACCAGGCGGGTGTTCCAGTCGACCTTGTCGATCGTCGAGGAGAACACCGCCTTCGGCATGTCCCGCCAGCGGCGGGCGAACTCGATGTCCGCCGGTGTGGCGCCGGGCTGCTGGTCGGCGGTCGGCCAGTGGGAGCTCATCGTCTCCCACAGCTTGCGCCCGTACAGCGCCAGGCTGGTCGCCCCCACCCGGTCGGACCAGTACTGGAACAGCTCGTCGCTCGGTACGCTCCAGCCGAGGTCGCCACCGGGCGCGGCGATGTAACCGTCCAGGGACACGTTCATGGCGAAGATCAGTTTCCGCATCGCGCCGGCCTCCCTTGAGTCGATCTCACACGTACAGACGGGCGAGGCGCGGAAAGTTCATCGGTGCGCGATCCGCGTCCGGGGGTAGTCCTCGCGTTCCGGACTCGGCACGGCGTTCGACGGCTGCCTCATCGGCAGGAGAAAGGTGACCGTTCGGCGACCGGGCCCGCCTCGTCGACGGATCCGCCGACGAGGCGGGCCGGCGGACGAGCTACTCGTTGCCCGGGCGCAGGCGGGACAGGACGTCCGGCAGCGCGTGGCGGCCTTTGTGCAGTTCCGGAGTGGGGGCGACGAAGAGGAGAACGGACGTCACCCCAGGCTGGACGAAGCGAGCGATCTGCCGGCGGCACTCGTCGAGGGACCCGTGGATCCACAGTGCGTCGACGATGTCGTCGGGCAGCGCGAGGCCCGCCGCCGGGCCGTCACCGGAGTCGTACAGGGCGCGGGACTCGGTCAGCCCGTCGCCGTGGCCGAGCCAGTCGTGGAAGGCCCGGTAGGGGGCCTGGTTGAGGATCCAGCCGAGGAAGGCCCGTCCGGTGCGGCGGGCATGGGCGGCGTCCTCGGTCGGGCAGACGAACAGCTTGACGACGACCTCCTTGCCCGGCGGCGGGGGTCCGGCCTCGGCGAGGACCTGTTCCAGATCGCCGGCCGCCAGGACGTTGGTGATGATGCCGTCGCCCTCGGTGAGACCCAGGCGGACCATGCCCGGCCGGAGCGCCCCAAGGATGAGCTTGGGCGGGACGGCGGCGGGCGGTGGCGGCCGGTAGCCGCGCACGGTGAACGTCTCGTACTCCTCGTCGACGGGATGGCCGTGCAGCGCGGACTTGAGGAACCGCACCGTGTCCCGGAGCCGGGCGACGGGCTTGGCGAACGGTATGTCGTTCAGGGCCGTCACATGGGCCGGAACCGAGGTGCCGAGGCCCAGCATGACCCGCTCCGAGGCCAGTTCGGAGAGGGCCGCCGCGGTCTGCGCGAGGACCACCGGGCCACGGGTGAACACCGGCACGACGCCCGTGCCGACGCCCAGGCCGGGCTGCCATGCCGCCGCGGCGGCCAGCGGAGTGAAGGCGTCGATGCCGCCGCCCTCGCCCGTCCACACGTCGGCGTAGCCGAGCCCGGGCAGCGCCTCGATCACCTCGCGGTGGTCGCGCAGCGCTCGCCCCGGCAGGGGCAGGTTGACCGCCCACCTGATCGCTGTCATCGGTTCGCCTACTTCCCGACGCTGACGGTCGTCAGGTCGACGAACCAGGACTTCGGCTGGATGAGGCCCTTGACGCCCGCGGAGAGGACGCGCGGGTTCCGGTCACTCACCACGAACAGGTAGGGCGCCTCGTCGGTGACGATCCGCTCGGCCTGGCGGAAGAGGGCGACGCGCTTGGCCGGGTCGAGGGTCCGCTCGGCCTCCTCGGACAGCGAGTCGACGCGGGCGGAGTACCAGTGGCCCTTGTAGACGGGTGAGCCCTTCGCCCAGTAGGCCCGCACCAGGGCCTCGGCCTGGAAGGTCACCGTGGAGGCGCACTGGACGTCCGCGCCCTGGACCGGCTTGCCCGAGTTCAGGTCGGCGAGCAGAGTCGACCATTCCACCTTCTGGATCTGCACCTTGATGCCGACCTTGGCCAGTTGCGCCTGGAGCGCGGTGGCGATGGGCACGGGGATGAGGTTGCCGGACCCTCCGGTCGGGACGGCGAGGGTCGTGCTGAACCCCTCTGGCACACCGGCCTGGGCGAGCAGTTCCCTGGCCTTGGCCGGGTCGTAGGCATAGGCGTCGTTGGCCGGGTCGTGCTGGTCGGTCGAGGCCGGCGCGTGCTGGTTGACCGGGTCCGCGGTGCCCTTGAGCAGGTCGCGCGCGATGGCCTCGCGGTCGATCGCGTAGTTGGCGGCCCGCCTGACGCGCACGTCGCCCCAGGGCTTCTTGGCCTGGTCGAACGTGCAGTACCACAGGTGGTCGTAGTTGTTGCCGAACAGCTGGAACCCGGACGACTTCAGCGGGGTGACGTCGTCGGGGCTCGGGTACTCGATCCAGTTGACCTGGCCGGAGCGCAGTGCGGCGGTGCGGGCCCCGGCGTCCGGGATCGGGCGCAGCGCGAGCTTGCCGACCTTGGGCGCGCCGCCCCAGTACTTCTCGTTGGCCACCATGGTGAGCTGCTGGCCGGGCTTGAGCGACTCGAACCGGAACGGGCCGGTCCCCTCCGGGTGCTGCGCGAACCTCTGGTTGCCGAGCTTCTTGACGGCGGTCGGGCTGGGGATGGTGAGGAAGGTCAGGTCGGTCGGCAGGTGGCCGCTGGGCCGCTTGGTGGTGATCTCCACCGTCCCGGCGTCGATCTTGCGGTACGACTCGATCTGCCCGGACCACAGCCTCGCGGCGCCGGCCGCCTCCGGGTAGTAGTAGGGGCTCTTCTTGTTGAGCAGCCGGTCGTAGGCGAAGATCACCGAGTCGGCGTCGAACGACGTGCCGTCGGAGAAGGTCACGCCCTGCCGCAGCTGGAAGGTCCAGGTGCGGCCGTCGCCGCTGCTCTTCCAGGAGGTCGCCAGTCCGGGGACGATCCCGGGCGTCTTCGTGGCCTGCTTCAGGTCGTAGCGGGTGAGCCCGTCGTACAGCTGGAAGTTGACGAACCGCTCGCCCTCGAAGCCCTGGGTGAACGCCATGACGGTGTCGGTGCCGGGGATGTCGGAGGCGGTCATGCCGATGACCAGGGCGCCCCCGGAGCCGGTGGACGGGGCGGCGGTGCCGCAGGCGGCCGCTGCGAGCCCCGCCGCCAGGACGGTACAGAGCAGTGCGCGGGGTCGGTCGAGTTTCATGATCGTTCTCCTGGTCGGGGAAGTGGGGGGATCGAGGCGAGCAACGTGCGCGTGTAGGGGTGGCCCGGCTGGGACCAGATCTGGTCCGCCGGTCCTTCTTCGACCACCCGGCCCTGCTGCATCACCATCACGCGGTCGGCGATGTGCTCGACGACGGCGAGGTCGTGTGAGATGAACAGCAGCGCGACGCCGGTGTCGCGCTGGAGGTCCGCGAGCAGGTTGAGTACCTGGGCCTGGATGCTCTTGTCGAGCGCGGAGACGGCCTCGTCGCAGACGATGAGCTCCGGGTCGGTCGCCAGGGCCCGGGCCAGCGCGACGCGCTGGATCTGCCCCCCGGACATCTCGTGGGGATAGCGTCCGGCGTCCGACGGCGGTACACCGACGCGGTTGAGCAGGTCGGCGACCCGCGCGGGGATCGTGCGTCTGGGACGGCCGTGGGCGCGCAGGTTGAACGCGACGGCGTCACCGACGGTCATCCGGGGGTTCAGGGACGTCTGCGGTGACTGCGGGACGAGCTGCAGCCTGGCCCGCAAGCGCCGCAGGGCCGCGCCCCGGGTGCGTGCGAGATCGTGGCCGGCGAAGACGACCCGTCCGGTGTCGGGCGTCAGCAGCCGCAGGACCATCTTGGCCGTGGTGGACTTCCCGCTGCCGGACTCCCCGACCACGCCGAGGGTCTCGCCCGCGTGCAATTCGAGGCTGACGCCGTCGACCGCGAGCGTCCCGGAACCGAAGGTCTTGGACAGGTTGGTCGCGCTCAGCAGCGGCCCGGTCGCGGACACATCGTTCGAGGGCGGCACGGTCATCGCGGCCCCCATTCGGCCTGCGCCACCGCGTTCGTGGCCCACGGCACCGGGCATGCGGCCGAGCCGCCACCGGAGACGGGTTCCAGCACAGGCCGCCGGATCGAGCACCCCGGCTCGGCGTGCGGACAGCGCGGCGCCAGCGCGCACGCGCCGTCGATCGCGGCGGTGGCGGACGGCGGCAGCCCGGAAAGCCCGGGCAGTTCGCCGCGGGGCACGCCGGGCCGCGGCTGTGCGCCGAGCAACGCGGCGGTGTACGGGTGGGCGGGACGGCTGAGGACGCGTTCGGCCGGCCCTTCCTCGACGACTCGGCCCGCGTACATGACGACCACCGTGGAACCCAGTAGCCGGGCGACGCCCACGTCGTGGGTGACCAGCAGCACCGCCATGTCCAGCTCGCGCCGCAGCCGTCCGAACAGTTCGAGGATCCGGGCCTGGACGGTCATGTCCAGAGCCGTGGTCGGCTCGTCGGCGATGAGCAGCCGGGGGCCGCAGGCGATCGCGGCGGCGATGGCGACTCGCTGCCGCAGGCCGCCGGACAGCTCGTGCGGGTAGGCGCGGGCGACCCGCGCGGGATCGGGGATGCCCGCCTGGGCCAGCAGTTCGCCTGCCCTTTCGCGTCGCGCGGCACGGGTCGTCCCGACGCCGTGAGCCCGCAGCACCTCGGCGACCTGGGAGCCCACCCGGCGCAGCGGGTCGAGCGAGCCGGTCGGGTCCTGCGGGACCAGGCCGATGTCGCGGCCCCGCAGCGACCGCATCTCCCGTTCGTCGAGGTCGAGCAGGGAGACGCCGTCGAGGCGGATCGAGCCGCCGACCTCGGCGCGCGCCCCGAGCAGCCGCAGCACCGCTCGCGCGGTGATCGACTTGCCGCTGCCCGACTCGCCGAGCACGACCGTGGTGCGTCCGGCCTCCACTTCGAAGCCGACGCCCCGGACGGCGTGCGCGACGCGTGGCCCGGCGGTGAAGTCGACGGTGAGGTCCTCTATCTCCAGCAGCGCGCTCATACGGTGTGCCTCGATCGCACGTCGAAGTGCTCCCGCAGGCCCTCGCCGAGGAGGTTGAACGCGACCGACGCCAGGAAGATCGCGGCGCCGGGGATCAGCGTGAGGAGCGGGGCGGTGAAGATGTGCTGGCGCAGGTCGTCCAGCATGGCCCCCCATTCGGCGCGGGGCGGGGCGACACCGAGCCCGAGGAACGACAGCCCGGAGCCCAGCACGATCGACAGCCCGACCAGCGCCGAGCAGTAGACGCTCAGCACGGGGAGCACGTTGGGAAGCATGTGCCGCATCGCGATCGTCGTGGTCCGCGCGCCGCCGGCCCGCGCGGCCTGGCTGAAGTCCAGCTCGCGCAATCTGGCGACCTCGGTGACCACCACCCGGGCGACGGCCGGGACGAGGATGACCGACAGCGCGATGATCAGGCTGGTCAGGCCCGCGCCCAGGGATGCGGCGATGGAGATCGCCAGCAGCACGGCGGGGAAGGCGAACAGCACGTCGAGCGAGCGCATCACGGCGTTCTCCAGCCAGCGGGCGCCGAGCCCGGCGACGATGCCGAGGAACGTCCCCGCCGTCCCCGCCGCCAGCACCGGCAGCAGGCCCGCCGCCAGCGAGGGCTGGACGCCCCAGACCAGGCGGCTCAGCAGGTCGCGGCCCTGGCCGTCGGTGCCGAGCGGATGCCCGGGGCTCCCGAGCGGCAGGAGCCGCTCGGAGAGGGACCCGGCGTCCGGGTCCGGCAGCGGCAGCACCGGGACCAGCACGGCCGCCAGGATCAGCAGTGACACCAGCACGGTTCCGGCGATGAGCGCGGCGCCCGGGCGGCGCCGGCGGTGCGGCCCGGCGCGCTCCGCGCCGACCGCGGGGGTGATGTCCGTGGTGGGGGATACAGGGGCCATGACTATCTCCGTACGCGCGGATCGATGAGTGCGTGAACGCCGTCGACCACGATGTTGATGAGGACGAACGCGATGGCGATGACCAGCACGCCGCCCTGGATGAGCGGCAGGTCGCGTGAGGCGATGGCGTTGTAGAGCGCCTGGCCCAGACCGGGCCAGGAGAAGATCGTCTCGACGAAGACGACACCGCCGATGAGGTAGGCCAGCTGCAGCCCGGTGATGGTGAGCAGCGAGGGCAGCGCGTTGTGCAGCGCGTGCCGGGCGATCGCCGCGCGGCCCAGCCCGCGCGCCCGCATGGCCTCGACCTGGTCGCCGGACATGACGTCCACCAGGCTCGCCCGCAGCATCCGCCCGATGACGCCCATCGGGATCAGCGACACCGCCACGGCCGGCATCACCAGGTGCCGGAGCAGGTCACCGGCGCCACCGCCGCCGACGGGGTCGTGCATGCCGCCGGCGGGCAGTACCCGGTACCGGACGGCGAACAGGGCGACCAGACCCAGCGCGATCGAGTACTGCGGCACCGACATCGCCAGGAAGGACAAGCCGGAGGCGAGCCCGCGCGGCAGCCGCCGCGTGGTGAACGCGCCGGTCGCGCCGATCAGCAGGCCCCCGGCGAAGGCGAGCACGGCCCCCGCGAGCGCGAGGATCGCGGTGTTGCCGAAGGCGGTCCGCACGATCTCCAGGACGGGCCGCTGCTGCTGGATGGACGTGCCGAGCTCCCCTTGCGCGACATTCCAGGACCACCGCCCGAACTGGATCGGGAGGGGCCTGTCGAATCCGAACCGTTCGATCAGCTCACGCCGGGCGTCCGGAGGAGCCAGCGGCCCGAGCAGGCTCGCGACCGGATCGCCGGGGACGAGTTTGGTCGTCAGGAAGACGACGAGGGACACGCCGACCAGCGTCGGCACGGCGAGCAGCAGTCGATGGACGAGGAACCTTCTCATGACCGCTCCCTCGCCCGGATCCGTGCTGGAGCGGGCCGGTCCTGGGCGTTTCCGTAAGGGGTCAGGTCCGGCGCGGGCACGCGCAGGTGCCGCCGGATCGCCGTGACCTGGACGCGCCGCGCTTCGGCGGAGATCCGGGTCGGCATCACGTCGAAGCCGTGCACGGTGCCCGGATACTGGTGCAGCTCGACCGGGACTCCGGCGTCGAGCAGCCGCGCCGCATAGCGCAGCCCCTCGTCCCGCAGCGGGTCGAAGTCGCAGCCCAGCAGGAGAGCGGGCGGCAGCCCGGTCAGGTCGGCGGCCCGCGCGGGCGCCGCGTGGGCGGGGACGTCTCCTTCGCGCTCGCCGAGGTAGTACCGCCAGGCCAGCTCCGCGTGGTGCGCGGTGAAGATCGGGGTCTCGGTGAACGCGCGCATGGAGGGCGTGTCCAGCCGGTCGTCGAGGGCGGGGTAGTTCAGCACCTGGAGTGCGAGCGCCGGGCCGCCGCGGTCCCGGGACATGAGCGCCACGGCGGCGGCCAGTCCGCCGCCCGCGCTGGACCCCGCCACCGCGATCCGGGCGGGATCGGCGCCGAGTTCGGCGGCGTGCCCGGCGACCCAGGTCAGCGCGGCATAGCAGTCCTCCACTCCGGCGGGGTAGGGCGCTTCGGGCGCCAGGCGGTAGTCGACATTGACCACGATCGCGCCGATATCGCGTGCCCAGGAGCCGCAGCCGAGGTGGTCGGTCTCCAGATCGCCGATGACGAACGAGCCGCCGTGGAAGCGGACGATGGCCGGTCTGGGGCCGTCGCCGGGTCGCGGGGTGTAGACGCGCACGGGCACCCGGGTGCCGGGTGAAGGTCCCGGGAGCGTCCGGTCGGCGACGGCGACGTCGTCCGCCCACTCCGGCGGGGGCGGCGGGCCGCCGTTCGCGGCGAAGGACGCGCGGGCGGCGGTGAGGTCGGCGAGATCGATGGGCGGGAACTGGCGCACGGCCTCGGCCAGCTCCGGGTCCAGGTCCATGGGGTTCTCCTGTCCTGGCAAAGCGTGCGATATACGCACGGCTGTGCGCATAGTACGCACCGCACAATCGGAGGCGCAATAGGTGAACGGTGTGTGACCTGCGTGCGCATGACGAACAATCGTGCGCTATGGTAACGTCACTGTTCATAGCCTTCCGAAACGACGGAAACGGCGCCTAACGAGCGAGGTGAGGCCGATGGCCGGCAGCGAGCCGCCCACCCTGGTGCTGGTCCACGGGGCTTGGCACGGCGAGTGGGCATGGGACCCGGTCGTCCCCCTGCTCAACGCGGCCGGAGTGCGGACCCACGCGGTGCGGCTGCCCGGCGTGGACCGCGCGCCCGGCCGCCACGACCTGCGCGGCCATGTGGAGTTCCTGCGGGCGGAGCTGGCCGGCCTGCCCGGCCCGCTCGCCCTGTGCGCCCACTCCTACGGCGGCGCCGTGACCACCGAGGCGGCGTACGGGAACGCCGAGGTCGCCACGCTGATCTATCTCAGCGCTTTCCTGCTGGAGGTGGGCGAGTCGTGCGCGGACGCCAACCGGCCGGCGCCCGTGCCCCCGGACCCGTCGCTCGCGCCGGTAGCCGAGGGCGACTACCTGCGGGTCTCCGAAGTGGCGGCCCAGCACATGTTCTTCGGCGACTGCCCGGCGGCGGAGGCGAAGGCGGCCGCGGCGCGCCTCACCCCCGAGCACGTGGGCACGGTCGGGGCTCCGGTGATGCGGGCGGCCTGGCACGCGATCCCGTCCACCTATCTCGTGTGCGCCCGCGACCAGGCACTGACGCCCGAGGCTCAGCGGCGCATGGCTCGGCGGGCCACATGGCGGGCCGAGATCGACACCCCCCATTCCCCCATGCTGTCCCGCCCGCATGAGCTTGCGGCGCTGCTCGACGCCGCCGCCCGCAGGACGGGCCGTGATGCCTGAACCGGGGGCCGGGCGGGAGGGCGCGGCACCGTATTCTGGGGGCCGTGTCACGGGAGGGACGCCCCCGGACGGACCATTATCAGCTCATCACTCGGCGAACAGGAAGCGTGGCGACGGTGGCACGTACCAGCGTGGACGAATCAGGGCAAGGTCCTCGTGGAGAGGGTCCGCGGCGCGGGACGGCGCGGCGCGAGGAGCGCCCGTCCTACTTCGTCCAGTCCCTGGCGCGCGGGCTCGCCGTCATCAAGGCGTTCGACCACGCCAGGCCGCAGCTCACGCTGGCCGAGGTCGCGAAGATCACCGGGTTGGACCGGGCCGCGGCCCGCCGCTTCCTGCTGACCCTGGTCGACCTCGGCTACGTGACGTTCGACGGCCGGCTCTACTCGCTGCGTCCGCGCGTGCTGGAGCTGGGCTACGCCTTCCTGTCGAGCCTCAGCCTGCCCGAGGTCGCGCTCACCCACATGGAACCGCTGGTGGCCGAGGTCCATGAGACCAGCTCGCTCGGCCTGCTGGACGGCCACGAGGTCGTCTTCGTCGCGCGGGTGCCGGTCAAGCGGCTGATGGCCGTCCCGATCATGGTCGGCAGCAGGTTCCCGGCCTACCCGACGTCCATGGGCCGCGTGCTGCTGGCCGGCCGCGACCCCCGGTGGCTGGAGGAGTACCTCGCCTCGACCGAGCTGCGGCCGCTCACCGACCGCACCGTCACCGACCCGGACCGGCTGCGCGAGACCATCGCGCGGGTCCAGGCGGAGGGCTACGCGATCGTCGACCAGGAGATCGACGACGGCTCGCGATCCATCGCGGTGCCCGTCCACGACGCGTCCGGGCAGGTCGTGGCCGCACTGAACGTGTCGATGCTGGCCGGCCGGGGCACCGCCGAAACCATGCTCGACTTCCTGCCCGCCATACGGCGGGCGGCAGAACAGATCGAAGCGGACCTGCGTCCCGGCCCCGTCGGCCAGGGGATCGGCCTCATCGGATAGGCGGGAGCGGGTCCGGAAGGGACACCTCCGTGACCGACTCCCCATCCACCTCCGCCCTTTCCGTCACCTCGCACCGCGCCGACCTGGGCGACATCGGGATCCACTACCGGCGCTGCGGCTCGGCCGGACGGCTGCTGGTGCTGCTGCACGGCTGGCCTCAGACGGGACACTGCTGGCGCCACCTGATGGAGCCGCTCGCCGAGCGGTACACAGTGATCGCCCCCGACCTGCGCGGGTACGGCCGGTCCGGCACGCCCGGCGGCGGCTATGACAAGCGCACCACCGCCGCGGACCTGTCGCGGCTGGTCCGGGCACTCGGTTTCACCTCGGCGGACGTCGTCGGCCACGACCGCGGCGCCCGCGTGGCGCACCGCTGGGCCCTGGACCGGCCCGCCGACATCGACCGGCTCGCGCTGCTGGACGTCCTGCCGACCCGCGAGGTCATGGCGACCATCGACCGGGACTCGGCGGCCGCGCTGTGGCACTGGTTCTTCCACCTCCAGCCCGATCTGCCGGAGATCCTCATCTCGGGGAACGTCGAGGCGTACCTGAGGTACTTCCTGGAGCGGCAGTGCTCGCGTCCCGGCGCGATCGGCGAGGAGGCGATCGCGGAGTACGTCGCCGCGTTCAGCCGTCCCGAGTCGCTGCACGCCTCCCTGGAGGACTATCGCGCGGGGTTCCGCGAGGATCTCGCCGCCGACGACCGGGACGCCCGAGAGGGCAGGGTCGTCACCCAGCCCCTGCTCCTGCTGTGGGGCGCCCAGGGCGGGCTCGGGCGCGCGGACGTGACAGGGATCTGGTCCCGGTACGCCGAGCGGTCGTCCGGTGCGGCGATCGAGGACTGCAAGCACTTCCTCCCCGAGGAGCAGCCCGCCGAAGTGCTGCGCCACCTGCGGGAATTCCTTCCCGGCTGGGTCTGACCCGGACCACCGCCATTGCCGCCGCGCCATGCTAGTGGTTATGATACGCACAAGTGTGCACTATACGCACAGATTGGAGTGACATGGCACCCGGACACGCGCTCACCCTCTGCGCGATGACGGTGCGCGGAGCGTCGTTTCCCGACCGGCTCCGGGCCGCGGCCGCGGCCGGGTTCGACTCGATCGGACTGTCCCTCGCCCAGTACCGGGCCGCGCTCCGGGAGGGGCAGGACGACCGGAGCATGCGCTCCCTGCTCGACCACCACGGCCTGCGCGTCGCCGAGATCGAGGCACCGTGGGACTGGGCGGCCGACGGCCCGGTCCGCGAGGACGGCACCGGAGGCCCTGCCGCCCGCGAGGACGGCGAGCTGCTGTTCCATGCGCTGGAGACCCTCGGATGCGAGCAGTTCAACGCGGTGGTGTTCACCGCGCATCCACACGGGCACCTCGTCGAGCGCTTCACCGCGCTGTGCGCCAGAGCCGCCACCGCGGGCGCGCGCGTGGCCGTGGAGTTCATGCCGTTCAGCGAGTTGCGCACGCTGCCCGCCGCCTGGCGCCTCGTACGCGAATCGGGCGCGTCGAACGCCGGAGTCCTCCTCGACCACTGGCACTACGTCCGCTCGGGCGGCACACCGGACCAGCTCGCGGCCGTACCTCGTGACCGAATCCTCTCCGTGCAGCTCAACGACGTGCAGCTCAACGACGTGCAGCTCAACGACGTGCAGCTCAACGACGTGCAGCTCAACGACGGCCTGCCCCAGTTGGAGGCCCAGAGCCATGACGACATGCGCGAGGAGGCCCGCCACCGTCGCCTTCTTCCGGCGGCCGGAGCGGCCGGGTTCGTCCACCTCCTGCGCCGTCTCGGCGTGTCCGCACGCATGTCCGTGGAGGTCTGGTCGGACGCCTTGGAGCGCTTGACGCCCGACGAGGCCGCACGGCTGGCGTACGAAGCGGCCGACCGAGTCCTGAGCAAGCCCGCACGACCGGAGGGATCCGAATGAGAGTCAATGGCGATGAGGCCGAGATCAGAAGGCTCGTCGAGGACTGGGCCGTCTGGCGCGACGCCGGTGACTGGGACCGGTTCGCGACGGTGTGGCACCCCGACGGCGTCATGCAGGCCACCTGGTTCCAGGGCGGCTACCGGGCGTTCATCCAGGTCAGCAGGGAGGGCTGGGAGCGCGGCGTGCGCATCTGGCACTTCCTCGGCGGGACGTCGGCCGACATCGCGGGCGACCGGGCGGTCGCCCAGACCAAGATGACGATCACGCAGCGGGCCCTCGTCGAGGGCGTCGAATGCGACGTCGTGTGCACGGGGAGGTTCTACGACCTCCTCCAGCGGGACGGCCACCGCGACGACGCCGGAGGACGGCACGGCGGGTGGGCGCTGGTGCTCCGGCAGCCGATCTACGAGCGGGACCGGATCGACCCGGTCGACCCCGCCGCCCGCCCCGTTCTGGACGCGGACCGGCTGCGCGGCCTGCCCGAGGGGTACCGGCATCTGGCCTACCTCCAGACCGGACTCGGGTACCAGGTCAAGATGGACATGCCGCAGCTCACCGGCCCTCCCGTCGAGGCCTTGCACCGGCGGGGCGCCGACTGGCTGCGCGGCGAGAAGGCCGCCGATGACTGAACGGTTCGTGCACGTGCAGGGCGCGTCGCGGGTGGTGTTCGGCGTCGGCGCGCTGGAGCGGGCCGGGGACGAGGTGGCGCGCCTGGGCGCGGGCCGCGTCCTGCTGATCTCCGATCGGCACAGCGCCGCGTTCGCCGACACGGTCGCGGGGCGGTTGGGCGGCCGGGTTCGCGGCCGGATCGTGGAGACCGCGACCCACGTCCCGGGCGAGGTCGCCGACGCGGCCGCGCGTGAGGCCGCCGCACAGCGAGCCGACCTGCTCGTCTGTGTCGGGGGCGGCTCGGCGACGGGGCTGGCGAAGGCGGTCGCGCTGCGGACGGGGCTGCGGATCGTCGCGGCCCCCACCACGTACGCGGGCAGTGAGATGACCCCGATCTGGGGCCTCACCCGGGACGGTCGCAAGGAGACCGGCCGCGATCCCGCCGTGCAACCCGTCACGGTGATCTACGACCCCGCGCTGACGACCCGCCTGCCGGTGAAGTTGTCGGCGGCCAGCGGCATGAACGCGCTCGCCCACCTGGTCGAGGCCGCCTACACGCCGGGACTCTCCCCGCTCACGGCGGCGGTCGCCGACCAGGGTGTACGCCTTCTGGGGGACGCGCTGCCGCGTGTCGTGGCCGACCCGGAGGAAATGACGGCACGAAGCGACGCGCTCCAGGGCGCATGGCTGGCCGGATGGGTACTGGGAGCGACCCCGATGGGCCTCCACCACAAGCTGTGCCATGTGCTGGGCGGGTCCTACGGCCTGCCACACGCCGCGACGCACTCGGCGCTGCTGCCGTACGTCGCGGCGTTCAACCGGCGCGCGCCGGGGCTCGGCCGGGTCGCGGAGGCTCTGGGCGCCGCCGACGCGGCGACCGGCCTGTGGGACCTCCGAACCTCCATCGGCGGGCCGGCGAGCCTGGCCGAACTCGGCTTCGGCGGCACCGAGATCGACCGGGTCACCGAGCTCGTGGCCGCGGCGCCCCCCGCCGGCCCTCGTCCCGTGGAGCCCGCCGGGGTGCGCGCGATCCTGCGCGCCGCCCTGGACGGCGCACGCCCCGCGACGGCGCGGGACGAGGACACGCCGTGAACCACGACGAGCCGATCGGCGAAGACCTGACCCGGACGGTACTCGCGCGGATCGCCGCCACTCCGGACGAGCGGCTGCGCGAGGTGATGCTCTCGCTCGTACGGCACCTGCACGCGTTCGCCAGGGACGTCGGACTCCGGGAGCCGGAACTGATGGCCGCCGTCCGGTTCCTCACCGAGACGGGCCGCACGTGCACCGAGGACCGGCAGGAGTTCGTCCTGCTGTCCGACACCCTCGGCCTGTCCAGCCTTGTGGACGAGCTGAGCGAGGCGGGCGTCGGCGGCGCCACTCCGTCGACGATCCTCGGCCCCTTCTACCTGCCGGACGCGCCGTTCCGCGCGTCCGGGGCGTCCATCGCCGACGTCGACCTCGGCGGCGAGCCGCTGCTGGTGAACGGCGAGGTCACCGACACCGCCGGCCGGCCGCTGGCCGGTGCCCTCGCCGATGTCTGGCAGACCGCGCCCAACGGCCGCTATGACGTCCAGGACCCGAACCAGCCCCGGCACAACCTGCGCGGACGGTTCCGCACGGACGCCGAGGGCCGGTTCACCTTCCGGACGGTCCGGCCCGTCAGCTACCCGATCCCCGACGACGGCCCGGTCGGACGCCTGCTGCGGGCCACGGGGCGGCACCCCTGGCGGGCCGCGCACATCCACGCGATCGTCTCCGCGCCGGGCCACCGGACCGTCACCACGACGATCTTCGACGCCGAGGACGACCACATCGGCTCGGACGCCGTCTTCGGCGTGAAGCCGGAGCTGGCGCGGACCTTCGAACGCGCCCACGACGGCGGCCTGCTCCTCTGCGAACGCTTCACGCTGGCGCCGCTGGCGCCGTCCCGTCCAGAACGATCCATGTCGAAAAGGAACTCCCCGTGACCCGAACTCGGCTCTTCGATCTCGTCGTCGTCGGCGGCGGCCTCGGCGGTGTCGCCGCCGTCCTGGCCGCCGCGCGGCTCGGCCTGCGCAGCGTGCTGGTCAGCGAGAGCGACTGGATCGGCGGCCAGGTGTCCAGCCAGTGCATCCCGCCGGACGAGCACCCGTGGATCGAGTCGGTGGGCTGCACCCCCGCCTACCGCCGGTTCCGCGACCGGGTGCGGGCCTTCTACCGGTGCAACTATCCGCTCAACGCGGCGGCGCGGCACGCGCCGCTGCTGAACCCGGGGTCGGGGAACATCGGTCCGCTCAGCCACGAGCCGCATGTGGCCCGTCTCGTCCTGGAGGAGATGCTCGCACCCTGGGTGAGCCGCGGAACGGTCACCGTGCTGCGCTCGCACCGGTTGGCGGCGGTGTCGGTGGACGGCGACGAGATCACCTCGGTGCTGGTCCGCGCGTCCGAGGGCGAGGAGGTCGAACTGAGCGGCGACTACTTCCTCGACGCCACCGACCTCGGGGACCTCGTCGGGATGTCCGGCGCCGAGCATGTCTACGGGGCCGAGAGCGCCGCCGAGACGGGTGAGCCGCACGCGCTGGCCGGCCCCGCCGACCCCGACGACCAGCAGGCGATCACGTGGGCGATGCTGCTGAGCCTGCACCCCGGCACGGACAACACCATCGAGCGTCCCGCCGACTACGCGCAATGGCGCGACCACCGTCCTCCCGAATGGCCCGGATCGCTGCTGAGCTGGGAGGTCAGCGACCATGTCACGCACCGGCCCCGGCGCAGACCGCTGTTCACCGACCGCCCGGCCGCGGGCGGCGTCCGCTACGACCTCTGGCACGCCCGCAGGGTGCTGGACGCCGCCCACTTCGACACGGAGTGGGCGGACGTGACCGTCGCGGCTTGGCCGATGATGGACTACGCGCGACTACCGCTCATAGGTGTGGACGAGCCCACGCGGAAGCGGGCGCTGCGCGAGGCGCGCCAGCTCTCCCTGTCGTTCCTGTACTGGATGCAGACGGAGGCACCCCGGCACGACGGCGGCATCGGATACCCCGAGCTGAGGCCGCGCGGCGATCTGACCGGCACCCCGGACGGGCTCGCCAAGATGCCCTACATCCGCGAAAGCCGCCGCATCCGCGCCGAGTTCACCTTGCTGGAACAGCACATCGGAGTGGAAGCACGCACGGGGCAGGAGGGCGCCGAACGCTTCCCCGACAGCGTCGGCATCGCCGCGTACCGCATCGACGTGCACCCGTCCACCGCGGGACGTCCCACGATCGACATCGACACCTGGCCCTTCCAGATCCCGCTCGGCGCCCTGGTCCCGGTCCGGATGCGCAACCTGCTGCCCGCCGCCAAGAACATCGGCGCGACCCATCTGACCAGCGGTGCGTACCGCGTGCATCCGGGGGAGTGGACGGTCGGCGAGGCGGCGGGCGCCCTGGCGGGCTTCTGCGTACGGCGCGGCACCCGCCCTTCCCAGGTCAGGGCCGACGAAATGCTGCTGGACGAATTCCGGACACTGCTGTCGGGGACTCTCGGCGTGGAGCTGGAATGGCCCCGCTACCAGGCGCTCGCCCCACGCCACCGGTTCGGGTACGTCCAGCAGGTGCCCGCGCCGAGCGAGCGGACCGCGTGATGCCGACGGCGCCCTTGCACGCCCTCCTGGCGCGGCACGGCGGTGCCGCCGGTCTCGCGGCCGCGGTGCGCCGCGGCGAGGTCGCGGCCGCGGAGCCCGTGCGAGCCGCGCGCGAGCGGATCGCGGAGCTCGACCCGTCGCTGCACGCGTTCACGCGGATCCTGGAACCGACCGGTCCGGCGGCCGGCGGCGACTCCGGGCTCGGGCTGGCGGGGCTGCCGGTCGCCGTGAAGGACAACATCGACGTCGCCGGCACGGTCACCACGCTCGGCCGTCCCCCGGGCGAGCGCCCGCCGGCCGCGCGCGACGCCGAGGCCGTCGCCCGGCTCCGCGCCGCCGGCGCGGTCATCGTCGGCAAGACGAACCTGCCTGAGCTGGCCAGCCTGGCCGTGACCGTCAACGCCCACTACGGCGACGCGCGCAACCCGTGGGACCGGGACCGTACGGCCGGAGGTTCCAGCGGCGGTTCCGCCGTCGCGGTCGCGTCCGGCATGGCCGCCGCCGCGCTGGCCACCGACACCGGCGGGTCGGCCCTCATCCCGGCGGCGCTCACCGGCGTCTGCGGGTTCCGGCCCACCCACGGGCGGATCGGCCTCGACGGCGTCACCCCGCTCAGCCCGTCCATGGACACGATCGGCGTGATCGCCGAGCACCCCGCCGACATCGCCGCGGTGCTGCACGTCCTCGAAGGCCGGACCGGCGAGCGACAGGCGGCGCCCGGCCTGCGAGGGCTGCGGGTCGGCGTGCTCACCGGCTGGTTCCAGGACGAGGCTGCCGACGGCGTACGGGCCAGGGTGGACCGGGCCGTGCGGGAACTCGTCGCGGCCGGCGCGTCGGCCGGCCCCGCCGAGACGCCCTCCGCACACCGCGCCCTGCGTGATGCGCGGATCATCTACCGTGCCGAGACCGCCGCCTCGTTCGCGGATCTCGTCCAGCCCGGCCGGTCGTACGCGCCGGCCGTGGAGGCTCGCCTGACGAACCCGCACGGCCCCGCCGACCTCGCCCGCGCCCGTGCGTTCCGGGAGGCGTGGCGGGCGGAGCTGCTCGCGGCGTTCGCGGACGCCGACGTGCTGGTCGCGGCCACCACGCCCATCACCGCACCCCGCCTCGACGCCTCCGAGGAGGCCACGACCGCGCTGATCCGCCACGCCTACCCGTTCTGCCTGGCCGGGGTGCCGGCCTTGTCGGTCCCGGCGGGCTTCGACGGCGGGCTGCCCGTCGGCCTCATGCTCGTCGCCCCGCCCGGCGAGGACCACCGGCTGCTCGCACTCGGCGCCGACTGCCACGACGCCGGGCTGTTCACCCACCGCGACACCTGAAGGGACGCCATGCACGTCTATTTGCACGAGACCATCGATCCGGTCCGCGAGCCGGGTTCCGCCGAGCGGTACTTGGAGGAGCTCGGCGAGATAGTGAAGACCGAAGGCAACGCCAAGGGATCGGCCGGCGGCCGCTGCATCGCCAACTGGGTGCCGGTCTTCCTCACCGGCACCTGGCCCCAGATCCTCGGTTTCTGGCAGATGCCGGACGGCTGGGACGGCTTCGCCGACCACTTCGACACCCACCCCGAGCTGTACCACGAGCCAATGGACCGCTGGTTCGGGGAACGGACCGGCGGCTCCGACAGGGTCCTCGTGGGAACCGACTACACGCCGACCCTTGACGAGATCCTGGCCAAGGAGGTGCGCGCGCCCGTCGTCCTCCACGAGACCGTACGGCTCCAACCCGGCACCGCACCCCGCTACCTGGACCTCGTCGGCGACGTGAAGTCCGCGCTGGACGACCGCTACGGTTTCGGCGTCCTCGGCGGCTTCGAGGTGGCGTTCCGCAACAGGAGCGAAGTGATCGTCCTGTGGTCGTTTCCCGATGTCCGTACTCTGGCTCGCACACAGTCCGCTCCGGACGACTTCCCGGAACTCCGCGACTGGCGCGAGCAGAGCGCCCTCCTCGAAACCGCGCACACCGGGGTCGTGGTGCGGCCCACGTCCTGGTCCCCGCTGCGATGAGCGCCGGACGGATCGCGATGATCACCGGTGGCGGCGGGGACATCGGCGGCGCCATCGCCGCCCGGCTCGTCCCGGACGGCTGGACGGTGATCGTCGCAGACCGTGACGCCGGCGCCGCCCATTCCGTCGCGAACGCCCTGTCCGCGGCCACCCCGTCCACGGGAGCCGGCCGTGTGCACGCCCGCCGCGTCGACGTGGCCGACTCCGCCGACGTGGAGGCCTTCGTTACGACGGCCGCGACGGAGTTCGGCCGGATCGACGCGGTCGTGTGCGCTGCCGGTATCGAACCGCCGCAGAACCTGGCCGAGATCGACGTGGCGTCGTGGGACCGCACCCAGGCCGTCAACGTGCGCGGACCCGCCCTGATCGCGAAGGCGGCGCTGCCCTGGTGGACCCGGCAGCGCTCGGGTTCGCTGGTCAACATCGGGTCTCGCACCTGGCTCGGCGGCGGCCACCCCGGCTACGCCGCCTCGAAGGCCGGCCTGGTCGGCCTCACCAGGTCGCTGGCGCTGGAACTGGCCCCGATCGGCGTCCGGTCCAATGCGGTCGCACCGAGTTTCGTCCGCACCAAGTTCAGCGAGCAGCGGGGCGACCAGCGGATGCTGGACGACTACGCCGAACGCGTGCGCGCCGTCACCCCGATGGGCGAGCTGATTCGTCCGGAGGACGTCGCCAACGCGGTCGCCTTCCTGGTCTCCGACCAGTCCGCCCGCATCACCGGCGAGGTCCTCCACGTCTGCGCCGGCTCCCAACTTCCCCTCTTCCTCACCTGACCAAGGCGGGACGCGACCCTTGCCCCTTACTGCTCTCGGGGGGACGGGAAAAATGCGCTGTCCCGTTAGCGAAGTCCTGTCTACGCAGCACCGGTCTTCGGAAGGCGCGAGTCCGGCCGGCTCTTGCACGAGCCGGACTCGCGACCGGCCACGGAAAGTCATGTGCCGTCGATCGCAGGAGAGCGCTGATTCTGGGAGACCGCAACAGTCTCGATCTCCCCTGAGCCGCACTCTGGTGTGCCGAACGATGCCACTTGACCTGCGGAGATGAAAAGAGGTGCCCTACCCGGGCCTTGACCGAAACCGCACATCATGACGCCCGACGACCGGCAGGACGTCTACTGGCGGCTCGGGATACGGTTCACGCGACTACCCGGAAAAACAAGAATCCGAGCCGAGGTGTGAGGGGCCCCAGAGACTCCGGACGGTGTCATGGCCGGCGGCTCCCAGGCGCATCATTCCGGTGGGCGCGATCGGGGGTTGGCCGGAGGGGGCTGCCGGCCCGGTCGCGACTACCGAGCGAACATGGAGCTAACTCGGGGACATTTTGGACATGGATCTTGGTGGTGTGGCCTGCGTTTGCGCAGGTCAGGTGAGGCGCGCCCGGCAGGATTCGAACCCGCGACCGTCGGTTTAGAAGACCCCTGCGTCACCACGGCGCCCGTGCCACCGACTGCTGACCCGTACGCTTCTGTGCTGCTCTGTCCGGCGGACGGCCAACGCTGGTGACATCTTGTGCCGGCTCCTGTCACCCTGTTCTGCGACATACGAGCGAACAACGAGCGAACACGGTCCGGTGCCATGTCGACCGAGGTTGACGCCCGAACAGCATCTATGGCTCAGCGGCATGGGGGTTCAAGGCGGTGGGGCGAGCCGAATCACTGAGCCTTTTCCAACCTGACGGGGCAGTTGCACGGTCGGGCTGACAGACAAGCGAAGCCCTTGGTAGATGGGTTTTCGACCAAGAGAACCGTCTCCACCAGAGGCTTCGCATGCTTGTTTACCCGTCCGGCATCGACGTGTCCAGTTCCACCCTTCGCTTCCTGTCCGCCCGCCTACGGGAACACCGCCGTGCCCTGGGCACCCGATGGCGGCGCCTGACCGCAGGCCGCCAAGCCCTGCTCACCCTCGCCCACCTGCGCAACGGGCAGACCTACGCCCAGCTCGCCGCAGGTTTCGGGATCGCCGCCAGCACCGCCTACCGCTACCTCACCGAAGCGGTGCAGGTCCTGGCCGCACTCGCGCCGACGCTCAGCCGGGCGCTCCGGGCGGCGTCGATGAAGGCGTTCGTCCTGCTGGACGGAACGCTGCCGCCGATCGACCGGGTGAAGGCCGACCGGCCCCTCTACTCGGGCAAGCACCGCAGACACGGGATGAACGTGCAGGTCATCGCCGATCCGCACGGACGGCTGCTGTGGGCCTCACCCGCCCTGCCCGGGGCTGTTCACGATGTCCGCGCAGCTCGCGAGCACGGCATCATCGACGCTCTCACCGAGACCGGCATCAGCTGCCGGGCCGACAAGGCCTACCAGGGTGCCGGTGGCACGGTCAGGGTCCCCTACCGGGGCCGGTGGGAGACGCTTTCCACCGGTCAGCAGGCGGTCAACCGGTCTCACGCCAAGATCCGGGCCCTTGTCGAACAAGCCGTCGCCACCCTCAAGTCCTGGCGGCTCCTGCGCAAACTCCGCTGCTCACCGGCCCGAATCACGGGCCTTGTCCAGGCCATCCTCTGCCTGCATCTGGCCAGCTCAGAGCAAGGATGAAAAAGGCTCACTGACTTACGCGACGTGGGCGTATCGGGCATGTACGCCTTGGACTCCATTGCGGCTTAACGCCGTCAGGACCGGCTCGTTCGCGGCTTGGTCGCCCTCGGTAAGTACAGGACATCTCCATGTTGGACTGAAGCGTGGCGCTGCGCAACTGGAGCCAACTGCCGTATCAACCCGTACAGCGGGGACAGGTCAACCGTCGCGTCGGACGGTCGGGCGGCAGCGAGGGCCAGACCTGGTCCCCCCGGTACACCATGTAGCCATGGTGAACCTGGACGATCGGGCTGCACGCAGTGGCTGTCCACGGAAGCCTGTTCGGACACAAGGCTCACATGCGGTGACAGTGGCAAAATGCGCTCATGGAGATGCCTGGGGAAATCGGTGGCTATCGGCTCCTTGAGAAGCTGGGGTCCGGAGGCATGGGGGATGTGTTCCTCGCCCGCGACGAACAGGGCCGGATAGTTGCGGTGAAGACCGTGCGGGCGGACCTCGGCGACCGGCCTGAGTTGCGGGCCCGCCTGCGGCGGGAGGCCGCCACCATGGCGCGGGTGCAGAGTCCTCATGTTGCGGAGCTGATCCACGCTGACATCGACGGGTCGGTTCCGTACCTGGTGACCCGCTATGTACAGGGAAGCTCCCTGAGCGATGTCGTGCACAAGCGCGGGCCGCTCAAAGACACGGAACTTTGGGCTATCGCGGACGGACTGGCGGAGGCGGTCGACCAGATTCACCAGGCTGGCTGCCTGCACCGCGACATCAAGCCGGACAACGTGATCGTCGCCGACGGAAGACCCGTCGTCATCGATTTTGGGATCTCGCACGCCTTTGATGCAACGCGTTTCACCAGGAAAGGGAACGCGTCGGGAACCTCCCGATACATGGCTCCTGAACTGCTCCTCGATGGGAAGGTCGGCCCTCCGGCCGACATCTTCGCTTGGGGGGCGACCGTGGCGTTCACGGCGATCGGTCGAAATCCCCACTGGCCGCACCTTCGGCCCGACGACATCGACGACCTATTGCAGGACGTCCTGGGAGCGACGCTGCGAGGTCCGGTGATCGCGGCCCTGTCCCACGATCCGGCGCTGAGACCGTCTTCCACCGGGCTCCGCGCGTTCTTCGTTCGCCATCAACACATCGGACGGCTCCTGGACGAGGCTGAGAGACGAGTCCGGAGCGTTCCGCATCTCCCCGCGCGTCAAGTCACGGCGTTCGTCGATATCTCCGAAGCCCATACGAACCACGATCCGGCTAAGAGCCTGTCTCATGTGGATAGTTGGGCGAGTTTCTTGTAGCAGGTGATGGCGGCCGCGAGGGTGAGGAATGCGGCGAACAGATGGCTGTGGTGTTCGTAGCGGATGGTCAGGCGCCGGTAGCCGAACAGCCAGGCCAGTGTTCGCTCGATCTTCCAGCGGTGGCGTCCGAGGCGTTCGCCGGACTCGATGCCGGGCCGGGCGATCCGCGGTGTGATTCCGCGTTGCCGCAGCCAGGCCAGATGCTCGGCGGAGTGATATGCCTTGTCCGCGCGGAGCTTGACCGGTCGCCGGCGGCGTGGGCCGCGCCGTGACCGGATCTCCGGTAAGGCCATCAGCAGCGGCTTGAGGGCCTGACTGTCGTGCAGGTTGGCGGCCGAGACACCGACCACCAGCGGCAGCCCCGCGGCATCCGACAGCACGTGGAGTTTGCTGCCCTTCTTGCCTCGATCGACCGGGTTGGGGCCGGTCAGCGTGCCCCCCTTTTCGAGCGGACGGCGGCGGCGTCCACGATCGCCGACGCCCAGTCCACCTGCCCGCGGGCACCGAGCTGGTCCAGGACCGCATGATGCAGCCGCGGCCACAGTCCCGCTTTGGTCCAGGCGGTGAACCGGCGGTGCGCGGTCGGCACGCTCACCCCGAACTCGCCCGGCAGATGCCGCCAGGCGCACCCGCTGGTCAGCACGTACACGATCGCGGTGAACACCGCCCGATCGTCCACCCCGGCCGTCCCGCCACCCTGCCGCCGAGGCGCAAACCCCGGGACCAACGGCTCGACCAACTCCCACAACTCATCCGGCACCAGCCGCAACGCAAGATCCGACGACACAATCCCGCATTATCCCTCAGGCCACCTAAAAGCCCACATGAGACAGGCACTAAGGCCGATGAGCTGCTGGCCGAAGCCGTCGCCCTCACACCATCACCAGCCCACTTCTTCCCCCCTCTTGAAGACGTCGCCTGTGCGCTCGCATCCCGAAATCCCGCCACCGCCAGGCGGTTCGTGCGCGACCGCGCCACGGGACGGGCACTTGGCAGCGCGTATCTCGAGATCACGAAGGTCCTGCGGATGACCGATCCGTCTGAGGCGAGGGCCCTCCTGTCCGAGGCTGAACACCTGTTCTTCGCCTATGGCTTCGCGGACAGCCTGACCAAGGCCGGCGTTCTCGCCAAGTTCGCCGCAGCGTGGTGGGGGCTCGATGATCGGCGTGCCAGTGAGCTGTCGAACGCGGCAGTCGAGTTGTCGGCCCTCGCGGTGCAGGAAGAACCTTTCGATCTCTACGAAGATCTTGATGCGAAGGCTCAAATCCAGGCGACAGAACTGGCTCGGATCGCGGCAGTGCTCGGACCGCACGACCCGGAGGCGGCCAGGCGTCTTCTGACCAAAGCCACCGCTTTCGCTTCCGAGCCAGACGCGGTGGGCGCTGTCGCCGTGGTCTTGGCTCGCTACAACCCTGAAGGTGCTGGGCGCCTCGCCCGGCGAATCAGCACCTCTGACCATCACCACGCCAGCTTCGAACTGCCACGGATTGCGCACGTTCTTGCGGAACGCACGCCTGGCATGGCGCGAGAGCTCTTGGCCGAGGCCGAGCTCATCGTGCGTAAGCATCTAGAGAAGAACGCGGTGCCCGAGGCGCTGGCACGGGTCGCGACACCACTGTTCGCTCACGATGTCGACGCCGCCAGAGAACTGGTGGCCGAGGCCGAACGGCTCGCGTTCCCCCGCGGCCTGTACTTTGGAGCCTGGCACACACCCGAACTCCTCGGGGTCCTCGCGCCGTTTGATCTAGAGCACGCCGAGCGTATCGCCCGCACTCTCGCTGAGCCGCATATCCAAGCCGAGGCGTTTCGCGCGATCGCCGTTTCGCTGAGCTCCTCTGTTTCACTCCAGCTGTAGCCATCGACAACCTGATCACCATCGAGCTCGCAGTATCAGGTTCCACGTGGCCCGGGCAGTCCGAGATAATCATCGATCTTGCGCAGGATGCGCAGTAGGCGAAAGATCGAGATGAGTGACCTGAAGTTGTTCCGGCTCGACGACGGCGTCGCAGTCGAGCTGGCGGCCAAGACGTTCACGCTGGAGAAGTACCTGCAGCAGCTGATCGAGCGGAACATGGAGACGCTGTTCGGCGCTAACCAGGGTTAATTGGTCATAGCGGTTGGGTGAGTGGACGGGCCGGTGGTGTGGGCGTATGCCGGTGGCATGGCCAGATACCCCCAGGGCGGC
>NZ_CAACVB010000099.1 GCF_900659635.1 Actinomadura roseirufa | reverse complement strand
CTCGGAACCCCGTTCCTCCATGCCCGGACGGCCCCTGTGCTCCGGCGCGGAACGGCAGCCCTGTTCCCCGAACGAAGGAATTCCATGCAGAAGCGCGCGATCAATGCTGTCCTGACCGGCGTCACCGGTACCGCCCTCGCGGGGATGCTGGTGGCCGGTGTCGCGGCCGCGAGCAACGACTCCGCTCCCGACCAGAAGCTCCTGTCGCAGCAGGCCATGGCCACGCAGGAGCACAAGGTCTCGCAGAAGCACGGCTCCAAGGGGTCGGCCAAGTCCGACGCCAAGGCCAGCGACAAGGACGGCGTCAAGCGCGCCCGGAAGCTCCCGGCCGCGCTGCTGTCCGGCAAGACGACCGCGTCCTACTACTGGGACGACGGCTCGGGCGTGAACGGCGACACCGGCGCCCCCGCGTCCGGCAAGCCGATGCAGAAGGGCCTGTTCGCCAGCCCCAGCTGGCCTCTGCTGACCAAGGTCCGCGTCACCTACAAGGGCCGCAGCATCACCGGTTTCATCGGCGACCGCGGTCCCGGCCTCCCGTCGCACAACGGCGTCATGCTGGACCTCGACACCTACACCTTCCGGTACCTGCTGGACGGCAAGAAGCCGGAGAGCAAGTACAACGCCGGCACCGGCGAGGGTCACATCAGCGGTGTCAAGTGGGAGGTTCTCTCCTGGGGTTCCGGCGCCGGTAAGCGCGGCGCCCCGCAGCCCCTCGGGTAATGACGTGAAGCGCCTCACCGCGATGGCGTGAGGAGCCTCACCGTGCTTCGGCAGGGGCTGCCGGAAGCGAGTGCGGAACGCCCCGGCGATCATTTGATCGCCGGGGCGTTCACCGTTTCGTGATCTGTCATCTGGCCTTGCGCAGCGGGAACGGGGCGGCCGTTTCCCGCGACGCCGCCTCCCGGGACAGCTCCCGGGACAGGGCCAGCGCGGCCGTGCGCACCGCCGGGGCGAGCCGGTCGAGGTCGAGGCGGCAGACGTTCCCGGTGATGGAGATCGCCGCGATCACCTGGCGGCGGTGGTCCAGGACTGGCGCGGCCACGGCCGAGACGCCGGCCTCGGACTCCTCCCGGTTGACGGCGTACCCCCGGTCGGCCGTGCGGGCCAGCTCGCGCTGCAGCAGCCCCGGCATGACGATCGTGTGCGGGGTGTAGCGGACGAGCCCGGCGGCGAGCACCCGGTCGAAGCGCTCCGGCGGCCCGAGCGCGAGGAAGAGCTTGCCCGTCGCGGTGCAGTAGGCGGGCAGCCTGCCGCCCACCCGGGACACGATCGGCATGGACCTGCGGCCGCTCACCTTCTCCAGGAACAGCGTGTCGGTGCCGTCCAGCACGGCGAGGTGGATGTTCTCGTGCGTCGCCTCGTACAGGTCCTCGAGGTAGGGCAGCGCGGCCTCGCGCAGCCCGCGCGGCCGCGGCGCCCGCTGGCCGAGCACGAACAGGCGCATGCTCAGCCGGTAGCCGCCCGCGGTCCGCTCGACGCCTCCCCACCGCACCAGCTCGCCGAGCAGGCGGTGCGCGGTCGGCTTGGGCAGTCCCGTCCGCGCGGCCAGCTCGGTGAGGTTCAGCTCGGTGTCGGCGGAGCCGAAGGCGTCGAGGAGGCTGAGGCCGCGTGCCAGCACCGACCGCGGCGCGTCCCCGTCGGGGGCCGGGATGTCCATTCCCCGATGGTCACCGTGTTCGGCCCCGCCCGCAAGGGCGCGCAGACCCGCGGCGGCGCCGGTCATCGCCCGGCCTTGTGCCCGGTGATCGGCGCCTCGATCAGCAGGGGGCCGTCGAGATGCTTGGCCCCGGCCACGGCGTCGCGCAGCTCGTCCGCAGACCCCGCCCGCACGGAGTCGACGCCGAACAGGCGGGCGGCGCTCTGCCAGTCCAGGGCCGGCGGCGCGAGGTCCATGCCGACGTAGCGGCCGTGCTGGGCGGACGCGCCGCCGCCGGAGTCCAGGGTGTCCTTGAGGGTGCGGTACTCCCCGTTGTTCATGACCACGAACGCGGCGGGCACCCGGTAGCGGGCGGCGCTCCAGAGCCCCTGCAGGCCGAACATCGCGCACCCGTCGCCGAGCACCGCGACCACCGGCCGGTCGGGATCGGCCAGGCTCGTGCCGACCGCCGCGCCGATCCCCCAGCCGAGACCGCCGCCGACCGTGTGGACGTACGAGCCGGGCCTGTCCTGGCGCAGGACGGCCCGCAGCCGCAGCCCCACGGTGATCGCCTCCTCGACCACGACCGCGCCGCCGGGGAGCCCGGCCGCCACGGCGTGCGCGGCGGCGCCGGGGTCCATCGGCGCCGGTCCGTACGCGGCGGTCGCGGCGGCCTCGGTCTCGGCCCTGGCCCGCGCGTGCGCGGCGCCGATCCGCTCGATTCGCCCGGCCGCCGCCGGCACCCGGCCCGCCAGCTCGCCGGTCAGGGCCCGCAGCGTCGCCGCGAGGTCGCCGGTGAGCCCGTGCCGGACGGCGAAGTTCCGGCCGATCTCGGCCGCGTCCTCGTCGACCTGCACGATCGCCAGCCCGTCCGGGACGGCCGGGCCGGGCGTGTAGTGGTGCGGCATGAACGCGTGGCAGCCGACGATCAGCGCCGCGTCGTGCGCCTCGAGCACCGCGCGAACGGCGGCGTTGCGCGGCGCCAGCATCCCCGCGTACAGGGGGTGGCCTCCGGGGAAGTCGACGCCGTCGTTCATCGGCTGGTGATAGACGGCCGCGCCGAGCCGTTCGGCGAGCTCCACGAGCTCGCGGACCGCGCCCGCGCGGCCGACCCCGTCGCCCGCGACCACCACGGGACGCTCGGCCCCGGCGAGCAGCGCCGCGGCGTCCGCCACGCCCGTCCCGGGCGCGCCCGGCGCGGACACGGGCGAGCGGGCCGGCAGGGTGACGTCGGTCTCCTCCTCCAGCAGGTCCATCGGCACCGACAGCAGCACGGGCCCGGCCGGGGGCCGGGCCGCCAGCGCGAACGCGCGCCGCAGCATGATCGGCAGGTCGTGCGCGTGGTGCACCTCGAGGGCGGACTTGGTCGCCGCGGCCGCCAGCCCCACCAGGTCGCCCGACAGCATCGGGTCCTGGACGAGGTGGCGGCGGTCCTGCTGGCCCGCGACGATCACTAGCGGGGTGCGCGAGCGCAGCGCGTTCAGCATCCCGATCAGCCCGTTCGCCACGCCCGCCGCCACGTGCAGGCTGACCAGCGCCGGGCGCCGCGACGCCCGCGCGTACCCGTCGGCCATGGCGACCACGGACCCCTCCTGCAGGCCCAGCACGTACTCCAGGTCCGGCGCCTCCACCAGCGCGTCCATCAGCGGGAGCTCGGTCGTGCCGGGATTGCCGAAGATCCGTGTCACGCCCTCGTCCCGGGCGATCTCCAGCAGCGCCTCGATCGGCCTCATATCGTGAACGTCCTGCCCTTCAGTGCGTGCCTTCAGTGCTTGGCGGAGCCGCCGTCGACGTTGATGGTCTGCCCGGTGAGGAAGCCGCTGCCCTCGTCGCACACGTACAGCAGCGTGGAGACGAGGTCGGCGGGCTGCCCGGTCGCCGGGACGGCCTGCAGGCCGCGGACCCGCTCGAAGCCGCCGTCCGCGCCGGTCGAGCGCGCCGCGGTCGCGGTGCGGGTCAGGCCGGGCGCGATGGCGTTCACCGTGATCCCGTCCGCGCCGACCGCGCTCGCCAGGGCCCGGGTGAAGCCCACGAGTCCCGACTTGGACGTGGTGTAGGCGACCAGCTCGGGGGGCCCGAGGAACACCACCGCGGAGGCGATGTTGACCACCCGTCCCCAGCCCGCCGCCTTCAGGTGGGGGAGCGCGGCGCGGGTCACCAGGAACGGTCCGTCCAGGTTCACCCGCATGATCCGGCGCCAGTCCTCCAGCGTCGTCTCCTCGAACGGGAGCGGCGGGTAGATCCCGGCGTTGTTGACCACGATGTGCAGGCCGCCGAAATGATCGGCGGCCTCCTCCACCGCGGCGCCGACCTCCTCGGGGTCGGTCACGTCCGCCCGCACGGGGAGGAACCGGCCGCCGGGAATCAGGGCAGCGGTGGCCGACATGTCCGCGAGGTCGAGGCCCGCGACCCGATGTCCCCGCGCGGCGAGGGCGATCGCGAACTCGCGTCCCAGCCCGCCCGCGGCGCCGGTGACGAGGGCGACCCGCTGGGTTCCGTTCTCAGACGGCGTCTCGGTCATGGCCGCCAGCGTGGGGCCGCGCCCGCCGGGCCGACAAGCGGCCGTTTTCATTCACCGAAACGGCTTCCTTGTCGTGGGGTGGCGCCGGTCACATGCTCGCCGCATGTCCGCACCACAGCCGTCGGCCGTGCCGGCCGCAGCCAACGACAACGAGGGTCCCGCCGCGCCGCGGCCCCGCGCGCGCCGACCGGTGCCCGACGAGGCGGGCGTCATCGGCGTGCTGATCCTGCTGGTGCTCGGCGTGGGGCTGTTCCAGCCCGACTTCCTGAGCACGGGCAACCTGCTCACCACCACGCACAACTCCGTCTACGTGGGGCTGATGGCCTGCGGCATGGTGTTCGCGCTCGCGATGCGGGAGGTCGACCTGTCGGTCGGCGGACTGTACGCGATGGGCATCGTCGTGGGGGCGCTGCTCATCCGGGACGGGATGAACACCTGGCTCGCGGTGCTGGTCGTCCTGGCGCTGTCGGCGCTGGTGGGGGCCCTCAACGGCGCCGTGACGACCTATCTGCGGCTGCCGTCGTTCATCGTCACGCTCGCCACGTCGATGCTGCTGCGCGGGGTCGGGCTGGCGCTCGCGGAGGGCAAGCAGATCACCGACCTGCCGCAGGACGACGCGTTCTTCCGCGTGCTCGGCGGCGGCGAGACGCTCGGCGCCCCGAACGCCGTGTGGGTGTTCGCCGCGGCCGTCGCGGCGCTGACCGTGCTGTTCACCCGGACCAGGTTCGGCGCACGGGTCCGCGCCATCGGCTCCAACCCCGAGGCCGCCGAGTTCGGCGGGCTGCCGGTGACCACCACCCGCATCGCGGCGCTGGCGCTGTCGGGGCTCATGGCGGGCCTCGCGGCGGTGCTCGCGCTGGCGTTCTTCATCGCCGGCGACCCCACCATCGGCCAGGGCTACGAGCTCACCGCCATCGCCGCGGCCATCATCGGCGGCACCCCGCTGAAGGGCGGCAGCGGCTCCGTCCTCGGCGCCGCGGCGGGCTGTCTCATCCTCGGCGTCGTCACCGCGGCGCTGGTGTTCTTCGAGGTCCCCATCAACTGGACGACCTTCGCGACCGGGGGCGTCATCCTCGTCGCCGTCGGCGCGGCACCGCTGCTGCGCCGGGTCCGTGACCTGCGCCCCGCGCGCGATCCGCGCGCCGGGCCCGCCCCGCGCCACGTCCCCGACGGGCGCTCACCTGGGAGGAACCCATGATCCCGCGTCCCCGGGGGGCCGTCGCCGCGGCCGCCGCGCTGGCCGTCACCGCCGTCCTCGCCGGTTCCTGCGGTGATGACGGAGGATCGGGCAAGGGCAAGCGGCTGAAGATGGGCATCGCCGTCGCCAACTACAGCCTCAACTTCGCCCGGGAGATGTACGAGGGCGCGACCGAGGCGTCCAAGCAGGCGGGGAACGTCGACTTCAAGGTGGTGGGGCCGCCCAACACCGACGGTCCCGCCGAGCAGCAGCTCTTCCAGAACCTCACCGTCACGCACCGGGACGGGATCGTGCTGGAGAACCTCGACCCGCCGATCTTCACCCGGCCCGCGGCGCAGGCCGTCGCCAAGGGCATCCCGATCGTCGCGCTCGACACGGCGCCCACCGACGGCAGCAAGGTGGACTTCTACGTCGGCAACGACAACTACGAGCTGGGCTCGCTGCTCGCGCGGGAGACCGTGAAGCGGCTCGGCGCGAACGCCAAGGGCACGGTGGTCATCGGCGTTCCCAACCCGGGGGCGCCGGTGCTCGACAGCCGGGCCAAGGGGATCAAGGACACCCTGGCCAGGCAGGCGCCGGGCATCCGCGTGCTCGGCCCGTTCCAGACCTACAGCGACCCGGCGCAGAGCTACGGCGCCTGGCAGGCGCAGGTCAACGCCAACCCCGGCGCGCTCGCGTTCCTCGGCGTGGGCGACGCCGACAGCTACAACCTGGCCAGGCTCAAGGACCAGCGCAAGGGCAAGTTCCTGACGGCGGGCTTCGACGTCGACCCGAAGACCCTCGACGCGGTGAAGCGGGGCACGAACTTCGTCGCGATCGACCCCGAGCACTACCTCAAGGGGTACGTGTCCACCGCGATCCTGATCAAGTCGGTGCGGGAGAAGGACGGCAAGCTCCCGCACGGCTGGTTCAAGACCCCCGGCCTGGTGATCGACAAGTCGAACATCGACGAGATCCTCCGCCGCCAGCAGTCGGTGCAGAACGCCTACGCCTGGTACAAGCCGCGGCTCGACCCGCTCCTGGCGAACCCCGGCGCGAACATCAGGCCGCTCAAGGAGGCCCGCTGACATGCTCGTCGCCTCCGGACTGGTGAAGCACTACGGCGGCGTCACCGCGCTGGACGGGGTGGGAATCGCCCTGGACGCGGGGGAGGTGCACGCCCTCGTCGGCGAGAACGGCGCGGGCAAGTCCACCCTCGTGAAGATCATCTCGGGGGTGGTGCGCCCGGAGGCGGGCACGATCGCGCTGGACGGCGAGCGGGTCCGCTTCGCCGGCGCCCGGCAGGCCGCGGCGCAGGGCGTGGCGATCGTCTCCCAGGAGCTGATGATCTACGACGACCTGACCGTCCTGGAGAACCTGTTCCCCTATGGCGCGCCGCGGCGGGGCGGCCTGGTCAGCACCCGGGAGATGCGCGCGCTCGCCGCGCCGGTGCTCGCGGAGCTGGGCCTCGACCCGCCGCCGCACGCGAAGGCGGGGGATCTGCCGCTCGCCGACCGCCAGCTCCTGGAGATCTGCCGGGCGCTCCTGCAGCGGCCGCGGGTGCTGATCCTCGACGAGCCGACCTCCGCGCTGCCCCGCGCCGCCGCCGCGCGGCTCGCCGAGGTCACCCGGGGGCTGGCCGAGCGCGGGCTGGCCGTCCTGTACATCTCGCACTTCCTCGAAGAGGTCATGCGGGTGGCGACCAGGGTGACCGTCCTGCGCGACGGCCGGGTCGTGCTGCCCGGCGCCCCCGCCGCCGACGTGGGGCTCGACTCCCTGGTCACCGCGATGCTCGGGCGCCCCGCCGCCCGCGCCGCCTCCGGGTCCGCTCAGCCCACCCCACCGGCCGCCGCCCCGCCCCGCCCCGGCGGGGCGGCGGTCACCCTCACCGGCGTGACGGTCCCGGGACGGCTGCGGGAGGTGTCGCTCGAGGCGGCGTCCGGCGAGATCGTCGGGCTGGCGGGCCTGCAGGGCTCCGGCCACCTCGCCGTCCTGGACGCCGTGTGCGGGCGGGCGCGGCCGTCGGCCGGGGCCGTGCGGCTGCCCAACGGCCGCTCGCCCCGCTCCGCCCGGCACGCGGTCGGCCAGGGCGTCGCGAGCATCACCGGCGACCGCAAGGGCCGGGGTCTCATGCTCGACAAGCCGCTGTGGGAGAACGTCACGGCCGTGAGCTGGCTCGCCCAGGGACGCGGCGGGCCGATGCCCCGCCGCGCCGCGCTGGTCGAGCGTTCCCGCGGGCACCTGGACCGGCTGCGGGTGCGCGGCGACGTCCGCGCGCGGACGGGCGGCCTCTCCGGCGGCAACCAGCAGAAGGTCGTGCTGGCCAAGTGGCTGGACGCCGCGCCCGCCGTCCTCGCCCTGGACGACCCGACCCGGGGCGTGGACGTCGGCGCCCGCGGTGAGCTGCACGACATCGTCCGGGAGCTCGCCGCCGGCGGCAGGGTGGTGCTGATCGCCTCCTCGGACCTCGCCGAGCTCGTCGAGCTGTGCCACCGCGTCCTGGTGTTCCAGCACGGCCGCGTGGTGGACGTCCTCGACGGCGACCGGCTCACCGAGCCGGAGCTGAGCATCGCGATGAACGCGGGCTTCGCCGGCACCGCCGGCTGAACCCGCCCGGTCCGCCGGGCCGGGCCCGGCCCGGCGGACCCGGTCAGCCCCGCAGGAACGCGATGACCGGCGCGAACTCCTCCATGGCCGAGTCGGGGACCTGGTAGTAGGTGAAGCCGTACCGCTCGCGCCGCGCGGCCATCTGCTCGGCGATGTGCTCGGGCGGCCCCACGAACTGCGAGGGCATGTCGAGGACGAGGTCCGCCGACGAGGTGCCCCAGCCGCGCAGCACCGCCACCTTGGCCGCGGTGCGGTGGGGGTCGGCGCCGAAGGTGGGGTTGACCATCATGCTCAGCTCGACGTCCCGGCCGCCGGCCGCCTCGCGGACCCAGCCGACCTTGCGGGCGATCGTCTCCGGCAGCCGCTCCTCGATCTCGTCGGAGATCGTCCCGTCCGGGAGGGCCCGGGGGAGCACGCCCACGATGTCGGCGTGCCGCCCGGCGACGCCGAGCATGCGCCGGGCGCCCGCGCCGACCGCGAGCGGCGGGCGCGCGCCGGGCCGGGGGAACACCGACAGGCCGTCGATCCGGTAGTGCTCACCGGTGAAGGTCGTCTTCTCCCCGGAGAGCAGGCCGCGCAGCACCTGGAGGGCCTCCTCCAGGCGGCCGACGCGCACGCCCGCCGGGTCGAACGGCATTCCGGCCGCCTCGTACTCGCCCCTGTGCCAGCCGGCCCCGACGCCCAGCTCGAACCGGCCGCCGGACAGGTGGTCGAGGGTCGCGGCCTCCTTGGCGAGCATCACCGGATGGCGGAAGTCGTTCGACACGACCATCGTGCCCAGCCGCAGCGTGGACGTGGCGCAGGCCGCGGCGGCCAGCGCGGGCATCGGCGCCAGCTGGTCCCCGAAGGGGTCGGACACGAAGTGGTCGCGCAGGGTCAGCGTCGTGTATCCGAGGGCCTCCGCGCGCCGGGCCGTGGCGACCAGCTCGGCACCGGAACGGATCGACTCGCCCATGACCCCGAAACGGAAGGGCCGCCTGTGTTCGTCCATGGGACGAGCATGCCGCCTGAGTGGATCGTTCCGCTGGCAGGAAACCGACACGGGGTTCCGGGCGCGCCGGGCGAATCGGCGGCCGGGGCTGGCTTCCGCGAAGCCTGGACCCCACTATTACCGCAAGGTATGTCGCCCGGCCGCCGCTCCCCGGCCTTGGAGGTCCGCACGTGAGTGACACGTCCCCCGCCAGAACACCGGCCTTCCGGAAGATCGCGGCCGGTGTGCTGCTGGTCGTCCCGTTCGCCGTCTACCTCGCCGTGCCGAGCTACGCGAAGGAGAGCCCGCGCGTGGCCGGCTTCCCGTTCTTCTACTGGTGGCAGCTCCTCTGGGTCGTGCTGACCGGGGCGTGCATCGGCGCGGCCCACCTGCTCACCCGGAATCGGGGAGCCGCCAAGTGACGGACGTCAACGGCGTCGAGCTGACCGTCTTCGTCCTCTTCTTCGCCGCCGTGACCGCGGTGGGCTTCGCCGCGGCCCGCTGGCGGCGCGCCGAGACGCTCATGCACCTGGACGAGTGGGGCCTCGGCGGCCGGAACTTCGGCACGTTCGTCACCTGGTTCCTGCTCGGCGGCGACCTCTACAGCGCCTACACCTTCGTCGCGGTCCCGTCCGCCGTGTTCGCGGGCGGCGCGATGGGCTTCTGGGCGGTGCCCTACGGCGCGATCGCCTACCCGATCGTGTTCCTCATCGGCCCCCGGCTGTGGTCGGTCGCGCACCGGCACGGGTACGTCACGGCGGCCGACTTCGTCCGCGGGCGGTACGGGTCGCGGACGCTCGGGCTCGCCGTGGCGCTCACGGGCATCCTGGCGATGATGCCCTACATCGCCCTGCAGCTCGTCGGCATCCAGGCCGTCCTGACGGTGATGGGGGTGACCGGCTCCGGCTGGGCCCGGGACCTGCCGCTGTTCGCGGCGTTCGCGCTGCTGGCCGCCTACACCTTCACCTCGGGCCTGCGCGCGCCCGCGCTCATCTCCTTCGTCAAGGACGCGATGATCTACCTGGTGATCATCGTGGCGATCGTCTACATCCCCACCCGGCTCGGCGGCTGGGACAGGATCTTCGACACGGCCGGGACGGCGCTGGCCCGGCCGAATCCCGCCACCGGCCGGCCGTCCGGGTCGCTGGTCACCACCGACATGACGCACTGGGCCTACGGGACGCTGGCGCTCGGCTCCTCGCTGGCGCTGTTCATCTACCCGCACACCGTGACCGGCGCTCTCGCCGCGGGCCGCCGCGACGTCATCCGGCGCAACGCGGCGCTGCTGCCCGCCTACTCCCTGCTGCTCGGCCTGCTGGCCCTGCTCGGCTACATGGCGCTCGCCCACCCCGGCGTCGTGGCCGCCGTGAAGGAGGCGAAGAACCCGCAGCTCGCGGTGCCCGAGCTGTTCGACCAGGTGTTCCCCGACTGGTTCGCCGGAGTGGCGTTCGCCGCGATCGGCGTCGGCGCGCTGGTGCCCGCCGCGATCATGTCGATCGCCGCGTCCAACCTGTTCACCCGCAACGTCTACACCGCCTTCCTGCGGCCGGACGCGACGCCCGCGGAGGAGACGCGGGTATCGCGGCTGGTCTCGCTGCTGGTGAAGGTGGGGGCGCTGGTGTTCGTCCTCGGCTTCGACAAGTCCCTCGCGATCAACCTGCAGCTGCTGGGCGGCATCTGGGTCGTGCAGACCTTTCCCGCCATCGCGGTGGGCCTGTACACCCGGTGGCTCGACCGGTGGGGCCTGCTCGCGGGCTGGGCCGCCGGGATGGCGTACGGGACGATCACCGCGTACGGCACCTCGTCGCCCACGCAGGAGCACTTCGGGTCGCCGCTGGCCGCCATCCCGGTCGTCGGCCACACCGGCTACATCGCGCTGACGGCGTTCGCGCTGAACATCGCCGTCGCCGTGGCCGTCACCGCGGTGCTGCGCGCCCTGCGGGTGCCGGCGGGCGAGGACGCGACGAGCGAGGACGACTACACCGCGGACGCGGGCGACCGGCCGCCGGCCCCAGAGGACCCGGGCCGTCCGCTCGCCGGCCGGCCCGTCGCCTGAGCGGCGGGGCGTCGACCGGTGGAACGGGGCGAGCGGCTCGATCGCCGACCGTGCGGCGTAAGGGCGTCACCGACTGCCCGGTTCCACCGGTCCCTTCCAGGCTGCGCCTCCGGGGCCCGGATCCGCAAGGCGCGGCCGGGGCACCGGAGGCGCGGGCGACGCGCTCGTCAGGACGCGCCGACGCGCTGGGTCAGCAGCCGTCCCGGCCAGTCGCCCACCGCGAACTCGGCGGCCGGTTCGAAACCGTGCCGCCGGTAGTACTCGACCAGCCGCCCGTCCCCGCCGCCGTAGCAGTCGACCCGGACCAGGTCGACGCCCGCGGCGCGCGCCTCGTCCAAGGCCGTGCCGATCAGGGCGCCGCCGACGCCGTGCCCGGCGAAGGCGCGGTCGGTGACCAGCAGCGTGATGTAGAGCTCGGGTTCGCCGGCCGCCTCGACGTAGTGCGGCGGCGTCGCCGAGAGGGCCAGGACCCCGGCCGGGCGCCCGTCCACCTCGGCCACCCGGATGTCGTCGGTCCGGGCGATCCCGGTGATCCGTTCCACCCGCTCCGGGCGGGCCGACCAGGGCTCGGTGCCCCACTGACCGGACCGCCCGCGGGCCACCAGCCACTCCACGGCCCCGTCCAGCATCGCCATCATGGCGGGCACGTCGTCCGTGCCGCCCTTGCGGATCTCCATCGCGCCTCCTCGCGCCCCGATCCTCGCAGACCGGTGATCATGAAAGCGAGGCCGGGGCGAGCCGCCGCCGGGCGGCTCAGGAGGCGATGAGCGTCCGCGCCCGGCGGAACAGGTCCAGGGTGATCGAGTGCAGCAGGTCGCCGGTCTCCGCGGGCGCCCGCCCGGCGCACGCGCGGGCGTGGGTGCCCTCCAGGACGATGCCGAGCTTGAAGCAGGCGAGGACCGTGTACCAGGTGATGGACGGCAGGTCGCGCCCGGCGACGGCGGCCGGCCGCTCGGCGTAGGCGGCGACCAGCTCGTCCGCCGCCGGCAGGCCGCCCGCGGCGCCGAGCGGCCCGGCGAGCGCGGCGCTCTGGTCGCCCCGCTCGGGCCAGGTGGCCAGCAGCCAGCCGAGGTCCAGCAGCGGGTCGCCGATCGTGCACATCTCCCAGTCGACGATCGCCGCCACCCGCGGCCCGTCGAAGGAGTACATCAGGTTCGCCAGGTGGTAGTCGCCGTGCATGATGCCCGGCCGCCATGCCGCGGGCCGGTGGGCCTCCAGCCACGCCGACACCTCCTCCAGGCCGGGGATCCGGGGCCCGGGGTACCCCTCCAGCGCCCGGTAGGACTCCAGTTCCGAGGTCCAGCGGCCCACCTGCCGCTCCAGGAACCCGCCGGGCCTTCCGAAGTCGCCCAGGCCGACCGCCTCGTGGTCCACGGCGCCCAGCGCGGACAGCGCCCGCGCCGCCTCCAGGCCCATCTCCCGCCGGACGGCCGCGTCGCCGGCATGGAGCGGCGGCAGCGTGACCGACGCGTTGAAGCCCTCGACCGGGGTCATCAGGTAGAAGACGGCGCCGCGCATGACCGTCTCGTCGGGGCAGGCGGCGATGAGGCGCGGCGCGGGCACGCCGGTGCCCTCGAGCGCGGCCAGCACGCGGGCCTCGCGGCGCAGCACCTCGTTCGTCCGGGCGCGCAGGTGCGCCGGGCCGCGCCGCAGGACATAGCCTCGCCCGCCACGGCGGAAGCGCACCAGCAGGTTCTGCGTGCCTCCCGACAACGGCGCGACGTCCTCGAACGGCCCGCCCGGCAGCCCGCGCGCGTCCATCCATCCGGCCAGGACGGCGAAGTCGACGAGCGCCGGGTCGATCTGCTCAGGTTGCACGGCGGTCCCTTTCCGGCACAGGGTTCTACCGGAGAGTAACAGCCGCGGGCCGTCCGGGCGGTGCGCGCGACCGGCGCGGCGTGCGGCTGGATCGCCCCTGGTCGCGGCGGTACGGCCGCGTGACCCGCCGGGGCGGACGGCAGGGCACGGCGGCGTGGCCGGAGGCGCACTCCGCCGCCCGCGTCCGCATGACGGGTGGGCGAGCGTCGTCCGGATCCGGTCCCGGAGGTGCGGTTTCGCGCGTTCCACGGGCCGGGCGGCGGTCCGCCCGCGATGCTCGAAGGCATGGACGACGATGCCGCGACGGCGCGGGAGATGGTGGAGGTGCGGCTGGTGGGCGGGCCGGCGGACTGGGCGGGCCGGACGCTGCAGGTGCCGCGGAGCCAGGTCTACGGGTGCCGCCGGGAGCAGGTGGGCGCGTCGCTGGTCTCGGCGTACACCCCGCCGCGGGACTCCGGCGAGGGCCCGGACGTGCGGGCGCTGTACGAGCCGGACCGCGACGAGGCCGCGGACGTGGCGACCTGGCGGTTCCGCGGCTGGTCGCCGCGGGCCGTGCCCGGCCTGCTGCCCGCCGACGCGGAGCGCCGCGCGCTGGCCCGCCGGCGCATGATCGCCGTCGGCCGGGAGTTCCGGGACCGGGCGCGGCGGACCCGCGAGTCCGGAGTCCGCGAGTCCGAGGTCGGCGGATCCGGGGACGGCGAGATCGGGAACGGCCGCGGCGAGGCCTGATCGGGGATCGGCCGCTCCGCCGGAACCGGTGGCACCGCGGCGTTTATCGGGAGGCTTCGCCCCGGTTCCCGGTGCTACGGTGCCGAAGCCGGCCGCGGGACTCCGGCGTGACTTCCGGAACCCGCCTGTTCAGCGATGATTCGCCGTTCGCGCCCTCCTTCCCCGGCCGGCACCCGAGCCTTCCGACGACCGTGGGCAGTGATGAGCGAGACGTTCGCGGACCTGATCGCGTGCGAGGACGTGCTGATGTTCGTCAACGCGGCGATCACGTCCACCGGTCAGCGAGAGTTCCAGTACTTCGCCGGGGACCAGCGGCTGTCGCTGGAGTTCCTGCACGAGTACATGCTGGAGAACTACCGCGAGTTGTACGCGACGGCGCTCGCCCTCGACGTCAACGACCACAACGCCGTGATCGTCATCCGGAACCTGCTGGTGCGGGCCGGTGACGTGGACGTGGCGCGGCGCCGCTCCGAGGGCCGGCTGATCGCCCGGCGGCTGGAGCTGCTGCCCCAGCATCGCGTGTACCGGCTGTTCCGCGACCTGCGCCGGCGCGGCGTGAACAACCGGCGGACCCGCGCCATCCTGCGCGACTGGCTGGCGGGCCGCCGCGACCCCGCGTTCGACGCGGTCAAGTACCGCGGCGCGCTGAAGGCCGCCGTGCGCCACGCGCACCTGGCGCTCGACGGCGAGATGCGGACGTTCCTGTTCGCGCCGCACAGCGTCAAGGCGTTCCGCACGCCCATCTTCGAGCAGTGGCGGCGCGCCCACTACGAGAAGGCCGCCGTGTACGAGCTTCCCTTCACGGTCGCGGAAGGGTTCGCGGCCAGGCACGGCATTCCCCGCGAGGTCTTCCTCGAGCGCATCGAGCCGCGGATGACCCGGCTGGAAAGGCTGCGTCTGCGGGAGAGCGCGAGGAAGGCCCAGGTCGAGGCCGTGGGCGCGCACGCGGACCTGGAGGGCATGCCTCTCACGAGGCTGGCGTCGTACGCGCTGTCCCTGGCGCCCGCAGACCGCGCCGCGCGCCGCGCCGAGCTGACCGGTGCCCTGCACGCCGCCGCCCGGCGGGTCGCGGGGCCGGACGCGGGGCGGTGGGGGAAGGTCACCGCGGTCCTGGACGACAGCTACTCCTCGAGCGGTTCGGGGCAGAAGCGCCGGCGGCCGCTGGCCGTGGCGCTCGCCGCCTCTCACCTGCTCGCGGTGCTCGCGAGCGAGTACCGGGCGATGTGGACGTCCGGGCGTACCGACGACCTGCTGGTCCGCCCGTCCGGCCCGACGCCGCTCGGGGAGCGGATCCTGGACGCGCTCGCCACCGGGCCCGACCGGATCGTCATCGTGTCCGACGGCCACGACAACGCCCCGCCCGGGCTCGCGGCCGACGTGCTGCGGATCTGGCGGACGCGGCTCGACCCCGGTCACAGCGTGGCGATCACCCATCTGAACCCGGTGTACGACGCCGACGACTTCGACGTGCGGCGGCTCGCGCCGACGGTGCCGACCGCGGGCATCCGCGACGCCGAGGACCTGCCCGCCCTCGTCGAGCTCGCCCGGTTCGCCGAGGGCCGGGTGGGGCTGGCGGACCTGCGCGCCCACCTGGACGTCCAGGTGGCCCGCTTCCTGGAGGTGCCGGCGTGACGCCCTTCCGTCTGGACGGGCTGCGTACCGCCCCCGCGCAGCTGTGGGGCTCGGTACGGCTCGTCCCGCTCGTCCGGGACGAGCCCGTGCCGCGCCTGCGCCTGCACCGCAGGGTCTACGGCGAACCGCCGGCCGCCGTGCGCGTGGGCGACGGCACCGCGTACACCGCGTTCATCCCGCACGCGTTCGTCGCGACGTGGGACGGCGACGGGGACGCCGCGCCCGCCGCCTCCTACGGGACGCGGCTGCTGGAACGGGAGGCCCGGCCGGCGCCGCCGCGCATGCCGGTGCGGCCCCTGCGGCGAATGGCGAGGAAGGCGGGCCGGGACCGGCTGCGGTTCCTGCCGCTGCACCTGGCCGTCGAGGGGTACCTCGCGCTGCACTTCGGTGGTCCCGAGATCGCCTGGGAGGAGTGGTCGCGGCGGGCGGTGGCGCACGGCCTGTCGCCGCGCTGCGAGGAGGCCTACCTCGGCCTGGAGGTGCGCGGGCTGGAGGACGCCCTGCGGATCTTCGAGATCCACCCAGGGCAGTGCGGGGTGCTGGTCTATGTCGCCGACGCGCTGGCCTCGGCGTTCGTCACCCCGCACGCCGACGACTACCGGGCACTCCACCCGACGCTGGTGGAGGACATGTTCGGCGAGCAGATCTACCGGTACGGGGTCATGGGCCTGCCGGCGGGCGAGGTGTCCGCGCCGCTCGGCGAGGCCGGGATCCGGTCCCTGGCGGACCTGCGGGCCGCCGCGGCGCGGCGCCGGGCGGAGTGGGCGGCATTCCACGACGAGGTCATGGCCGGTCGGCTCTTCGACCCCGCGGGGACCCATCGGCCCGTCCAGCACCTGCGCGGTTTCCGGCTGTCGCGGTTCCTGCCCTCCTTCGCGCCGGGCCGGGAGAACCACATCGGCGAGACGATCACCGACGCGGACGGCCGCGTCGCCTACCTGAAGTCGTTCCGGCTGTCGGAGGGGCAGATCCGCCGCGGGTATCTGCTCACCCGGCTCGCCGCGCACGGCTGGCGGCTGAGCGCCACCGCCGCGGCCCTCGGCATCGACGAGGCGGCCCTCGCCCTGCGGCTGGAGCGCTCGGGGTTCGGGTACCTGCTGCGCCAGGACGTCCTCGACCACTACCGGTCGGTGTCCAGGCGGGATCGCCCAAGGGACTCGCCCAGGTGAGCGCGGTGGCCGGGGGAGGCGGCGTCCCGGGTGATCCGGTCCGGGTCAGCGGAGGCCGGCGAACAGGTCGGTCTCGTGGGCGGGGGCGCCGACGCGGCTGTAGTGGCGGACGAAGCTCTCGCGGGAGAGCGCCGCGAACTGGGCCCGCTCCGGCATCTGCAGCAGGAAGATGTTCTCGCCCTGGCTCGCGTGCGCCTCGAGGGCCCGGAGCTTGCGGCCGACGTGCTCGGCGACGTCCACGACGGTGGTGACCAGCTCGTCCGGGGTACCGAAGTCGTCCGGCGGCTCGAAGCCGATGTCGATGCCCGCCTGCTTGACGAAGTCGAGCATCTGCGCGATGCCGGAGCGCGGCATGGCGGTGTAGTAGAACTTGTCGGGCACGCCGGTCCGCTCGGCGGCGGCGAGCGCGACGCGGTGCGCCTGGATGTGGTCGGGGTGCCCGTAGCCGCCGTTCTCGTCGTAGGTGACGACGACCTGGGGCCGGTACTTCTCCATCAGCGCGGCCAGCGGGCCCGCGGCGTCCTCGACCGGGAGGTTCGCGAACGCCTCGGGATGGGCGTTGGCGTCCCAGCCGTCCATGCCGCTGTCGCGGTGGCCGAGCAGCTCGAGGTCGCCGATCGCGAGGTGGCCGGCGGACTCGCGCAGCTCCACCAGGCGCCGCCGCGCCACGTCGGCGGCGTCGTGCCCGGGGTCGCCCGGTTTCACGCCGCCGGGGCCGTCGCCCTGCTCGCCGTTGGTGCAGGTGACGAGCACGGTGCGGATGCCCTCGGCGGCACAGCGGGCCAGCAGCCCGCCGGTGCCCAGCACCTCGTCGTCGGGGTGCGCGTGCACCGCCATCAGGGTGAGTTCGGGCTCCATCGCTGGGGTTCTCCTCGGCACGGTCGTCGGGCGCAGGCCCCACTCTACGTTCCGGGTCCGACATGCCCGGCGATGGAGTGGATCACTCGTCCCGGCCGGCGGCCGGGCCGGCGTCACGCGCCTCCCGCAGGGCCCGCACCCGGCCGCGCGCGCAGAACCAGCCCGCGACGAGCGCCGCGGCGATGGCGGGCCCGGCGGTGACGGTCATGTGGCCCGCCCCGTCGCGGTCGAACCACATCAGCACGACGACGGCGCCCAGGAAGGCCAGCGTGGCGATCTCGGTGACGGGGGAACCGGGCAGCCGGTAGGACGGCCGCGCGAGCTCGCCCCGCCGCGCCCGCCGCACGAACAGCAGGTGCGAAATCATGATCATGGCCCAGGTGCCGAGGACGCCGACCGCCGCGAAGTTCAGGACGATCTCGAAGGCGTCCTTGGGGACCCAGGCGTTCAGGCCGACGCCGAGGACGCACACGGAGGTGGTGAGAAGGATGCCGCCGTAGGGCACGTGGGTCCGGCTCATGGCCGTGGTGAACCGGGGGGCGGACCCGGCGGCGCCCAGCGAGCGCAGGATCCGTCCCGTGGAGTACAGGCCGGAGTTCAGGCTCGACAGCGCCGCGGTCAGCACGATGAGGTTCATCACCCCTCCGGCGGCCGGCACGCCCAGCTTGGCCAGGACGGTGACGAAGGGGCTCTCGCCCTCCTTGTAGGCGTTCCAGGGCAGCAGCATCGCCAGGAGCACGACCGAGCCGACGTAGAACACGAGGATCCGCCAGACGATCGAGTTGATCGCCTTGGGCATGATCTTCTCCGGGTTCTCGGTCTCTCCCGCGGCCACCCCCACCAGTTCCGTGGAGGCGTAGGCGAACACCACGCCCTGGATGACGACCAGCATCGGCAGGACGCCCTTGGGGAAGACGCCGCCGTGCTCGAACATCGTCGTGGGCCCGGCCTCCGCGCCGCCGACGTCGTGCCCGGTGACGACCAGGAAGACGCCGATGCACATGAACACCACGAGGGCGCCGACCTTGACGATGGAGAACCAGAACTCCAGCTCCCCGAAGATCCGCACCGAGATCAGGTTGATCGAGACGACGACGGCGAGAGCGACCAGCGCCAGCACCCACTGCGGGATGTCGGTGAACATCGTCCAGTAGTGGAGGTAGAGCGCGATCGCGGTGATGTCGACGATCCCGGTGGTCGACCAGTTCAGGAAGTGCATCCAGCCCGCGACGAAGGCGCCCCTCTCGCCCATGAACTCGCGGGAGTAGGAGACGAAGGACCCCGAGGACGGGCGGTGCAGGACGAGTTCGCCCAGCGCCCGCACGACCATGAACGCGAAGAACCCGCACACCGCGTAGGCGATCGCGAGGGAGGGCCCGGCGCTCGCCAGCCGGCCGCCGGCGCCGAGGAACAGCCCGGTCCCGATGGCGCCGCCGATCGCGATCATGTTGACGTGGCGCGTCCGGAGGGACTTGCTGTACCCCGTGTCGCCGGCGTCGACGTGCGCCGCCCCTGGAGGCGCCGCCCGAAGGTCCTGCTCGCTCACGCGCCGTTACCGCCTCTCTACCGACTGTCGATGGGCCCGGAGCAGTGTGGGTCATGGATCCGGGCGTGTCAACACGCTCCCCTGATTTACTGGCGTATAACGCGAGAGATACGGCTCTGCCGGAATGGCGGCGGTATGACCTGCGGAAATAGCGTCGTGATCTTTCTTGGCCTTCGGCCGCGGGCCCCGCATGCCGTACCGTCCGGGTATGGGATCGCCGCTGGTTCTGCTCGATGTGGACGGGGTTCTCAATCCGTTCGAAAGGCCACATAAGGGATATCGTCGGCATCGCTGCTCGCCCGACGGCGTCACGTTCCGGCTGTGGCTCGACGCGGGACACGGCCCGGCCCTGCTGGCCCTCGCCGAGACTGCGGGGGCCGAGCTGGCGTGGGCCAGCTACTGGTGCGACAACGCCAACGAGTGGATCGCGCCGCGGATCGGGCTGCCGGCGCTGCCGTTCGTGCCGATCCCGAGGTTCCCCGGACCGGAGGAGGGCGGCACGCTCGGCGCGTGGAAGGCGCGGCACGTCGCGCGGTGGACCGAGCGCAGGCCGTTCGTGTGGTTCGAGGACGAGCCCGACGCCACCGACCGCATCGGCGCGGAGCCCGGCGCCGGGGAGCACCTGCTCGTCGTGGTCGACCCACTGACGGGTCTCACCGCCGAGCACCTCGACACCGCCGCGGCCTGGCTCGGCGGCCTCGCCCGCTGACGCCCGGCCTGCCGGGGGAGCGGGCCCGGGCGCGGGCGCGACCCCGGGCGGCCGAAGCCGCCGCGAAGCCGCGCCCACGCCGCCGGGCCTGCTCAGCAGGCGCCGAGAAGGCCGTTCAGAGCGGACTTCTCCGCCGAGTCGATCTGCAGCCCGTACCTGTACTTCACGTCGATCCAGGAGCGGGCGTACATGCAGCGGAACGACGTGAGCGGCGGGAGCCACTTGGCCGGGTCCTTGTCGCCCTTGGCCTGGTTGACGTTGTCGGTGACCGCCCACAGCTGCGAGCTGTCGAGGTCGTTGGCGAACGCCTGGCGGCGCGAGGTGGTCCATGAGGCCGCGCCCGAGCGCCACGCCTCGGCGAGGGGCACCATGTGGTCGATGTCGATGTCGGACGCGAGGGTCCAGGTCGCGCCGTCGTAGGGGCTGTACCAGGTGCCCGAGATCGCCGCGCAGGACGCGTCGGTCTGCACGTTCACCCCGTCGCGTTTGAGGACGACCTCGCGGGTATTGCACGTCCCGGACTGGGTGATCCAGTGCGGGAACTTGTCGCGGCTGTACCCGGTGAGCGAGCCCTCCGGCGCCACGGTGAGCGCGGCGAGGTGCTGGGCGGCGACGCTCGCGTCGGGCGGGGTGGGCGGAGCGGCCTGCGCGGCGGGCGCGAGCAGGGCCGTCGCGGAAAGGACGGCCGCGGCGAGAGCGCTGACCATGAAACCCGTGCGTTTCACGTGATCTCCTTTTCTTTCTGGATCAGGAGTGGTCAGTCTCGATTAGCTGGATAAACCGGAAATGTCTATTCGGTGAGCGAAGAGCACGAATGGGTCACGAAATGTCCTGTGATCAGGTGGCATTCGGCCAAGACGGGCCGCGGGGGTACGTCCGGCGTGGACCTTCGCGTTCGTTCGGACGGCGCGGGAAGGACGGCCCTACACTGGGTCAGTGTTCGAACATGCGAGCGAAGGTGAGGTCATGGAGATCCGGAGCCTGATGAGCCCCGCCGCGCGCGTCGTCGGAGAGGTCCCCGCGGACCGCCTGGAGGCGCCGACGCCGTGCTCCGAGACGGCACGCGAGTACGGGGTGTTCGGCGCCGAGGTGCCCGTCCCGGCGGACGCGCCGCCGCTGGACCGCCTCCTCGGAGTCGCGGGCCGCGACCCCGGCTGGAAGCCCTGAGCGAACCGCCCGCGGCCGCGCGGGTCCCGGCGCGAGCCGGTCCCCGCGCGCTCTACCCTTGAGGCATGTCTTCGACCTCTTCGATCCGTGTGCGCTTCGCTCCGTCACCGACCGGCATGTTCCACGTCGGCGGCGCCCGTTCGGCGCTGTTCAACTGGGTGATGGCCGCGCAGTCGGGCGGCACGCTCGTGCTGCGGATCGAGGACACCGATGCCTCCCGCAACAGCCCGGAGTGGACCGAGGGCATCATCCGCGCCCTGGCCTGGCTCGGGATGGACGGCGAGCAGTACGAGGGCCCCTACTTCCAGTCGGCGAACGCCGCCCGGCACGCCGAGGCGGTGCACACCCTCGTCGGCCAGGGCCGCGGCTACTACTGCGACTGCACCCGCGAGGCCGTGATCGCCCGGACCGGCGACCAGCACAAGGGGTACGACGGCTTCTGCCGCGACCGCGGCCTGGAGCGCGGCCCGGGCCGCGCCCTGCGGTTCCGCACGCCCGACGAGGGCCAGACCACCGTGGTGGACCTGCTGCGCGGCAAGCCCGTCTTCGAGAACGCCGTGCTCGAGGACTTCGTCATCGCCCGCGCCGACGGGTCGGTGACGTTCCTGCTGGCCAACGCGGTCGACGACATGAGCCAGGGCATCACCCACGTGGTGCGCGGCGAGGAGCACCTGTCCAACGCGCCCAAGCAGCAGCTGCTGTGGGAGGCGCTCGGCGGCGAGCCGCCGGTGTGGGCGCACGTCCCGGTCATCGTCAACGAGAAGCGCCAGAAGCTGTCCAAGCGCCGCGACAAGGTCGCCCTGGAGGACTACCGCGCCGAGGGGTACCTCGCGGAGGCCATGCGCAACTACCTGATGCTGCTCGGCTGGGCGCCCTCGAACGACCGCGAGATCGTCCCCTGGGACGTCGTCGTCGAGGAGTTCCGCATCGACGACGTCAACACCTCGCCCGCGTTCTTCGACGTCAAGAAGCTCCGCGCGATCAACGGCGAGTACATCCGCGCGCTGCCGGCCGAGAAGTTCGTCACCGCGTGCCTGCCGTTCCTGGAGAACGCGCCCTTCGCCGTCGACATGGCCGTCTTCGCCGAGCTCGCGCCGCTGGCGCAGACCCGGGTGGCGCTGCTGTCGGAGATCGTCCAGATGATCGACTTCGCGTTCCTGGACGAGCCGCCGGCCGACGAGGCGTCGTGGAACAAGGCGATGAAGGAGCCCGCCGCCGCGATCCTCGCCGCCGCCGAGGAGGCCTACCGGGACGCGTCGTGGCACGCCGACGACCTCAAGGAGCGGCTGGAGCGGATCGGAGCCGAGCACGGGCTCAAGCTCGGCAAGACCCAGGCACCCGTCCGCGTGGCCGTCACCGGCCGCACCGTGGGCCTGCCGCTGTTCGAGTCGCTGGAGATCCTGGGCCGCGACCGGACCCTCGCGCGCATCGCCGCCGCGCGGGCCCGGCTCGAGGCCGCCTCCTCCTGACCGCGGGTCCCACCGGCGTCCGCCGGGGCGGGAGACGACGCCTCCGCCCCGGTGCGACCTCCCGTGCGGGGAGACGCCGGATCAGCGTTCGGCGGGCTCGTCCCGGGCGAACAGCGCACTGAGCTCGGTCAGGAGGCGGTCCAGCTCCTGGACGTCGCCGCGCAGTGCCGTGGGCGCCCGCTTTCCGACGATCTCGGCCTGCTCCCGCACGGCGGCGAGGCGCTCCCCGACGAGCTCGGCCCCCTTCCGCCCGGCCGGCGCCTGCCGGGCCGGGCCCTCGCCCTCCCGCGCGCCCGGCCGCTCCTGCAGCTGCTCCGACTGCTCGCGCAACAGGGCGGCCTGCTCCCGCAGCAGGACGGTCTGGTCGCGCAGCTGCCGGTTCTTGTTGTGCAGCTCCACGAACACCGACACCTTCGCGCGCAGCACCCACGGGTCGAACGGCTTGGAGATGAAGTCGACGGCGCCCGCCGCGTAACCGCGGAAGGCGTAGTCGGGGTCGCTGTTCACCGCGGTGAGGAAGATGATCGGCAGGTCACGGGTCTTCTTGCGCCGCTTGATGTCGCGGGCCGTCTCGAACCCGTCCATCCCCGGCATGACGACGTCCAGCAGGATGACCGCGTACTCGTCGGTGAGCAGGGCCTTGAGCGCGTCCTCGCCCGAACGCGCCCGGACCAGGTCCTGGTCGAGCGAGCTGAGGATCGCCTCCAGCGCGATGAGGTTCTCCTCGCGGTCGTCCACGAGCAGGATCTTCGCCTTGTCGTCCACGCGTCGTCTCTCTCCGGGTTCCCGTCAGCGAACGATGGAAGGTTGCAGCCAGTTCCGCATGACGTCAAGAAGATGGTCCACGTCGACGGGCTTCGGGACGTAGTCCGACGCGCCCGAGTCGAGGCTCTTCTCCCGGTCGCCCTTCATCACCTTCGCCGTGATCACGATGATGGGCAGCTCGGCGAACTGCGGCATCTCCCGGATCGCCGCGGTGGTGGCGTAACCGTCCAGGCCCGGCATCATCACGTCCATCAGCACGACCGCCACGTCCGGGTTGCGGTGCAGCACGTCGATGCCGGCCTGCCCGTCCTCGGCGTACAGCACGTCCATGCCGTAGCCCTCCAGGACGCTGGTGAGCGCGAACACGTTCCGGACGTCGTCGTCGACGATCAGGACCTTGCGGCCCGACAGGACCGTGTCGAGGTAGTCCGCCGGGGGTCCCTGGAGCATCCCCTCCAGCGCCTCGCCCTCCCCGTTGCGATCGCCGGGGGGCCGCTGGTCGGCCGGCATCCCGTTCTCGCGCGGCGGACCGGCGAGACCCGGCCCGGCCCCGGCCGCGGATCCACCGCCCACGGGCCCGCCCGCCGGGACCATGCCCGGCGCCACGTCCACCGCGCCCGCGTCCTCGGGCAGCGCGGAACGGCGCCGCCCGTCGGCCTCGCTGTACTGGGCGGGCAGGTAGAGGGTGAACACGCTCCCGCGGCCCGGCTCGCTCTCGGCGTGGATCTCGCCGCCCAGCAGGCGCGCGATGTTGCGGCTGATCGACAGGCCGAGGCCGGTGCCGCCGTAGCGGCGGCTGGTGGTGCCGTCCGCCTGCTGGAACGCCTCGAAGATGACCTGGAGCTTGTCGGCGCTCACCCCGATCCCGGTGTCGATCACCCGGAAGGCGATGACGTCGGGGGTGTTCCACAGCGCGGGCAGCGTGAAGTCGATGTCCCCGGCCCGCTCGATCAGCAGCCGCACCTCGCCCTCGGCGGTGAACTTCACCGCGTTCGACAGCAGGTTGCGCAGCACCTGCTGCAGGCGCTGCTCGTCGGTGTTCAGCGTCGCCGGGACGTCCGCGGCGACCTCCACGCCGAACTGCAGGCCCTTGTCGACCGACAGCGGCCGGAACGTGGCCTCCACGTAGTCGACCAGCGCCGACACCGACAGCCGCTGCGGGTGCGCCTCCATCTTCCCCGCCTCGACCTTCGCCAGGTCCAGGATGTCGTTGATCAGCTCCAGCAGGTCGGTGCCGGACTCGTGGATCGTCTGGGCGAACTCCACCTGCTTGCCGGTGAGGTTCCCGCCCTGGTTCTCCGACAGCAGCTTGGCCAGCACCAGCAGGCTGTTCAGCGGCGTGCGCAGCTCGTGCGACATGTTCGCCAGGAACTCCGACTTGTACCGCGAGGAGATCGCCAGCTGCTCGGCGCGCTCCTCCAGCGTCCGCCTGGCCTGCTCGATCTGGAAGTTCTGGATCTCGATCGCGCGGTTCTGCTGGGCCAGCAGCGCCGCCTTCTCCTCCAGTTCGGTGTTGGAGTGCCGCAGCTCGCCCTGCTGGCGCTGCAGCTCGTCCGAGCGCTCCTGCAGCTCCTGCGCGAGCCGCTGCGACTCGCCCAGCAGCGCCTCGGTGCGGGTGTTGGCGCTGATGGCGTTCAGCGTCACCCCGATCGTCTCGATGAGCTGGCTGAAGAACGCCAGGTGGACGTCGGTGAACCGGCCGAACGAGGCCAGCTCGATCGCGCCGAGCACGGTGTCCTCGAACACGATCGGCAGCACGATGATGTTGACCGGGGACGCCTCGCCCAGCCCGGACCCGATCTTGACGTAGTCGGCGGGGGCGTCGCCGATCAGCAGCGTCCGCCGCTCCTGCGCCGCCTGCCCGACCAGGCCCTCGCCCAGCGCGAACCGGACGGCCCCCGCCCGGGTCCGCCGCGTCCCGTACCCGGCGATCAGTACCAGCTCGGTCTCCTCGCCGCTGTTCTCGGCGAGGTAGAACGCGCCGTACTGGGCGCTCGCGGTCGGCGTCAGCTCCCGCATGATCAGCTCGGCCACCTGCAGCAGGTCCCGGTGGCCCTGCATGAGCCCGCCGATGCGCGCCAGGTTCGTCTTGAGCCAGTCCTGTTCCTCGGTGGCGCGCGTCGTCTCGCGCAGCGTCGCGACCATGAGGTTGACGTTGTCGCTCAGCTCGGCGACCTCGCCGCGCGCCTCGACGGTGATCGTCCGGGTCAGGTCGCCGGTCGCGACGGCGCTCGCCACCTCGCCGATCGCCCGGACCTGCGTGGTCAGGTTCCCGGCCAGCTCGTTCACGCTCTCGGTGAGCCGCTTCCAGGTGCCCGACACGCCCTCGACCTCGGCCTGGCCGCCGAGACGGCCCTCGCTGCCCACCTCCCGGGCGACGCGGGTGACCTCCGAGGCGAACGACGACAGCGTGTCCACCATCGTGTTCAGCGTGGTCTTCAGCTCCAGGATCTCGCCCTGCGCGTCCACGTCGATGCGTCGGGTCAGGTCGCCGTGCGCCACCGCCGTCGCGACCTGGGCGATGTTGCGGACCTGGTAGGTCAGGTTGGACGCCATGCCGTTGACGTTGTCGGTGAGGTCCTTCCACATGCCGCCGGCGCCGGGCACGATCGCCTGGCCGCCGAGGCGCCCCTCGGTGCCGACCTCCCGGGCGACGCGGCTGACCTCGTCCGCGAAGGCCGACAGCGTGTCGACCATCGTGTTCATGGTGTCCTTGAGCTGCAGGATCTCGCCCTGCGCGTCGACCGCGATCTTCCGGGTCAGGTCGCCCTGCGCCACCGCCGTCGTGACCTGCGCGATACCGCGCACCTGCGTGGTCAGGTTGTTCGCCATCGAGTTGACGTTGTCGGTGAGGTCCTTCCAGACCCCGCTGACGCCGTGCACCTTCGCCTGGCCGCCGAGGCGCCCCTCGGTGCCGACCTCCCGGGCGACGCGAGTGACCTCGTCGGCGAACCCCGACAGGGTGTCCACCATCGTGTTGACGGTGTCCTTGAGTTCCAGGATCTCGCCCTGCGCGTCCACCGTGATCTTCTTGGTCAGGTCCCCCTCGGCCACCGCGGTCGTGACCTGGGCGATGTTGCGGACCTGGTAGGTCAGGTTGGACGCCATGCCGTTGACGTTGTTCGTCAGGTCCTTCCACACGCCGCTGCCGCCCGGCACGCGGGCCTGGCCGCCGAGGCGCCCCTCGGTGCCCACCTCGCGGGCGACGCGGGTGACCTCGTCCGCGAACGCCGACAGCGTGTCGACCATCGTGTTCACGGTCAGCTTCAGCTGCAGGATCTCGCCCTGCGCGTCCACGGTGATCTTCTTGCCGAGGTCGCCCTCGGCCACCGCCGTGGTGACCTGGGCGATGTTGCGGACCTGGTAGGTCAGGTTGTTCGCCATCGCGTTGACGTTGTCGGTCAGCTTCTTCCAGACCCCGCTGACCCCGCGCACGTGCGCCTGGCCGCCCAGCTGTCCCTCGGTGCCCACCTCGCGGGCCACCCGGGTCACCTCGTCGGCGAACGCCGACAGCTGGTCGACCATGGTGTTCACGGTGAGCTTCAGCTCCTGCAGCTCCCCGGTGGCCTCGACCGTGACCTTGCGGGTCAGGTCGCCCTTCGCCACCGCCGTGGTGACCTCGGCGATGTCGCGGACCTGGGCGGTGAGCCGGCCGGCCATCACGTTCACCGCCGCCGTCACGTCCCGCCAGCGGCCCGTCATCCCGCGCGCGGGCGCCTGCCCGCCGAGACGTCCCTCGGTGCCGACCTCCCGGGCGAACTGGGCGACCTCCCAGGTGAACTGGTCGAGCAGCTCCACCATCCCGTTCACCGACCGGGCCATGCGCAGCAGCTCCCCACGCATCGGCCTGCCGCGCACGCGCAGCTCGACCCGCTGGCTCAGGTCTCCCGCGGCCACCGCCTCCACCACCTGGTGCATCCCGGTGGCGAGGTCCGTCAGCTTCCCGATGATCGCGTTGGCGTCCTCCGCGGCCGCCGCCCACGTGCCGCGCAGCGCCCCGACCGGCAACCGGCCGTGCAGGTGCCCCTCCCGGCCGATCTCGCGCCGCACCCTGCTGAGCCCGGAGGTCAGCTCCTGGCCGATCTGCCGGATGTCCTCCAGGATCGCCGCGGCCTCCGCCACGGCGCCCTCGGCCGGCACGTCCAGCTCCTGGCGGGCCCGCCCGTCGCGTACGGCGACGAGAGCCCGCAGCAGCGGTTCGAGATCGGCGTCGCTGTAACGCGGGGTGGTGTCACGAGACCCGCCGCGGCGGGCACGGGACGCGGTACGCGGCATGCTCTTTTCCTCCTGGCCCGCCATGGTCGGGTCACCGGGCACCACGGACTCCTTGTCTGAGCCGCATCTGTACTCTACGTCCCCAGGTGCTCCGGAGCCGGTATCGAGGGTTCCCGGGTAAAGGCGGGGCAACGACGGGGGATCGGTGCTTGTAGTCTTCGTGTTACGGTCTGTCGTGTCGCGGTGGGGGGACGCTTCACCGAGGTCATGCGCCCGCTCGGCCCGGTGCGCGACTCCGCTCGCCGTGCGGCCGGACGGTCTGTCACGATAGCCGGACCCAAGCCAGAGACGCTTCGAACGAGGGACGACATTGGATCGGCAGACGGCGTCGGCGACCTTCCCGTCCGCCGCCGCGGCGGTGGCGGACGCGCGCCGCTTCGTCCGCAAGGTGCTCGCCGACTGGGGCATGGAGGACGCCGCCGACGACGCGGTGCTGGCCACCAGCGAACTCGCCACCAACGCCGTCGCCTACGCCGGCACCTCCTTCGAGGTCACCTGCCGGGTCGAGGACGGCGACATCAGGGTCGAGGTCCGCGACCGGGACGGCGCGCCCGACCGGGCAGGACGACCTGCCGGACGGCGTCGCCTCCAGCACGCTCGTGGTGCGGGCCCGCGCCGCCGGCTGCAAGA
>NZ_CAACVB010000098.1 GCF_900659635.1 Actinomadura roseirufa | reverse complement strand
CGGCCAAGCACCGGTTCCGGATCCAGTACCTGTGGGACACCGCGATCGGCGCCGACGACGGGCCGACCGTCCGCCCGGCGCCCGGGACGCCGCGGGCATCGCCCCCGCCGTCCGGGTGCCGGCTCCGGCGGCCGCGGAGCCGCCGGCCGGTCCTCGTTCCTGTTCCCCAGCTCCGGGACGTCCCTCGCGGTCCGTCCCGGCGCCCCCTGCGCGGCCGGGTACCGGAGTGGCGGGCGGGTCGTCGTGCCCCCGCCGTCACCCCGCTATCCGGCCTCGATGAACGCGTCGCGCAGGTAGTCGTGTACGGCCTGCTCGGGGACCCTGAACGAGCGGCCCACGCGGATCGCGGGCAGCTCGCCGGAGTGGACGAGGCGGTAGACGGTCATCTTGGACACCCGCATCACCGCCGCCACCTCGGCCACGGTCAGGAACCTGACCTCGCTGAGAGGTCGCTCGCCTGAGCTCATCGGACGCCCTCTTCCACACGTGCCGCGCACCGGCCCTTCGGGTGACTTTGATCACGCACGTGTACTTCCTCCAGCGTAAATCGCGTATCGGCTGTCGCAAGAGGGGAGTTCCACCCATTTCCGTATCCCGACCTGACCGGGAGGCCACAGGGCTATGTCCTCACGGAGCGTGGAGCTGACGGCACCGGCCGTAGCGCGACGAACGGTTGTCAACCGAAACCAGGCGATGACCTGCGACTCAAGGGCGGGCGGCGGCGCCGGGCGGACCATGCGTCCCGATACCGCCATGGCGTCACACGCAGTGACAGCAGCGCCGGGCGCCGCGCCGGGCCCAGGGGTTCAGCCGGCCGCGGAAAGCCCGGCGCAATCGAGGATGTAGGCCGTCAAGGGCGCGTAATGGTGCGGGGATACGCCGTCGTCGAGCGGCACCACGACGTCGATCTTCCCTTCGGCGGCGCCCGCGAACAGGGCGGGGTCGTTACAGTCAGCGAAGCCGACGGTGTCGATCCCGGCCTGACCGGCGGCGCCCGCCCAGCCGTGGTCGGCGATGGCCAGATCCGGCCAAACATCGGGTTTAGCGTCCGCGAGATCATCAAGGGCGGTAATGCCCCCGTCGTTCCCGGCCGCCAGCGCGCGGAGGACGGCCTCCATCGGGTGCGGGTCGTGCGTGTGGTGGGCGCGGCCGTCGTCGCCCTCCAGCATCGCCACCCCGCCCTCGGCGTACACGATGCGGCGCAGCTCCGCCCCGCCCCAGCTCGGCTGGACCTCGTACGTCCAGCCCGCCGCCGGGGTCAGCACCCGGCAGCCGCTCGCCGCGAGGGCGCGCGCGACCGCCTGGTAGAGCGGCGTCAGCGTGGCGGGGTGGCCGGTGGCGATCACGACGTTCTCCCGGCGCCGCGCGGCCAGGCCGATGCGCTCGCCCATCGCCTCCAGCATGGCGATCGTGATGTCGGGGTCGATCGTGTCGTCGCCGAACACGTGCCGGGGATCGGAGACGACGCCGCAGCGCTCGACCATCATCTCCAGGACGGTCCGCTCCGTCCACGCGCGCTCGAACTCCAGGCCGAACCGGTAGTAGGAGTCGCCCGCGGCCATCCGCCGGTAGTGCTTCAGGTTGTTCTGCCGGGGCGTCGCCACGTCCCCCGCGATCAGCGTCCGGACGAGGTGCGCGCGCAGCTCGTCCCGCTTCGGGACGGCCGTCACTCGTCGGTCAGCGGGTCGAGGCCGTGCTCGGGGAACACCGCCCGGCGCGTCGCCAGCACCGCCTGATCGACCGGGCTCGCCGGGTCGTAGCCGTTCCCCCACCTGGACACCTCCACCACGCTCGTCCCATCGGTCATCCGCAGCGGCGCGACCTCGTCGGTGCGCAGCCGGGCGAACTCGCGCCATCCCCGCGGCGTCTCCGTCTCGGGAGGCACCGGTCCGCCTGCGGCCTCGGCCAGCAGGTGCGTCCACGCGCGCGGGACGACCTGGACCAGCTCGTAGCCGCCGCCACCGGTCACGACCCAGCGACCGCCCGCGGTCTCGTGCGCCAGCCGGTGCAGCGCCGCGTACGCGGCGCGCTGCCCGTCCAGGCTGAGGATCAGGTGCGCCAGCGGGTCGAGCGAGTGGGCGTCCGCGCCGTGCTGGGTGACCAGGACCTGCGGGGCGAACCCGCGCAGCAGCGGCGGGACGACCGCGCCGAACGCGCGCAGCCACGGCCCGTCGCCGGTCCCCGGCGGCAGCGCCACATTGACCGCCGTGCCCTCGGCGCCCCGGCCGCCCGTCTCGTTCGGGAAACCGGTGCCGGGGAAGAGCGTCCGCGGCGTCTCGTGCAGGCTGATCGTCAGCACCCGCGGGTCGTCGTAGAACGCGGCCTGGACGCCGTCGCCGTGGTGGACGTCGATGTCGACGTAGGCGACGCGCTCGGCGCCGTTGTCCAGCAGCCACGCGATCGCGACCGCCGGGTCGTTGTAGACGCAGAAACCGCTCGCGGCGCCGCCGAGCGCGTGGTGCAGCCCGCCGGAGATGTTCGCGGCGTGCTCGGCCGCGCCCGTCCACACGGCCTCCGCGGCGGCCACCGAAGCGCCCGTGACCAGCGCCGACGCGTCGTGCATGCCGTGGAAGACCGGATTGTCGTCGGTACCGAGCCCATGCCGCGGATCGGGCAGCCCGGTGGCGCCCGCGTGCCTGACCGCCGCGATGTACTCCTCCTCGTGCACCAGCCGCAGAAGCTCGTCACCGGCGGCCTCGAAGGACGCGAGGCGCACGTTCGGCCGGTCCAGCACGCCGAGCTCACGGGCGAGCGCCATCGTCAGCTCGACCCGGACGGGGTTCATGGGATGGCCGGAGCCGAAGTCGTAGGAGACGAGACGCTCGTCCCAAAAGATGGTGAGCCCGCAGTCGACGGGAGGGAACGGCGCAGGACTCATGACCTCACGTTATCTCGGAGAACCCGTGTCGTGGATCACAGCGTTGATTGCAATCCCGGCCCACTGCGCTCGCCTGGCGGCTCGCTCCGTGACCGTTCTTGTGCGAGCGCGAATCGCTTCGCGATCTTCCCGGCGGGGCTCGCCTCCGGCGTCGCCCCGCCGGTCAGGTAGCGCGCTCGCCTGACGGCTGAGGGGGCTGGAATGGGGCTTACGCGTGCTGGGCGGGTTCGTGTCTTGCCCCGCCGGTCAGGTGGCGCGCTCGTGTGAGGGTTGAGGGCCTACGCGTGCTGGGCGGGTTCGTGGTCCGTGGTGGGTCGCCGGTTGCGGGCGGGGGCCGCCAGGGCCAGGCCCGCGAGGGCGGCCAGGGCGGATATCGACTCGCCCGCCAGGCTGAGCGTCTTTTCGGCGTACCAGACGGGCTCGTGCATGGCCGGCAGCGGGCCGAGGGCGCCGACGTCCACGTAGTAGTAGAGCAGCAGCGCCCCGACCGCGCTGCCCGCGACGAGGAACGCCAGCGCGTACGACCAGCGGCGCGCGTAGGTGAGGACGATGACGGCGGTCACCGCGGCGACCGCCGCCTGGACGCGGAAGATCACGTCACCGCCGATGGCCCCGCCCGGGACGAAGGCCATCTCGGGGGCGAACCGCCAGTGCACGACGGCATCGGTGATCAGTCCGGCGGCGACGAGCAGGCGGATGAGAAGTCCCATGTCTCCTACACGACCGGAACCCCGGTCCCGGATCAATGGTTCAGATAAGAACTTCTCGGACTTTACCCTCCGGCGAGCTCGCGGCCCCGGTTCCGGGCGGCCTCGATCGCCTCCAGCACCGCGGCGCGGACCCCGTGCCGCTCCAGCTCCCGGATCGCCGCGATGGTCGTCCCGCCGGGGGAGGTCACGGCCTCGCGCAGCAGGACGGGATGCTCCCCCGAGTCGCGCAGCATGACGGCGGCGCCCACGGCCGACTGGACGACCATCTCCAGCGCGGCGGCGCGCGGCATGCCGAGCAGGATGCCCGCGTCCACCATCGCCTCGACGAGGTAGTAGAAGTACGCCGGGCCGCTGCCGGACAGGGCGGTCGCGCCGTCCTGGAGCGACTCGGGGATGCGCAGGACCTTGCCGACCGGGGACAGCAGCTCCTCGGCCAGCCTGAGGTGCGCCTCCCCCGCGTACGACCCCGCGGAGATCACGCTCATCGCCTCGTCCACGTGGACGGGGGTGTTCGACATCACGCGCACGACCGGGACACCGGCGGGCAGCCGCTCCTCGATGTAGGAGGTCGTGATGCCCGCCGCCATCGAGATCACCAGCCGGCCGGCCGGGACGTGCGGGCCGACCTCCTCCAGCAGCGCGCCCATGTCCTGGGGCTTCACGGCCAGGACGAGCGTGTCCGCCTTCGCGGCGGCCTCGACGTTCCCGGCGGTCTCGATGCCGTACCGCTCGCGCAGCAGCGCGCCGCGCTCGGCGCGGCGCGCGGTGGCCATCAGCTCCGCCGGGCGGCGGCCCGCCCGGAGCACGCCGGACAGCAGGGCCTCGCCCATCTTCCCGGCACCCAGAATCGCGATCATCGATATACCTTGACGTGCGGTTTCAACGACCGGTCCACCCTATAGCCGGGCGGGCGCGGGCCCGGCGGGCGGTCAGGACCGGCCGGCCAGCGAGCGCACGAGGAAGCGGAGGTTGCCCGGCCGCTCGGCCAGCCGCCGCATGAAGTAGGCGTACCACTCCTGCCCGAAGGCGACGTAGACGCGGACCTGGGAGCCGTCGGCGGCGAGGCGCCGCTGCTCCTGCGGGCGCACCCCGTAGAGCATCTGGAACTCGAACGTGGCGGCGTCGCGCTCGTCCAGCACGGACAGCGCGCTCGCGATGTCGATCAGGCGCGGGTCGTGGGTGGCCAGCATCGGGTACCCCTTGCCGCCCATGAGGATCTTCATGCAGCGCACGTAGGACCGGTCGACGTCCTCCCTGGAGGTGAAGGCCACCGGTTCGGACGCGGCGTAGGCGCCCTTGCACAGCCGGACCCGCGACCCCTCGTAGGCCAGCTCCGCGCAGTGCTCCTCCGCGCGCCGCAGGTACGCCTGGATCACCGCGCCCGTGTCGGGGTGGTCGCGGCGCAGTTCGTGGACGGTCCGCAGCGTCGCGTCGACCGTCGTGTGGTCCTCCATGTCGACCGTGACCGTCGTGCCCGCGGACCGGGCGGCCCGGCAGACGCGCCGGGCGTTGTCGAGCGCGAGGTCCTCGCCGAGGGTCTGCCCGATCGCCGACAGCTTCAGCGACACCTCGGCGCGGGCGCCGAGGCGCGCCTCGCCGAGCCGTTCCAGCAGGTCGAGGTAGCGCCGCACGTTCGCCTCGGCGCGGGCCTTGTCACGCGTGTCCTCGCCGAGGACGTCCAGGGTGACCAGCAGTCCCTCGCCGGTCAGGTCGCGGGTGACCGCCGCGGCGTCCTCGACGGTCTCGCCGGGGACGAAGCGGCGGACGACGTCGCGGGTGAACGGCGCGGTCTCCACGACCCTCCGCGCGCCGCCGCTGCGCGACGCGGCGAGCAACGCCTGTCGAAGCACTGGTGAACCCCTCGTCCGGCGGGGCGGCCCCGCCCCTGTCTCCTCACCCAGGGTATGCCGGGCGGACGGGGGAGATCACGAAACGGTGCCGAGGGTGTTCCCGCCCGGGTGCCGCCGCACGTACTCGGGCATCTCGGCCGTCTTGACCGCGCTGAACAGGGCCTTCGCCTTCGCCTGGTCCAGCAGGACGACGCTCTGCCTGCCGCGCGTCCCCGTCCCCCGGTAGGGGGTCGTCAGGAATGTCACATCGGAGGCGTGCAGGTGCCGCAGGCTCAGCGCGAGCGAGCGCAGCTTCCCGCCCGACACCCCGTCGTCCACGCTGATCGACTTGGTGAAGGCGGACAGGAAGCGGTCGAGCTTCAGCGGGTTGGTGACCGTGCCGCCGTCGGCGGCCTGCTTGGCCAGCGCGCCGAGGAACGCCTGCTGCCGCCTGATCCGGTCGAAGTCGCCGTTGGGCAGGTTGTAGCGCTGCCGGACGAACAGCAGCGCCCTCTCGCCGTCCAGCTTCTGCCGGCCGGCGTTCCACTGCGTCTTGCGGGCGGGGTCGTACACGCTCTGCTTGATGTCGACCGTGACGCCGCCGAGCGCGTCCGTCATCGACTTGAACCCGGCGAAGTCGATCGCGCCGTAGTGGTCGACGCGGATGCCGGTGAGGGCCTCCACGGTCTCGATGAGCAGTTTCGGGCCGCCGAACGAGAACGCCGCGTTGATCTTCTGGTTCCCGTAGCCGGGAATGCCGACCCACGAGTCGCGCGGGAACGAGATCACGTACGCCCGGCGCCGGTCGGCCGGCAGGTGCAGCAGCATGATCGTGTCGGTGCGCTGCCGTCCCGGCTGCCACACCGCGCCGCCGTCGCCGGTGGTCGCGGCGTCGGCGCGCGAGTCCGAGCCGACGAGCAGCCAGTTCTCGGTGCCGGTCACGTTCGGGCCGGGCCGCCTGGCGCCCGCCTCCGGCATCGCGCCCTTGATCCGGTCGATGTTGCCGTTGTAGGACGACTGGCGCTGCCAGATCAGCCCACCGAGACCGGCCACGACCAGCGCGAGGAACACGCCCACCGCGATCAGTACGCGCGGCCAGCGCCGCCGGCGCGGCCGCCGGTGGTCCCCGGCCGGGCCGTCCCCGCCCTCGTCCGCGCCGCCGTCGCCTCCGAGCACCCCGAACCCGGACGCCGCGGCTCCCCGCGCCCCCGGTACGGGCGGCACACCGTCCTCGTGCGGTACGCCCTCCTGCGGTGCGCCCTCCCAGGGCGGACGGGGCGCGCCGTGCGGCACCGGGTCCCCGTGGGGCGGCGGCGACGCGGACGGGCCGGAGTGGTCTCGGGGGGTCATGGCGCCGGAGGCTACCAGCCGGATCCGGGCGAGAGCGCCGCGAACGGGACGATCGTCCGGGTCCAACGGCGGAGCGGGCCCCTGCTCCAGGCGGTGCGAGACCGCGACCCCGGCACCCCGCACCCCCTCCCGGAACGGCCTCCGGGACCGGGTGCGAGGTCAGGCGCTGCGGCGGCGCAGGGTGGCGGCGCCGAGCACCAGCGCCACCAGCGTGAACCCGGCGATCACCGCGATGTCGGCGACGAGCCGCCCGGTGAGGTCCGGCCGCCGGGCGATCTCCCCCATCGCGTCCACCGCGTACGTGAGCGGCAGCACCCGCGACACCGCCTCCAGCCAGGGCGCCATCTGGTCGCGCGGCGTGATCAGCCCGCACAGCAGGAGCTGCGGCAGCACGACGGCGGGCATGAACTGGACGGCCTGGAACTCGGTGCGCGCGAACGCGCTGGCGAACAGGCCGAGCGCCATGCCGAGCAGCGCGTCGAGCGTCGCGACGAGCACCAGCGAGGCGAGCGGGCCGCGCAGGTCGAGGCCGAGCCAGCTCAGCGAGATCGCCAGTACCGCGCCGACCTGGACGAGGGCGACGGCACCGAACGCCAGCGCGTAGCCGAGCAGCAGGTCGAGCTTGCCGAGCGGCATCGTCATCAGCCGCTCCAGCGTGCCGCCCGCACGCTCGCGCAGGGTCGCCACACCCGTCACCACGTTCATGATCACGAAGGGGAAGATGCCGAGCAGCAGCGGGCCCACCCGGTCGAACGCCTCGGGCCGGTCGAAGACGTAGCGCAGCAGGATCATCAGCAGGCTGGGCACGCCGACGAGCAGCGCGAGCGTGTGGTGGTCGTGCCTGAGCTGGGCGAGGATGCGGCGCGCCGTCGCCAGCGTGACCCGGGCGTTCACGCGGTGCTCCCCGTCGGCTCCGAGATCAGCGTGAGGAAGGCCGTCTCCAGGTCGTCCGCGCCCGTCCGGTCGCGCAGGCCGCCGGGCGTCCCGTCGGCGAGGATCCGGCCCTCGCGCATCAGCAGCAGCCGGTCGGTGCGGTCCGCCTCGTCCATGACGTGGCTGGACACGATCAGCGTGGTGCCGTGGCCGGCGAGCTCGCGGAACAGCTCCCACAGCTCCCGGCGCAGCACCGGGTCGAGGCCCACCGTCGGCTCGTCCAGGACGAGCAGCTCGGGTCTCCCGAGGAGGGCGGCGGCGAGGTTGACGCGGTGGAGTTGCCCGCCCGAAAGCGTCGCGGCGGCCTGGTCGCGGCTCGCGCCGAGCCCGACCTCGTCGATGACGCGCGCCACGTCCGAGCGCGGCGCGCCGAGCACCGAGGCGAAGTAGCGCAGGTTCTCGGCGACGGTGAGGTCGGCGTACACGGCGGGCGCCTGCGTGGCGTACCCGACGCGGCGGCGCAGGCCGCGCGAGCCGGCGGGCTCGCCGAGCACGGTCACCGTGCCGCCCCGCACGACCTGCACGCCGACCAGCGCGCGCAGCACGGTCGTCTTGCCGCAGCCGCTCGGGCCCAGCAGCCCGAGGACCGAGCCCGCCGGAACGTCGAACGTGAGGCCGTGCAGCACCTCGCGGCCACCGCGCACGACCCGCAGGTCGCGGACGGCCACCGCCGGCGAAGAACTCATCATGTGTTGAATTTATTCGGGCAAAAGGGCACGGTCAAGGCTCAGCGGAAGACTCAGGCGAAGGCGTGGGCCGTGCGACGCGCGCGGAAAGGGACCGGATCAGGTCAGGTAGTGCTGGAGGGTCGGAGCCACCAGGGCCACGAGCTCGTCCTCGGACGCCGAGGCCATCGGCTCCACCCGCAGGACGTACCGGAGGATCATCACGCCCATCATCTGCCCCGCGGCGGCCTGGATCCGCAGCATCGGGACGTCCCGCGCCAGACCGGCCCGCTTGAACAGCGCCGACGTGAGGAACTCGCTCATCAGCGACGCGGCGCGGTCGTTGGTCATCGCCGAGCGCAGCATCGCCAGGACGGGCGCGCGGCGCCCCGCGTCGCCCCACACGGCGAGGAACATGCGGACCATCGCCTCGCCGACCTCGTCCCTGGGCAGGGCGAGCAGCTGCGGCAGCAGGACGGACGGCTCGACCGGAAACCGCATCGCCGCGACGAACACGCCCTCCTTGTTCCCGAAGAAGTGGTGGACGAGCGCCGGGTCCACCCCGGCGGCTCGCGCGATGGCCCGCAGCGACGCGCCGTCGTAGCCCTTCTCGGCGAACAGGTCACGGGCCGCGGCGAGGATCTCCTCGCGCGTCTCGGTCGGCCCCGGCCGGCGGCCCGGCCCGCGCGCGGCCCCGCCGCCCCGCGCCGTGCCGTCCTCCACCGTGCCCCCCGCCGTGCCGTTCCTCACCGTGCCGTCCCCCAGCGTGCCGTTCCCCGCCGTGCCGTTCCGCGCCGTGCGGTCCTCCTCGGTGGTCTCGGCCGCGTCCGGTTCCGTCTCGTCCTTGCCGGTGCCGTCCCCGGCCCGCGCATTGCGGTCCCGGTGCCGGGCGGGCGGGGTCACCGCGCTCCCCGCTGGGAGACCTCTCCGCCGGAGGTGACCTCCCAGGTGCGTCCGGCCGCGGCGAGGTGCAGGCGGGCGAAGGCCAGGGCTTCGGCGAGGTCCTCCACGCGCTCGGCGCGGCCGGACGCGCGGCGCGTGTTCACCTCCAGCACGACGTGCCCGCGGAAGCCGCCCTCGGCGAGGGTCTCCAGCAGCGGCCCGCACGGCTGGCTCCCGCGCCCGGGGACGAGGTGCTCGTCCTTGTTGGTCACACCGACGCCGTCGGCGAGGTGGAGGTGGCGCAGACGATCGCCCAGGCTCCCCGACATCTCCAGCGCGTCGCTACCGGAGACGGCGGTGTGGGACAGGTCGAGCGTCACGTACGGATAGTCCTGGTCGACGGGGTCCCAGTCCGGCAGGTACATGCCCGCCTCGGCGCCGCGCGCCTTCAGCGGGAACATGTTCTCGACCGCGAACAGCACGTCCGTCTCGTCCTGCATGCGGGCGAGGCCCTCGACGAACTCGCGGGCGTAGTCGCGCTGCCAGCGGAACGGCGGGTGGACGACCACGACCTCGGCGCCCAGTTCCTCGGCGACCTCCTTGGAGCGGACGAGCTTGCCCCACGGCTCGCGGCCCCACACCCGCTGCGTGAGCAGCAGGCAGGGGGCGTGGATCGACCTGATCGGAACCTGGTGGTAGTCGGAGAGCCGGCGCAGCACGTTCAGGTCCTGGGAGGAGGCGTCGGTGGAGACCATGACCTCGATGCCGTCGTACCCCAGCAGCGCCGCGATCTCGAAGGCGCTCGGCACCTTCTCCGGATACACGGACGCGGTCGAGAGCGTGATCGGCGCGTCCGGGACCCGGAGGGCCGGTGTGGACGCGCCGTTGTGCTGCGGAGTCAAGGCTCCCTCGCCAGGAATGATCGCCGGAATGGGTTCGTAACGGAAAGCCTATGCGCCCGCGAAGGTGATGAAACCCTTGCCCCGAGTGATCTCGGTGGGCCCCCGCGCGGGGCCGGATACCCTCTGGCCCCGTGGCCGAGATAGCTCCCGGGGCGGTACCGAGCCCGAACATCTGGAACTCTCCGCAGGTCTACGAGGTGGAGAACCGCGCCGTCGACCCGGACGGAATCCTTGAGGCGGCGATGCGGGCCGTCCGTCCGTGGAAGGAGGCGACGGTCCTCGACCTCGGCTGCGGGACGGGCTTCCACCTGCCGCTGTTCGCCGCGGAGGCGGCGCGGGTGGTCGGGGTGGAGCCGCACGCGGGCCTCGCCGCGGCGGCCCGGCGCCGGGCCCGCGACCTGCCGAACGTCACCGTCCGGGTGGGCACGGCGCAGGCGCTGCCGCTGCCGGACGCCTCGGTGGACGTCGTGCACGTCCGGTGGGCGTACTTCTTCGGTCCGGGCTGCGAGCCGGGGCTGGCGGAGCTGGAGCGGGTCGTGCGGCGCGGCGGCGCGGTCTTCATCATCGACAACGACGCGACGCGGTCGACGTTCGGCGGCTGGTTCCGGCGGAGCCTGCCCTCCTACGACCCGGGCGCGGTGGAGCGGTTCTGGACGCGGCGCGGCTTCTCCCGCGAACCCCTGACGATCCGCTGGTCGTTCCAGAGCCGCGACGACTTCGCGGCGGTGCTGCGCATCGAGTTCCCGCCGGAGCTCGCGGACGCCTGCCTGCGCGAGCACCCGGGCCTGGAGGTGGACTACGCGGTGAACCTGTGGTGGCGCTGTACCTGAACCGCGCTGTACTTGAGCCGCGCTGTGCCTGAGCCGCGCTGTACCTGAGTTACCGACCGGTCACATTCAGCGTCCGGCCCTGGCCATTACTGGACGATTCGTACAACAATGGCGCGGTGGTCGCGGCGCCGCCCGTCCCGTCCGGCGCGCGACCCGAGGAACCGGGAGGATCCCCATGGGCCGCGCCGCCACGACGAGCCGAGCCATCCTCACCGCCACCGCGCTCGGCGCGGCCGGCGCGGGCGCCGGTTCCGCGAGCGCAACCGCGGCCGGGGCGGGCGCGAGCGCTACGAGGAGCCGGTGATCACCGAGGACGACGTCCTCATCCCCGTCGCGGGCATCCTCGACATCCTCGACAACTACGCGTTCGTCCGCACGACCGGCTACCTGCCGGGCCCGAACGACGTGTACGTCTCGCTCGCCCAGGTCCGCAAGAACGGCCTGCGCAAGGGCGACGTCATCACCGGCGCGGTGCGGCAGGCCCGCGAGGGCGAGCGGCGCGAGAAGTTCAACGCGCTGGTCCGCCTCGACACCGTCAACGGGATGGAGCCCGACCAGGCCAAGGGCCGCGTCGACTTCACCAAGCTGACCCCGCTGTACCCGCAGGAGCGGCTGCGGCTGGAGTCGGACCCGGGCATCCTGACCACGCGGATCATCGACCTGGTGTCGCCGATCGGCAAGGGCCAGCGCGGGCTGATCGTGTCGCCGCCGAAGGCCGGCAAGACGATGGTGCTCCAGGCGATCGCCAACGCGATCACCAAGAACAACCCCGAGTGCCACCTGATGGTCGTGCTGGTCGACGAGCGGCCCGAAGAGGTCACCGACATGCAGCGGACGGTGAAGGGCGAGGTCATCCACTCGACCTTCGACCGTCCCGCCGAGGACCACACGACGGTCGCGGAGCTGGCCATCGAACGTGCCAAGCGGCTGGTGGAGCTGGGCCACGACGTCGTCGTGCTGCTCGACTCGATCACCCGGCTGGGCCGCGCCTACAACCTGGCGGCGCCGGCGTCCGGGCGCATCCTGTCCGGTGGTGTCGACTCGACCGCGCTGTACCCGCCCAAGCGGTTCTTCGGCGCGGCGCGCAACATCGAGAACGGCGGTTCGCTGACCATCCTCGCCACCGCGCTGGTGGAGACCGGGTCCCGCATGGACGAGGTCATCTTCGAGGAGTTCAAGGGCACTGGCAACATGGAGCTCAAGCTCAACCGGTCGCTCGCCGACAAGCGGATCTTCCCGGCGGTGGACGTCGACCAGTCCAGCACCCGCAAGGAAGAGATCCTCATGGCGCCGGAGGAGCTGCGGGTCGTCTGGCAGCTGCGCCGGGTCCTGCACGCGCTGGACACCCAGCAGGCGCTGGAGTTGCTCATCGAGAAGATGAAGGAGACCAAGTCCAACGCCGAGTTCCTGCTCCAGGTGCAGAAGACCACGGTCTCCGACGACCGCTGAGTCCCACCGCCGAGTCCCGTCCACGGCGGCCGCCGTGCCGCCGGGACGCGCGGAGCCTCGCACGCCCCCGTCCGGCACGTCCGGGCGGGGGCGTGCGCCGTCTCCGCCCCCGCTTCGAGCCCGTCTTCCGTCACCGGCGCGCGGCGTGCGGGGGAGGGAGGTGGGGCTAGCCCTACCTCGGAGAGGGAAGCGCTCATCATGGTGACCGTCACGTCCGACCGTCAGGCTGGGACCGTACGGTGGGAAAGGTACGGAGGGACGATGTGGGCGAGCTGAGCAGGAACTCCGGCACCCGGGACGCCGCGGTGCGCGACGGCGGGGCGGGGCGGGACGGGGCGCCGCGGGATCGGGCATGGCGCGGCGGCGCCCGTTCCGCGGCGCGGGACGACGGGGGCGGCGCGTCCGTGCTGACCCTTCCCTGGACGCCGCTCGGCATGGCCCGCTCGTGGCTGGTCTGGCGGTCGGCCCTCTACCTGGCGTTCAGCCTGGTCTTCGGGCTGGGCTGGTTCATCACGCTCGCGGTGGGGCTGTCGCTGTCGATCGGGCTGCTCATCATCTGGATCGGGCTTCCGCTGCTGGCGCTGGTGATGGTCGGGTGGCGGTTCGGCGCGATGCTGGAGCGGACGCTCGCGCGGTCGGCGTTCGGTGTGCCGATCCCGACGCCTTACCGGCCGCTGCCCCCGGGCCGCAACCCCGTCACCAAGCTGAAGGCCATGGCGGCGGACCCGGCCACCTGGAAGGACCTGGTCTACCTGGGGGTGCTGTTCCCGGTCGGTGTCGGGGAGTTCCTGGTCTCGGCGCTCGTCTGGACCGTGGGCGGGATGCTGGTGGCCATGCCGGTGATCGTGGCGGTCGGCGGCGGCGCGGAGATCAACTTCGCGCGGATGTCCTACTGGGCGGGCAATCCGGTGGAGGCGCTGCCCGTCTCCGTCGGGGGGCTCGTGGTCGTCGTCCTGGCGCTGTACGTGACGCGCGTGATGGCGATCGGGCACGCCACCCTCGCCCGGCTGCTGCTCGGCCCGAGCAAGTCCCAGGTCGAGAACCTCGAACTGCGCAAGCGGACGGCGCACCTGCGGGCCAGCCGGGCCCGGGGGGTGGACGCGGCCGAATTTGAGCGGCGCCGCATCGAGCGCGACCTCCACGACGGCGCGCAGCAGCGGCTGCTGGCCGTGGCCATGGACATCGGGCGCGCGCGGGCCAAGCTGGACGACGACCCGGAGGGCGCGCGGGCGCTGATCGAGCAGGCGCACTCGGGCACCAAGGAGGCGATCTCCGAGCTGCGCGACCTGGCCCGCGGGATCTACCCGGCCATCCTCACCGACCGGGGCCTGGACCCGGCGCTGTCGGGGCTGGCGGGACGCGCGCCCGTCCCGGTCGAGGTGGAGGTCGACCTGCCCGAGCGTCCTCCCGCGGCGGTCGAGAGCATCGCCTACTTCATCGTCGCCGAGTCCCTGGCGAACATCGCCAAGTACGCCCGCGCGACCCGCGCCAGCGTCCGCGTCGCCCGCGAGGACGCGTGGGTGGTGGTCGAGGTGGTCGACAACGGTGTCGGCGGGGCGGTGGCGCGCCCGAACGGCGGCCTGTCCGGGCTGGCCGACCGGGCGGCGACCATCGACGGCATGCTGATCGTGGACAGCCCGCCCGGCGGTCCGACGATCATCCGGGCGGATCTGCCCTGCACCTGGTGACGGCCGGCCCGGCGGACCGGGCCGGGGCCGTCCGAATCGGGCCTTCCGGATGCCGGGAGGCCCGATAATGGGCGCATGCGGGTTGTGATCGCCGAGGACTCGGTGCTGTTGCGCGAAGGGCTCGTCCGGCTGCTCGACGACGCCGGGATCGAGACGGCGGCGACCGTGGGGGACGGGCCGGGGCTGCTCGGGATCGTCGACGAGCACGAGCCCGACCTCGCGATCGTGGACGTGCGGATGCCGCCGTCCTTCACCGACGAGGGGCTGCGCGCGGCGCTGGCGGTGCGGGAGCGCCGGCCGGGGACGCCGATCCTCGTCCTGTCGCAGTACGTGGAGGAGCGGTACGCGACCGACCTCATCGGCGGCGGCGCCGAGGGCGTCGGGTACCTGCTGAAGGAGCGGGTTTCGGACGTCGCCGAGTTCATCGACGCGGTCCGCCGCATCGCCGCCGGCGGGACGGTCATCGACCCGGAGGTCATCGGGCAGCTGCTCGGCCGGCGGCGCACCGGCGACCCGCTGCGGGCGCTGACGCCGCGCGAGCACGAGGTGCTCGGGCTGATGGCGCAGGGCCGCTCGAACGGCGCCATCGCCAAGGACCTGGTGGTCACCGAGGGCGCGGTGGAGAAGCACATCTCCAACATCTTCATGAAGCTGCGTCTGCAGCCCGCGCAGGGCGAGCACCGGCGGGTCATGGCGGTGCTGGCCTACCTGGGACGCGCCGACGGCTGACCCGGCCCGAGATCGGGAATGCCCGGTGACCTCGGCACGTTCGGGTATCTGGCACACTTGGACTGCAACCGCTGCGGTTCCGGTTCACGCCTCCCACCCCTCCCATGGCCTCGCCGTGCGAAACGCGGGGAGACGGGGGCGCCCGGCGGCCGCCTGAGGCGAGGAGAACCCATGAAGCCAGAGATCCACCCGAACTACGTCGTCACGACCGTGACGTGCACGTGCGGCAACACCTTCGAGACCCGCAGCACCGCCGAGAACGGCGTGATCCACGCCGACGTGTGCTCCAACTGCCACCCGTTCTACACGGGCAAGCAGAAGATCCTCGACACCGGCGGCCGGGTGGCGCGCTTCGAGCAGCGCTTCGGCAAGAAGAAGGCCGGCAAGTAGGACGCCGCCGCGCCAGCGACCAGGGACGGCCCGGAGACTCTCGAGGTCCCCGGGCCGTTCGAAGTCGGCCGCCGGGCCCCGTGCGGGGCGCCGGGGCCGGGACGGCCCAGGACACACCGTGAATCTCGACGATCTCATCAGCGAATACGCGGGCATCGAGGGACGGCTCGCCGATCCGTCGGTCCACGCCGACCAGAACCTGGCGCGCCGGCTCGGCAAGCGGTACGCCGAGCTGCGCCCCATCGTCGAGACCCACCGGGAGCTGACGGCGACCGAGGACGATCTCGCGGCGGCGCGCGAGCTGGCGGGTGAGGACGAGGCGTTCGCGGTGGAGGCCGACGAGCTCGGCACCCGCAAGAAGGAGCTCGAGGAGCGGCTGCGGCGGCTGCTGGTGCCGCGCGACCCGAACGACGGCAAGGACGTCATCCTCGAGGTGAAGGCCGGTGAGGGCGGCGAGGAGTCGGCCCTGTTCGCCGGGGACCTGCTCCGCATGTACCTGCGCTACGCCGAGCGGGCGGGCTGGAAGACCGAGGTCCTCAACTCCCACCCGTCCGATCTGGGCGGGTACAAGGACGTCACGGTCGCCGTGAAGGCCAAGGGCGGCCAGGAGGACGGCGTCTGGACGCGGCTGAAGTTCGAGGGCGGCGTGCACCGGGTGCAGCGGGTGCCGGCCACCGAGTCGCAGGGCCGCATCCACACCAGCGCCGTCGGCGTGCTGGTGACGCCCGAGGCCGAGGACGTGGACGTCCAGATCGACCTGAACGATCTGCGCATCGACGTGTACCGCTCGTCCGGGCCGGGCGGGCAGAGCGTCAACACGACCGACTCGGCGGTGCGGATCACGCACCTGCCGACGGGGGTCGTGGTCTCCTGCCAGAACGAGAAGAGCCAGCTCCAGAACAAGGAGCAGGCGCTGCGGATCCTGCGGTCCCGGCTGCTGGCGATCGCGCAGGAGGAGGCCGACGCGGCGGCCTCGGCCGAGCGCAAGAGCCAGGTCCGCACCGTCGACCGGTCCGAACGGGTGCGCACGTACAACTACCCCGAGAACCGGATCTCCGACCACCGGGTCGGATACAAGGCCTACAACCTGGACCAGGTCCTGGACGGTGACCTGCACAACGTGACGCAGGCCCTGGTGGACGCCGACATGGAACGCCGACTGGCCGAAGCCCAAGGATCATGAAACTGCTGCTCGACGAGATCGCCAGGGCGACCGCGCGGCTCGCCGACGCCGGGGCCGCCTCGCCCCGCGCCGACGCCGAGGAGCTCGCCGCGGCCGTGCACGGGGTGAACCGCTCGGAGCTGCACGCCGTGCCCGACAGCGCGTTCGACGCGCGGTTCTGGGAGTTCGTCGCGCGGCGCGAGGCCGGCGAGCCGCTGCAGCACATCACGGGCCGGGCGTTCTTCCGCTACCTGGAGCTGAAGGTCGGCCCCGGCGTCTTCGTCCCGCGGCCGGAGACCGAGGTCATGGTCGGGTGGGCGCTGGAGACGCTCCGCGACATGGACGTCCGCGACCCGCTGGTCGTCGATCTCGGTACGGGCTCGGGGGCCATCGCCCTGTCGATCGCCCTGGAGGCCCCCCGCGCGCGCGTGCACGCCGTCGAGAAGGACCCCGCGGCGTTCGTGCACGCGAACCGCAACATCGAGGAGCTGGACGAGCGCGGCCGCGTCAGGACGCACCTGGACGACTTCGCGACGGCCCTCGCCGAGCTGGACGGCACCGTCGACCTCGTCGTCAGCAACCCGCCCTACATCCCCATGAGCGAATGGGAGTACGTGCCGCCCGACGTCCGCGACCACGATCCGGCCGACGCGCTGTGGGGCGGCGGCGACGACGGCCTGGACGCGATCCGGGTGGTCGAGCGGACCGCCCGCCGCCTGCTGCGTCCGGGCGGGTACGTGGCCGTCGAGCACAGTGACCTGCAGGGCAACGGTGTTTACTGGATATTCGCCGAGGAGAACGGCTGGCGGGACGTCCGCAACCGGCGCGATCTGACCAACCGGGACCGGTTCGTCACCGCCCGCCTGGCAGCCGATTGATACTGCGCGCGGTGCGGCGTATATATCCTGGGTCGTGCCAGTAGACGAGCGCCGCGCAGATGGGAAGACGGGCGACCGTGAGCAAACGCTATGACTGCTCTGAGCCGATGGAGCGCAGCCGGGGGATCGCCGAGGCCTTCTCCGCGGCGCGTCGCGGTGAGCTGATCGTCCTGCCGACCGACACCGTCTACGGCGTGGGCGTCGACGCGTTCATGCCGCCCGCCGTGACGGCGCTGCTGGAGGCCAAGGGGCGGGGCCGGGAGATGCCCCCGCCGGTCCTGGTCGGCTCCGTGCGGGCCGCGACCGCCCTGGTGGAGGATCTCGGTACGTACGGGCAGGACCTGATCGACGAGTTCTGGCCGGGCGCGCTGACGCTGGTGTGCAGGGCCAACCAGAACCTCATGTGGGACCTCGGCGAGACCAAGGGGACCGTCGCGCTCCGCATGCCGATGCACGAGCTGGCCGTGGAACTGCTGAAGGAGACCGGGCCGCTCGCGGTGAGCAGCGCGAACCTCAGCGGGAAGCCCGCCGCCCGCACCGTCGACGAGGCCGAGGAGATGCTCGGCGACGCGGTCTCGGTGTACCTGGACGGCGGCGCCTCCGGGCACGCCGAGCCGTCGACGATCGTCGACCTGACCGGTCCCGTGCCGCGACTGCTGCGCGAGGGCGCCGTCCCGGCGGACAAGATCCGCTCGGTGGTCGGCGTGCTGCTGACCGACGACGACGAGCCGGACGCCGACGACGCCGGGGAGCTCACCGCGGCCCCGGACGCGAAGGTGTCCCTCACGAAGGACGAGGCGGCGTCCGGCACCGAGCCCGCCGCGCCCGCCGAACCGTCCGTGGACGCGCCCGCGCCCGTGGCCGAGGCCGCCGAGGAGCCCGTGGAGGCGGCGGCCAAGCCCTCCCTGACCAAGCAGCCCTCCGCCCCGGCGAAGCCCTCCTTGACGAAGGACGAGCCGCCCGCGGATCCGGACCAGGCGGTCTGACCCGTCCCGCTTCCGGCCTGACCCGTTCTCTCACGCGCCGGGGACGCTGATCGTCCCCGGCTCTTTCGGCGTCCCCTCGCCGTGCCCGGCGGAACGTCTTCATGTGCCGCGCCCCCACCCTTTTCGGTCACGTGCCCCTCCCCTCGATTGTCACAATTAGGTGGTAGGCAACGTCTCGGGAGACGTCACGGTGATGCACCGGAGATCTCGCCGAGATGTCCCCCTGGTGGGATTCGAGGCGCGGTTCGTGCGGCGCCATCGCTGGATTCCGCACCGAAACGTCAATGACGACGGGGGTTGTCATGTCGGTAGACGCAATCGGGGAACAGGTCATCGTCCATCTGCTCCCCGAGTTCTCCTGCTCGCTCACAGGCGTCCAAGGCGGGCTCTCGGGGACGGGAAGGCGCCTGGTGACCAGGCTGGCGTTCGAGAGTGGGGCGCTGTCCCGGAAGATGATCGAGGCCGAGTTCTGGCCCGACATGGAGCCGGGCAAGGCCGGCCGGAGACTGAGCCAGCTGCTGTGGCGGATCCGCAGCGCGACCGAGGACGCCCTGGTCCGGGTCGACGGGGACAGGGTCGGCTTGGCGGGCGACGTCGCGGTCGATTACTGGGCCGCCAAGACGCTGGCCCGCAATGTCCTTAAATCCGATGAGCGCTTCCTGCACGACGTGGATCCGGTGATCCTCAAACTGCTGAGCACCGAACTGCTGCGCGACGTCCTGGACGAGCAGGTCCTCCGGGAGCGCGACCACTGGGACCGGCTGCGGCTGCTCGCGCTGGAGCGGGTCGCGGCGGCGTGCCTGGAGGCGGGCGACCCGCTGGCCGCCCTGGAAACGGGCCTGCTGGCCACGGGCGTCGACGACCTGGCCGAGCGGGCCAGCCGGATCGTGTTCTCGGCCTACGTCGCGGTCGGCGACACGGTCGCCGCCCGCCGCGTCTACCTCGGGTACGAGGACAGGGTCCGCCGCTCGCTCGGCGTGGACGCGAGCCCGGCCTTTCACGACCTCGTCCGCGAGCAGCTGGGCCGGAACGCTCTACCGGGCTGACCCGTCCGGCTAGAACAGGTCGCTCTTGAGGTAGATGAACGTCCCGGCGAGCAGCACGGTCGCGGACAGGGTCGCGAGCGTCGTGTAGGCCCGCCGCCGGACGGCCGTTACGAGCTCCGCGACGGTGATGACCGCCGCGAGGCCCGCCAGCCCTATGGCGACGCCGTTCCAGACGCCGCCGTCGCCGAGCGCCCGGACGCCCCTCGCCGCCAGGAGCAGCAGCGCGGGCACGACCCAGAAGGAGCCGAGCCCGTCGCCGGTGGACCGGCCCTTCGTGTGCTCCCCGGCATCGTCTCCGGGGGCCGCAATCCGTTCTTCGGTCATGGTGTCCAGGGAACCGTGTCGCCGCGTGCCCGCGCTTCCTGCGCCGGTACCGATGTGCCTCGACCCGGCGGTCGGCCGCAGGGTCGACCCAGGGGTGGAGACGGGGGATTCCGCCGCAGGTCAGGGGCGGTCGTCGCCGGGCAGGACGAGCCCGGTGTCGTAGGCGAAGATCGTGGCCTGAACCCGGTCGCGGAGGCCGAGCTTGCCCAGGATCGCGTTCACGTGGGTCTTGACGGTGGCCGTCCCGATGCCCAGCGCCGCGGCCGCCTCGGTGTTGTTCAGGCCGCGGGCCATCTGGACGAGCACGTCGCGTTCACGGGCGGTGAGCAGGTCCAGGCGGTCGTCGCGCGGCGATCGCCGGGTGACGGTCCCGGCGGCGAAGGCGTCGATGAGGCGGCGGGTCACGGCGGGGGCGAGCAGCGCCTCGCCCGCGGCCACCGTGCGGATGGCGTCGACGAGCTCCTGCGGGTCGCAGTCCTTCAGCAGGAAGCCGGACGCGCCCGCGCGCAGGGCACCGAACACGTACTCGTCGCGGTGGAAGGTGGTGAGCACCAGGACCCGGGTGGGGGAGCCCAGAGCGGTCAGCTCACGGGAGGCCGCCAGACCGTCCACGCCGGGCATCCGGATGTCCATCAGGGCGACGTCGGGGCGCAGCTCCGCGGCGGCGCGCAGCGCCTCGGCGCCGTCGGCGGCCTGGCCGACCACCTCCAGGTCCGGCTCGCCGTCGATGATCGCCCTGAATCCCGCGCGGACGACGGCCTGGTCGTCCACCACCAGCACCCGGATGCTCACACCCGTTCCTCCATCCCGTCGAGCAGGGCGCGCACGTCGGCCAGCGCTGCCCGTGCCTGGTCGGCCACGGCGGCCACCGCCGTCCGGGCGTCGTCGTCGGTGCCGGCGACTCCGGCCTCGGCGGCCCGGACGAGCCGGGCCGTACGATCGAGAACGGTACCGCCCAGACCCACGGCGACCCGAGTGCGCTCCGCGTGGACGGCGTCGCCCGCGCGGGCGGCCGCGGCGTCCGGTGCCGCGTGCTCCCAGCGGCGGCTCCGGATCGACACGGCCCGGCCCCAGAGCCACGCTCCGGCCGTCACCGGCGTCGTGAGCGCCGTGGTGGACGCCAGCCCGTACATGATCGCGAGGGGGATCTCGGCGGGCGGGGCGGCCTCGGGGTCGGCGGCCAGCGAGGCGGCGATGGCGACGCCCCAGGGGAGCGTGGCGACGAGCGCCGCCGGCCACGTGCGCCGCCCGGCCGGGTGATAGCAGGCCACCGAGTAGACGGCGGCGACCTGCGCGGCGGATCCGAGGATCAGCAGGTCGAGGGACGGCTGCGCGTACAGCACGCCGAGGACGGCCCAGAGCGTGTCGGCGGCGGTGAGCACGGCCAGGGCGGCGGCGGGCGCGCGGCGCCGCCACCACAACGGGACGGCCCGCAGCGCCAGGGCCGCCGCGACGGCCGCGACCGCCGGGGCGGGCAGGCCGGGCAACAGCGGCTCGGGAGAGAACAGGACGAGGATGGGCGGCGCCGCGCACAAGACCATCGTCAGCGCGTCCAGGATCTCCGGCCAGCCCGCGCCGCGCTCGGCGCCCGCGGTCGTGGGCAGGCGCGCCTCGACCGTCCAGCCCCCCGCCGGCGAAGGACCCGCGGTGAGGGATCCGCCGAGGCCGGTGGCCCGCTCGCGCATGCCCCGCACGCCCCGGCCGCCGCCCAGCGCGGGGACGGCGCCCCCGCCGGCGGGGGCCTCGTTCTCGATCGTCAGGACGACCGCGCCCGGCGTGTAGCGGACGGCCACCCGGACCGGGGCGCCGGACGCGTAGCGCATGGCGTTGGTGAGGGACTCCTGCGCGATGCGGTAGGCGGCGGCGGTCACCCCGGCGGGCAGCTTCCGCGCGCGCCCCTCCACCGCGAGGGACACCGGCACGCCCAGCCGCCCGAGGCCGTGGCAGAGCGGCGGGAGCAGCGACTTCAGGCCGCCGCCCTCGGGGGCCGGGCCCACGACGTCCACCAGGCGGCTCAGCGACGCCAGCACCTCCCGGCCCGCCTCGGCCGCCGCGCTGAGGGCCTGCCGGGTCAGCTCCGGGTCGTCCGCGCGGACGGCGGCGCCGCTGTGCACGGCGACGCCGCTGAGGTGGTGGCCCGCCACGTCGTGGACGTCGCGGGCCAGGCGTTCGCGCTCGGCGGACGCCGCGGCCCGTCCCTCCCGCTCGATCCCGGCGGCCGCGTCCCGCGAGCCGCCCGGCGGGGCCGTGCGCTGCCGCCGGAGCTGGCCGAACGTGGTGATTTCCAGATAGAGGACGGCGTTCAGTACCGCCTCGGCCAGGAGGTCGGACAGTCCGTCACCGTGCGGCAGGAAGCCGAGGACGGACGCGACGAACGCCGTGAGGCAGGCGAGGAGCGCGGGCCGGGGGCCGCGGTGCACGGCGAAGGAGTACAGCGCGACCCCGTCGGACACCCCGGTCACCGCCCCCGATCCGGACGCGGCGACCGCGCAGGCGCCGAACAGGATCGTCGCCGCCAGCACCGGCGCGGGCGCCGTGCGCCGCCACGGCAGGGCCACCGCCGCCGCCACGATCGCCAAGGTGGTCGCCGCCCAGCGTCCGGGGCCGAGTGAGGTGCCGTCCGCCCTGGCCAGCGCCCAGGTGAGGGGCAGCTGCGCGGTCACGAGGAGCACCGGCACGGCCCAGTCGGCGGTGCGCGGCCACCGTCCGATTCCCGCTTCCGCCCGCACACGACGACCCTAAGGGGGACGGGTGCTCGGACGGTGCGCGGAACTTTTTTCGCCGCGGAAGCAGCAGACCGGGGTCCTCGATCATCTACATGGTGTGAGTGCTGCGAAGAGTATGTCGACGGCGGTCGTGGAAAGCGGCCGCCCGCAGATCGGGCGGGTGGAGCTCCTGTCCGCGTTCCGCTGCCGGTTCGAAGACCGGGACCTGCGGTTCGCGGACGCGCCGGGCGCCCTGATCGTGACCGTGGCGCTGGCGGGGGAGTCGCTCGGCCGCCGGGCCGTGCAGGCCCGGCTGTGGCCGGACCTTCCCCCCTCGCTGGCGGCCAAGCGGCTGCGGCAGCTGCTGTGGCGGATCCGCCGCGAGGCCGGCGTGCTGGACGCCGACGCCGGTGAGGTGTGGCTCGCGCCGGGCGTCGAGGTGGACCTGCACGAGGCCGAGGCCCGCGCGCGCCACGTCGTGGAGGGCGGCCCCCTCGCGGCGGCGCCCCGGACGAAGGGAGCGCCCGACGCATGGCGTTTCCTCGGCGACGCGCTGCTGCCCGGCTGGACCGACGACCACGTGCTGGCCGCGCAGGACCGCTGGGACCGGCTGCGCCTCGTCGCGCTGGAGCGGCTCGCCGAGCGGAGCCTGGAGGACGGCGCGCCACTGGACGCCATCGAGTTCGCCGCGCTGGCCACGGGCGTGGACGAACTGGCGGAGACCGCGTACCGGACGATGGCGGCGGCGCACCTTGCCCGCGGCGACATGGCGGGCGCGCGGCGGGTCTACACCCGTTACGCGCGGCTCGTGCGCCGTGAGCTCGGGGTGGAGCCGAGCGCGGCGTTCCGGAACCTCGCCGGCCAGGGTGGCCGCCGCGCGGGCGCCGGGATGGTCCCCGCGCCGCGCGGGCGCGGGGCCGGGCGCACCGTTCTGGTTCGTTGACCGGCTTGCACGGATCAGTCCATTTATGATCCACCCGTGGTGGTGCGAGCGCGGCGCGGCGTGCGGCGGTGACCTCCCATGCCGTGGCGGTCCCGGCGCTGACGTCGCTCTACCGGGAGCACCAGGTCGAACTGATCCGCCTGGCGGTGCTCCTGGTGGGCGACGTGGCGACCGCGGAGGACGTCGTCCAGGACGTCTTCCTGCGGTTGCAGGCCAGGCCGCCCCGGCTGCAGGACGAGTCGAAGCTGCCGGCCTACGTGCGGGCGGCGGTGCTGAACGGGTGCCGGATGGCGCTGCGGCGGCGCCGCCGGACCTGGGGGCACACCGAGCCGCACGAGCCGCCGGTCTGGTCGGCGGAGTCGGCGGTGATGCTCGGCGAGGACCGCCGCGAGGTGCTGGCGGCGCTGCGCCGCCTGCCCCGCCGGCAGCGGGAGGCCCTGGTGCTGCGCTATTACCTTGAGCTGGACGACGCGGAGGTGGCGCGGGTGATGGGGATCCGCCCGGGTACCGTCCGCTCCACCATGGTGAGGGCGCTCGCCGCGCTGGAGCGCCGGCTGGGAGAGGAGGAGCGGTGAAGGACCTGGAGGACCGGCTGCGAGAGGCGCTGCGCGCGGCGGCGGAGACGGTGGACGAGACCCGCTCGCGCCCGCTCCCCGAGCTCGGCGCCGGCGCGGTCCGGAGCCGGTGGTGGGAGGCGCACCGGCGGCTCACGCCGGTGCTCGCGGCGGCGGCGGTCGTGCTTCTGGTCGGTGGGGTGGTGTCCGTGCGGGAGCTGCTGCACGGTGGCGGGCGCCGTCCCGTCCAGCAGGCGGGGTCGGCGATGCCGCGCTTCTTCGTGACCAGCGTGCTGGCCGGCGGCGGGCAGCGGTCCCGGCTGGAGATCCGCGACTCCGGGACGGGCCGGGTGCTGGACGCCGAGCCCGCGGCCCCGGGCGTCGACTATCGCGAGGTGGCCGCGGCCGCCGACAACCGCACCTTCTTCGCGATCTCCGAGCCGCGGACGGGGGGCCGCTGCCGGATCGTCATCGACCGGCTCTCGGTGAGCGAGGCCGGGATCATCACGCAGCGGGATCCGGTGGTGGGCGCGAAGGTCCCCGGAACGGTCCGCGACAGCGGCAGCCTGGCGGTGAGCCCGAACGGGAAAATGCTCTCCTATGGTGCCGGCGGCTGTTCCGCGGAGGCCCGCGCCGGCGGCGGGGACGGCATTTTCGGTGTCATCGACACCGGGACCGGGCAGCGCTGGGAATGGCCGGACTCGGGCGGCGGAACGTATCGGGGAATGTCCTGGTCAGGTGATGGCCGCTACCTTTTCTTCGTCCGCGCCGTCATGCGGAACAAGGGCCGGCAGGAGGTCATCGAAAGACAGGAGCTGCGCCGGCTCGAGGTCACCGGGCGGGTGCGGGGCGAGGTGAAGGAGGCGAGCACGCTGATCCGCGGCGTCGACGCGCCCCGCAGGTTCGCCGGCACCGCCGCGGGACGGGACGGCCGCGAGGTGACGATCTCGGAGTCGGGCCGGGAGGCGGAGGACGCCTGGAGCGGCGTGCCGGGCCGGGAGGCCGCCGGCGAGGCGGCGTCGGCGAGGCCGTGGGCGGAGAGCACGCTGCGCGCCGACGCGTGGGCCTCCACGTCCCTGCTGGGCGACCTGCTGCGGATCTCGGTCGCGGACGGCCGGGTGCTGCGGGCCAGCACGCAGCGCGGCACGGCGACCTTCGACCATCCGCTGCTGAAGGGCGACGTGTCCGGCCGGTTCCTGCTCACCGACCTCGGCGCGCTCGACACCGCCGGCGGTGGGACCGCGCATCCGATCGCGGGCCTGGCGCACGTTTTCGACGCCGACTGGTAAGGCCCGTGATCAGTAGATCTTCTGCCAGTCCGCGCAGCGCGGGGTGCGCTTGCGATCGGGTGTGACCCCGCATTCGCGGACATAGAGATGGGACGTGTAGTCGGAGCTGAAGAACGTCCCGTAATCGGCCTTGTACACCAGGTCCGCGGGAATGTTCCGGGATAGGAAGAAGTACACCCTGCTGGTGTGCCGGCCGGTTCCCTCGGTCGCGCGGAACTGCACGGCGGCGGCCCGTCCGTCGGTCCGGTAGTCGCGGATCCAGCCGCGGATGGTGACCTTCGCCGACGTCCGCGCGTAGGTGCCGCCCGCCTTCACGGCCGAATAGGCGCCGGTCGTCGCCCAGCCGTTCGAGGCGGCCTCGGCGGGGAGCGCGCCGAGCCCGGTGAGGGCCAGGCCGGTGGAGATCGCCAGCGTGGCGATGCGGCGCATCGGGAGCCTCCTCTGCCGTCGTGGGGCGCTCCGAAACTAGCAGGAGGACGGAGGGCGCGGAGGGCCCGCCGCGGCGCGGCGGGGCCCTGTCGCGATGGCGCGCCGCTCGGTTCGGCGCCGGCGGTCGAGGCGAGGCTCAGAAGAGCTTCTTGCTCTTGCCGTAGACGTACTTGCCCGTCTTCTTGTTGCGCCCGCACTCCTGGACGTACAGGTGGCTGCTGTACTTGGAGCTGGTCTTGATCGACACCTTCGCGGCGCCGTCGTAGTTGTACTCGTTGCCGTAGCGGTCGACGCCGACGATCTTGTGCCGGGACCAGTAACGCGTGTTGCCCTCGGTGAACAGGAACCGCACGCAGGCCGTCCAGCCGTTCTTCTTGCCGTCGGCGAGGTAGCCCTTCACATAGACGCTTCCGCCCGAGCGGGTGTAGGTGCCCCACGCGCTGATGTTGCTGTAGGAGTTGTACGGCGTCCAGTTGTGGGCCGCTGCCGCCGCCGCGGGCGCCTTGGCCGAGGGGGCCGCCGTCACGGTCGCGCCCGCCGGTGCGCTCACGGCCGCCATGCCGGTCAGCAGGGTGCCGGCAGCCATTGCTACCGCTGCGATTCGCCGCATTGGTCCCTCCAAATCTGATCTTTCATGATGAGCGGAGGAAACCTAGCAGCGAATTCAAGATCGTTTTGTTGACGATCGAGAACGTGACCTTCCTAGGCCGAAACCGGCGATCGGAGGAACCGATACGGCACCGGGACCGTCCGACGGTCCTGCGGGCCGTGCGCGCCGGGGCGCGGCGGCCCCGCGCGGCGGCCCGGCCCGGAGCCGGCGGAGCCACTGACCCGGGCGCCCGACCATGACGAAGATCACAGACGGGTCAGTCCTCCTCCAGGGCGTCCAGGAGCGCCCGCATGTCGAGCAGCGCCGCGCGCGCCTGCTCGCTGACCGAAACCAGCGCGGCCGCCGCGTCCCCGGCCGTCCCCGCCAGCCCCGCCTCGGCGGCGCGCACCAGCCGGGCCGTGTGGTCCAGGACGGTGCCGCGCAGGCCCAGCGCGACCCGGGCCCGCTCCGCCTGGACGGCCTCGCCCCTGCGCGCCGCCATGGTCTCCCGCGCGGTCGCCTCCCAGCGCTGGCCGCGCCCGGTGACGGCCTTGCCCCACGCCCAGAACGGCAGCAGCACCAGGACGCCGAACAGGCCGCCCACCCCCAGCCCGAACGGCACGAGGCCCGGCGACGGTTCGGTCTCGGGGTCCGTCGCGAGCAGCACGGTGAACGCCACCGCCCACGGCACCGCGCCGACGAGCGGCGCGGGCCAGGTCGGCCTGCCGCGGCGCGCGTGCCCCGCCACCGCGTACACCGCGATCATCTCCGCGGGCCCGCCGATGAGCAGCAGCGCGATGAACGGCTGCGAGTGGGCCCCGGCCGTCAGCGACCAGGCGATGTCGATCGCCGCCAGTGCCCCGAGCACCGCGTACGGGGCGCCGCGCCGCCACCACAGGGGCGTCCCGCGCACCAGCAGCAGGACGACGACCAGCGCGGTCTCCGCGGCCGAGGAGTCGCGCAGGATCGGCTGCGGCGGCGTGAAGGCCAGCAGCGCCGGCAGCAGCCCGCAGAACGCGACGACCGTCCCGTCGAGCACCTCCGACCAGCCCGGACCGTGCCGTCCCCGGGCGGCCGAGGTCGGCAGCACGGCCCGCACGATCCACCCGCCCCGGTCCTCGTCCCGGCCGGCGCTCAGGGTGCCGCCGAGGGACTCGGCGCGCTCGCGCATGCCCGCGATGCCGCGCCCGCCGCCGAGCCCCGGCACCGCCGCGCCGCCGGCCGGGCTCCGGTTCGCGACCGTCAGCTCGACCGTCCCGGGGACGTGCCTGACCTCGACGGTCACCGGCGCGCCCGGCGCGTACCGCATCGCGTTCGTCAGCGCCTCCTGGACGATCCGGTACGCGGCGGAGCCGACCTCGGGCCGGGACCGCCGCTGCCGCCCCTCGACGGCCAGCGAGACCGGGACGCCGAGCCGGGCGAGGCCCCCGCACAGCTGCGGCAGGGCCTCCAGGCCGCCGTCCCCGTCGTCCGGGCCCATCACGTCCACCAGCCGGCTGAGCTCCCGCAGCACGTCGCGGCCGGTGTCCGCGGCGGCGGACAGCGCGTCGCGGGCCAGCGCCGGGTCGCCCGTGCGGGACACCGCGCCGCTGTGCACCGCCACGGCGCTGAGGTGGTGGCCCGCCACGTCGTGCAGGTCGCGGGCCAGCCGCTCGCGCTCG
>NZ_CAACVB010000097.1 GCF_900659635.1 Actinomadura roseirufa | reverse complement strand
TGTCGCGGGCGGTGGTGGGCGCGCTGGCCTCGGGCGCGCCGCCCGGCGCGGGGGGCGAGGCGAGCGCGGGATGCGGGCCGCTGGCGGCCGTGGCGTCGGCCGACCCCTACGGGGAGGATCTGCAGCTGGCGTTGCACGTGTGCTTCGAGCTGCACTATCGCGGGTTCGCCGGGGTGGAGGCGGACTGGGAGTGGGACCCGGGGCTGCTGGGGCTGCGCGGGGCGATGGAGGCGGCGTTCCTGGGGGCGTTGCGCGCGGACCTGCCGGGCGGCGGTGACGTGCGGGGGGCGCTGGAGGAGCTGCTGGTGGAGCCGGTGGACGCCGGCGGGGTGACGCATCATCTGCGGGACGCGGGCGAGTGGTGGCAGCTGCGCGAGTACGCGGCGCTGCGGTCGGTGTACCACCTGAAGGAGGCCGATCCGCACGCGTGGGTGATCCCGCGGCTGCGGGGGCGGGCGAAGACGGCGCTGGTGGCGGTGGAGCACGACGAGTTCGGCGCCGGCCGGGAGGAGATGATCCACGCGGGCCTGTACGCGGACCTGCTGGAGGACCTGGGCCTGGACTCCTCCTACGGCGGCCATGTGGAGGCGGCTCCGGCGGTGATGCTGGCGACGGTGAACATGATGTCGCTGTTCGGGCTGCGGCGGTCGCTGCGGGGCGCGCTGGTGGGGCATTTCGCGGCGGCGGAGATCACCACGGCGCCGTCGGCGCGGCGGATGGCGCGGGCGCTGGAGCGGCTGGGGGCGGGGCCGCGGGCGGTGCTGTTCTTCACCGAGCACATCGAGGCGGACGCGGTGCACGAGCAGGTGCTGCGGCACGAGGTGATCGGCGGGCTGCTGGAGGAGGAGCCGGAGCTGGCGGCGGACGTGGTCCTGGGGATCCGGGCGACGGGGCTGCTGGAGGACCGGCTGGGCGCGCACGTGCTGGGGTGCTGGCGGGGGCGGCCCGCGCGGTCGGCTCTGCGGCGTCCGCTGGAGGAGGGGCGTCCCGGCGCGGGCGCCTCGCCGTGCTGAGCGGCGCCGGGATGATCTCCATGTTGATCTACAGGGCGACCTCCGCCGCGCGGGGCCGCGTTTCTGTTGTCGCATTTGCGGTACATGAGCGGAATGTTGCTGTTGAGGCCGCCGGGCGTGTACCGGCCGCAGAACGACACCGCGATGCTGGCCGGAGCGCTGCGCGAGGCGCGGCTGCCGCCGGGCGCGCGGGTGCTGGAGCTGGGCACCGGGACGGGCGCGGTGGCGGTGGCCGCCGCGCGGGAGGGCGCCGGGCAGGTGGTGGCGGTGGACGTGTCGGTGCGGGCCGTGCTGGCGGCGCGGGTGAACGCGCGGGTGCGGGGGCTGCCGGTGCGGGTGCTGCGCGGCGACCTGTTCGGCCCGGTGCGGGGCGAGGTGTTCGACGTGATCGTCGCCAATCCCCCGTACGTGGTGGGGCATCGTGACCCGGCGGCGGTGCGCGGCCGGGGGCGGGCGTGGGAGGCGGGGGCGTCGGGCCGGGCGGTGCTGGACCGGATCTGCCGGGACGCGCCGGGTCATCTGGCGCGGCACGGGACGCTGCTGGTGGTGCAGTCGGCGCTGAGCGGGGCTGCGGCCACGCTGGTGGCGCTGCGGGGGGCGGGGCTGCGGGCCTCGGTGGTGGCGCGCCGCCGTGAGCCGTTCGGGCCGGTGATGCTGGCGCGCGCGGCGGAGCTGGAGGCGCGGGGGCTGGTGCGTCCGGGGCAGCGGCACGAGGAGCTGTTGGTGATCCGCGGTGACCTGCCGTCCGCGGCGGGCGAGGCCGTGCAGACCCCGCTGGAGGGCACGCGGCAGGACCCGCGGCAGGGCGCGGGGCGGACGGTGCGGCGGACGGCGGTGCGGGGCTCTGCGGGGGGCGGGGGACGGCATGCGGCGTGAGGGGGCGCCGCGGCGGGTGCGGATGGTGCGGGACGGGCCGCTGCTGGTGGAGGGGCCGGTCGAGGTCGAGCTCGAGGACGGCACGCGGGTGGTGTCGGACCGGTTCCTGGTGGCGCTGTGCGTGTGCAGGCGCAGCCGGGCGTTCCCGTTCTGCGACACCAGCCACCGCCGCCGTGCCCGGCCGGGCGCCGGGTGAGGTGCCCGGCCGTGCCAGGGTAGGGCCGGGCGCGCGGGTGCGGGAGCGGATGCCGCGGGTCGTTCGCTCCGCTGCCTCGCCGGAGTCGTGGCCGTGGGCCTCGGCGCCCCGGACGATGCGCGACCGGGGAGGGTGACCGGTTCGGGCGCCGCGTCGCACCGTGCCGGCGGCCGGTCGTTCTCGTTCTGTGCGTTCCCGTTCTGTGGCGGCGTCCACCGCCGGTGTGGGCGGCCGGGCGCCGGGTGGGGTCCTCTGCCGGGTGGGACGGTCGCCTGATCCTGGCCTGATCCCGGCCGGTCAGGCGCGGGGCGGCGGTGCGGTGGGCGGGTCCGCGGGCTGGGCGCGGTCGTGCCGGGGGCGGACGGTCAGGGTGAGGGTGCCGGGGAGCGAGGCGAGCGCCTCGCGCAGGCGGGCGGCGAGGGCGTCGCGGTCGGCGGGCCCGGGGGCCGCGGTCCATCCCTGGAGCGCGTAGTGGAAGGAGGCGACCAGGAGGTCGAGGGCCAGGCGCGGCCGCGGGTCGCGGGTGACGTCCAGGCCGAACCGCCGCCGCAGGACGTCGAGCGCGGCGCTGCTCGTGCGGTCGCAGAACTGGAGGCCGTGCGCGTTCATCGACGGGGTCCGGGCGGCGAGCCGGCGGCTGAGCAGGGCGCGGCCGGCCCAGTCCGGGGCGGGCATGCGGTGCAACGCGCCGACCAGGGTGTCCCCGAGCAGCCCGATCAGGGTGCCCGCCGGCTCGCGTGTCTCCAGGTCCTCCAGGAACGCCGCCCACAGGTCCTGGGTGGGGGCCATCGCGACGTCTTCCTTGCTGTCGAAGTAGCGGAAGAACGTGCGTTTGGAGATCTCGACCTCGGCGCAGAGCCCGTCGAGCGTGGTGCCCTCGAAGCCCTGCGCGGTGAACCGGTCGAGGGCGGTGTCGATCAGGGCCTGGCGGGTGCGGAGCTTCTTGCGCTCGCGCAGCGGCAGGTCCGGGGAGATCGCGGTGTTCATCGTCCCCCACTGTACCCGGTGCGCTAACGCCCCTTGTAGCATTATGTCACTCAGTGGCATTGGCTTCTTGGTGAAAGGTGTTTCGCATGCGCGCACTGCTCGTCGACCATTCCGTCCCCGGGGGGCTCCGGCTGGGCACCGCCCCGGATCCGGTGCCCGCTCCCCACCAGGCGCTGGTCCGGGTGGCCGCGACGTCGCTCAACCACGGCGAGGTCGCCTTCGACCTCGCGGAGGCCCCCGACGGCGCCGTGCTGGGCTGGGACGCGGCCGGGATCGTGGAACGCGCGGCCCAGGACGGTTCGGGGCCCGCGGCGGGCACCCCGGTCGTCACGCTCGGTCCCGGCGGCGCGTGGGCGGAGCTCCGCGCCGTGGACACCGACCTGATCGGGACGGTTCCCGAAGGAGCCGACCCGGGCGTGATCAGCACCGTTCCGGTGGCGGGCGCCAGCGCGCTGCGCGCCCTGCACCGGATCGGCCCGATCCTCGGCAAGCGGATCCTGGTCACCGGCGCCACGGGAGGGGTGGGCCGCTACGCCGTCCAGCTCGCGGCGCTGGGCGGGGCGCGGGTCGTCGCCTCCACCGGCGACCCGGACGCGCACGGCGCGAGCCTGCGCGCGCTCGGGGCCGCCGAGGTGATCCGCGAGCCGGCGGAGATCGGCGAACCGGTGGACGGCGTGGTGGAGCAGGTGGGCGGGCGGCGGCTGGTGGACGCCTACGAGCGCCTGGCCCCGGGCGGCACGCTCGTGGCGCTCGGCCACTCCTCGGAGGAGGGAGAGAGCTTCCCGTTCGGCGCCCTGTTCGGCCATCAGGGGCGCCATGACCGCTCGATCGTCACGTTCTTCCTGCTCGCCTGCCGCGACCTGGCCCCCGACCTGACCTGGCTCGCCGCGGCCGTCGCGGACGGGCGGATCGCTCCGCACCTCTCCTGGCGGGGTTCCTGGGAGAACGTCGCGGACGCGACCGGGGCGCTGCTGGAGCGGCGCCTGAACGGCAAGGCGGTCCTGGAGATCGGCTGACCCCACCGGCCCACCGGCAGGCCGGTCCGGCCGCCGGTGCCCGCCGGGGCGGCGGCCGGTGGTCAGCCGGTGAGGCTGTCCAGCGCGACGTCCAGGCGCTGGGCCAGGCGTTCGAGCTGCTCGTCGTTGGCACCGGTGTCCAGTTCGGCGATGACGGCGTCGCGGGTGGTGATGACCATCCCGCCGTCGTGCCGGGCCCCGCCGCGGGCACCGGGGCCCGGCACGACGGCGGCGCGGCCCTCGACGACGACGAGGGCGGCGTCGCGGTCGTCGGAGGCGAGCAGGGCGTGCAGGTGTTCGGCTGTGATCGTCGGCATGGGCGGTCTCCTGTGTCGTGGCGCGATGCCCGCCGGTGGACCGGTGGGCGGCCCGGTGGCGATGGTCAGGGCTTACGGCCGATCCCGGAGGTGAACTCGCGGCGGCGCAGGGGGCCGCCGGTGTCGGGCGACAGGGGCGGGGTGTCGCGTCCGGCGCCGCTGCGCAACCCGTCCAGGAACTCCTCGACGGCGTCGCGGGCGGTGTGCTCGGGGGTCCAGCCGAGGCCGTCGCGGGCACGCGAGACGTCCATGAGCGGGACCTTCATCGCCAGGTCGAACAGGCCGGGCGAGGCGGGGACCAGGTGCAGGTTCCAGGCGGCGGCCAGCGCGGCGCGGACGCCCCGGGCGGGCAGCCGCACGGTCCGCGCGCCGAGCAGGTCCGCGAGTTCGGCGGCGTCCAGGACGGGCTCGGCGGCGATGTTGAAGGCCCCCTCGGCGTCGCCGAGGGCCGCGAGCGCGAACGCGCGGCCCGCGTCGGCGGAGTGCAGGGCCTGCAGGCGCAGGCCGGGCAGGTCCGGGACGAGGGGGACGCGGCCGGGGCGGACGAGCCGGCCCGGCAGCAGCGGCCCGGCGAACAGGCGGCGCTGCTCGGCGGCGCTCTGGCGTTCGAAGATGAACCCGGGACGGATCCGGACGACGCGGCGGCGGGGTTCGCGGGCCTGGTAGGCGTCCAGGAGCCGTTCGACGTAGGCCTTCTCGCGGCTGTAGGCGGCGCCGGCCCAGCCGTGGGTGGGCCAGGACTCGTCGACGGCGCGGTCCTTGGGGCCCGGCGAGTAGGCGCCGATGGAGGAGGCGTACACCAGGGCGGGCACGCCGGCGCGGGCGGCGGCCTCGAACACCCGGGCGCTGCCGACGACGTTGGCGTCCCAGGTGACGGCGGGGCGGTGGGTGGGCTGGAACAGCCAGGCCAGGTGGATGACGGCGTCGGCGCCGCGCAGGTGGGGGACCAGGTCGGCGTCGGTGACGTCGGCCTGGACCCAGGTGGTCTTGTCGGCCTCCAGGCCGGGTCTGCGGCGGGCGATGCCGGTGATGGAGGTGACGCGCGGGTCGGCGGCGAGCGCGTGAACGGTGCTGGTCCCGATGTTGCCGGTGGCGCCGGTGACGACGACGCGCATGGTGGACTCCCCCTCGTCGCGTCGGTTGTCAGGTGGACGGGTGGGGCCCATTCCCACAGGACGGCGATCTATGCGCGGTTGATCTGGGCGGTTGATCTGCGGGGACGGCCGGTGGTCCTAGGCCGCAAGTCCCGGACGGGTGCGGTCCAACGGCCGATGCCCGCCCGGCCCCCGGTCCGGATCATGGTGGGGTCGATCGGAACGGACGGGGAGGCCGCGGTGGTCGGACCTGACGCCGCGGGCGCGGGGACACCGCACCGCTCGTCGTTGAAGGGGTGCGCCTCACGGTGCCCGCCGGGACCGGTGCGCGTTTCAGCCACCGGATCTCCCAGCGGACGAAAGGGACCTTCATGTCCTCGACCCCGGTCCGGGCGCACCGCCCGGGCCTGATTTTGGCGTTGCTGGCGTTCGCCCAGCTCATCATCGCCCTCGACTACAACATCGTCTATGTGGCGCTGCCGGACATCGGCGGCGACCTGAAGTTCTCCGATCAGACCCTGCAGTGGGTGGTCAGCGCGTACGCGGTGGCCTACGGGGGGCTTCTGCTGCTGGGCGGGCGGGCGTCGGACCTGTTCGGCCGGCGCCGGATGTTCCTGTTCGGCCTGGCCCTGTACGGGCTGTCGTCGCTGGCGGGCGGGCTGGCGCCGCAGGCGGGGGTGCTGCTGGCGGCGCGGGGGGTGCAGGGCGTCGGCGGGGCGTTCCTGTTCCCGGCGACGCTGTCGCTGGTCAGCACGACGTTCACCGAGGGCCGTGAGCGCAACCGGGCGTTCGCGGTGTGGGCCACGGCCGGGGCGGGCGGCATGGTGCTCGGCTCGCTGCTGGGCGGGGTGCTGACCCAGGCGTTCGGCTGGTCGGCGGTGTTCTTCGTCAACGTGCCGCTGGCGCTGGGCGGGATCGTCGCGGCGGTGATGCTGCTGGCGCCGGACGGGCCGATCCTGCGGGGCCGCTCGTTCGATCTGCCGGGGGCGCTGACCGCGACGGCGGGCACGACGCTGGTGGTGTTCGCGCTGGTGCAGGGCCCGGAGTCGGGCTGGGGCTCGCCGGGGGTGGCGGGCGCCGCGGCCGCGGGCGCGGCGCTGCTGGCGGCGTTCGTGACGATCGAGCGGCGGGGCCGCGATCCGCTGATGCCGCTGTCGCTGCTGCGCAACCGGCACCTGAGCGCGGGCATCGCCACGGCGTTCCTGTTCATGGCGACGTTCGGGACGCTGGTGTACTTCCTGATGGTCTACTTCCAGACGGTGCGGGGGTACGGGCCGCTGCGCACGGGAGTGGCGTACCTGGTGCCGATGGCGGCGACCGTCGTGGGCTCGAACCTGGGCGGCGCGCTGGCGACCCGGTTCGGGATACGCGCGACGCTCATCTGCGGGCAGGCGCTCGGGGCCGGCGGCGCGGTGTGGCTGGGTCTGGCGATGGCGCCGGACGGGTCGTACGCGGCGCTGGTGGGGCCGATGCTGGTGTTCAGCTTCGGTCAGGGGATCGTGTACACCACGTTGTTCGCGGCGGCCTCCACGGGGGTGCCGCCGCACCGGCAGGGCGTCGCGTCGGGGATGACCTCGACGGGCCTGCAGGTCGGCAGCGCGGTGGGGCTGGCGGTGCTGGTGGCGATCGCCAACGCCGGGACGGGCGGCCGGTCGGGGGAGGCGCTGCGGGTCGCGGTGACCGACGGGCTGCGTTCGGCGGTGCTGGTGACGGCGGCGGGGATCGGGGTGCTGATCCTGGTGGCGCTGTCGTTCGGGCGTCCGGCCGCGCCGGCTCCGGCGGCCGAGGAGCCCGCCGCGCCGGTGGGGGCGTCCTGACCCGGGGTCGGTGACCCGGCCGGCCCGTGCCGGTCCGATGCGCCGGTCCGATGCGCGGGTTCGATTGCGGCCGAGCGGGGCGCCCGATCGCGGGCGTCCCGCTTCACCGTCCCCTCGCTGGAGCGACGCCGCGGGCCCTGCCCCGCGCCGGGGCCCTGGCGTGCTCCGCGCCGCACGAGGCCGCCTCACCGACCGCGGGTTCCCGGCGAGATGTTCCTGGGCGGGTCAGGCGGCGGGCCGGGGAGCGCCGGGGCGACAGTGCAGGCAAGGCCGGTACCCCGCGGCCTCCGCGGCGGCGAGGGTACGGAAGCCGCGCCGGTGCGCGGGGGTGATGCGGCGGGCGTCGGCGCAGGTGGGATAGCAGACGATGCCGGTGGTGTCGCTGCCGACCAGGAGCGTGCCGCGGGCGGTGAGCGCGGCGAGCTCCTCCAGGTCGACGTCCTCGCCGCGCAGCAGCCGCTCCTTGGCGGGGCCGCCGAAGACGTAGCCGCCCAGGGCGCCGTCCGAGCGGGTGACGCGGTGGCAGGGGATCAGCAGCGGGACGGGGTTGCGGCCCAGGGCGGAGCCGACGGCGCGGACCGCCTTGGGATGCCCGGCCTGCCGGGCGACCCAGGCGTAGGGGCGGACCTGGCCGCGGGGGATGGCGGCGGCGGCGCGCAGCACCGCGGCCTCGAACTCGCTGAGGCCGCGCAGGTCCAGCGGGAGCGCGCCGAGACGTCCGGTGCGCAGGGCGGGCACGAGCCCGGCGGGGGGCCGGTCGGCGGGCAGCAGCGGGCGGGCGAAACGGGCGCGGAAGGCGGTGGCGAAGGCGTCCTCGTCGAGTCCGGCGCGCAGGTAGGCCACGCCGTGGTCGGTGAAGGCGACCTGCAGGTCGGGCAGCGGGCCGGGGACGCGGACGCGCCGTGCGGCGATGCGGTCCAGGAGGGTGTCGGGCGCGTCGGCGGTGAGCGCGGCCAGCCCGGTGGTGAGCGGGTCGGGTGCGCCGGAGGCGGTGCTGTTCATGGGGTGCCCCCTTGCGTGAGGTGCGGCGTGGGATGCTGCGTGGGATCCGGCGCGGTGTGCGCCGGTGATGTGCGGTGCAGGTCGCGGAGCCGGGCCAGTCCGCGGGAGATGTGCGATTTGACGGTGCCCTCGGGCAGGTCCAGCACGGCGGCGATCTCGGCCACGGGCAGGTCGGTGACGTGCCGCAGGACGACGGCGGCGCGCTGGCTCGGGGTGAGCGCGGTGAGCAGGCCGGCCAGTTCCCGCCCGGTCTCGTGGCGGGCGGCGGCGTCCTCGACGCCCTCGGAGGGGTCGGGCGGGTCGGGGGCGTCCTCCAGCGGGCCGGGCGGCGGCCGCCGCGCGGCGGTGCGCAGGCCGTTGCGCCACAGGTTGGTCAGGATCGTCAGCAGCCACGCGCGGGGGCGCAGCGCGGCGATCCTTCCGGTGTCGTAGCCGATGAGGGCGCGGTAGGCGCGCAGGAACGCCTCGGCGGCCAGGTCCTCGGCCTCGGCCCAGCGCCCGCACAGCCGCAGCGCGGTGGAGAACACGACGCCGCGGTAGGCGTCGTAGAGGACGGCGAAGCCGGCGTCGAGGTCGGCGGCGAGCGCCGCGGCGACCTCGGCGCCCCGGTCGGGGGCGCCGCCGGTGTCCGCGCCGCCGGGGCCGCGGGAGGCCGCGGCCGCCCGGCTGTGTGCTTCGTCCGTAACCGTCACATCCGTTCAACACCGCGGGGGAGCGTCCCGTTGCACCCCCGCCGCGGTGCCGGTGGCCGCGCCCGCATGAGCCGTACCCGCCCGTACCCGCCCGCGCGAGCGGCTCCCGCGCGGCCCGGGAGCGTCCGGCCCGGGTCAGCCGAGCCAGCCGGGGCGGATCACCCCGGTCTCATAGGCCAGGACGACCAGCTGGGCGCGGTCGCGGGCGCCGAGTTTGGCCAGGATACGGCTGACGTGGGTCTTGGCGGTGGCGGGGCTCAGCACGAGCCGCCCGGCGATCTCCTCGTTGGACAGCCCGGCGGCGACCAGTTCCAGGACCTCGCGCTCACGGTCGGTGAGGGCGCTGAGCTCGGCGGCGGGCGGCGGGGCGGTGATGCGGGAGGCGAACTCGGCGATGAGACGGCGGGTGACGGTGGGGGCCAGCAGCGCGTCGCCGCGGGCCACGACCCGCACGCCGTGGATGAGCTCGGTGGGTTCGGTGTCCTTGACCAGGAAACCGCTGGCACCGGCCTTGATCGCGCCGTAGACGTAGTCGTCGAGGTCGAACGTCGTGAGGATCACGACGCGGACGGTCTCCAGCCGCGGGTCGGTCATGATGCGGCGGGTGGCCTCCAGGCCGTCCAGGACGGGCATGCGGATGTCCATGAGGACGACGTCGGGCCGCAGCTCGGCGGCCAGCCGCACCGCGCGCTCCCCGTCCCCGGCCTCGGCGACGATCTCGATGTCGTCCTCGCCCTCCAGGATCGAGCGGAACCCCGCTCTGACCAGGGTCTGGTCGTCGGCCAGCACTACCCGGATCACGCCATCTCCTCCATGTGCTCATGCGGGCCGCCGTCCAGCGGCGGCGGCGCCCAAACTCGAAACCCTCCGCCCGGGCCGGGGCCGGCGGTGTCCCGGTCGACCTGGCGGAGCACGCCGAGGACGCCGCGCCCCTCCCGTGGCGTGTCCTCGCCGGCCTCCTCGCTCGCCCCGGGAGCGGCGCCGCGCCGCGCGTTGATCAGGGAGATCCGATGGGGCAGGGCGTCCTGCTCGCGGCCGTGCCGGGCCTCGGCGGCGCACCGCCCGCCCACCCGGGCGCGGTCGTGGACGTTCCGGCCGGTCACGACGGTGCGCGGGAACCCGAGGCCGAAGGAGACCGCGCCGCGCGCGTCCACGAATCCGGCGTCACGGGGCGTCGGCGTCACAGTCACGGCCCCCACCGTAAGCCCACCGCCGTTCCGGGGCCCTCCGGTCGGGCCACGCCGGTGATCAGCGTACCGGCGTGATCGGGCGGGCGCCGCGCGGGCGGCCGGGGCCGCGCCGCGATGGCGGGCGGGGCCGGCGGGCCGGGTCCTTGACTTTCGGCAGTATCAGCGCAGTTCACCGGCTTGTAGCGTGGAGCGGTGAGCGATTCGGCGACCCGTACCCGTCCCGCGGCGCGGGGTTCGGCAGACGGTGACCGTGGCGGGGGCGCCTCGACGGCGACCAGGGCCGCGACCGGGACTTCGGGTGGTGCGGGAGGCAGGGGAGTGCGGTCGAGGACGGCCCGTGACACGGGGACCGCCGCCTGGGCGGCGACGCGCACGACGGTGCGCACGACGGCGCGGAGCGCGCTGCTCAACGCCCGGCCCGGGCGGCTGCGGGAGGCCGTGCGGCGGCCGTCGCGGTCCAAGGTCGTCAAGGACGTGGTGCTGTTCTGCGTCCTGGCGTTCCCGGTCCTGGCCGGGCCGCTGGTGCCGGTCAGAGCGGCCTCGGCGCACTGGTGGGCGGCACTGGCGGGACTGGCGGTGCTCGCCGCGGCGATCGCGGTGAACCGGACATGGCCACTGGCGGCGCTGGTGGTCGTGATCGGGCTGACCTCCGCCGACGGCAACTTCGCGTTCGGCATGCCGTTCCTGTCCTACCTGACGGGGCTGCGGACGGCGCGGACGCGTCCGGTGCTGTGGTGGTTCACCACGGTGTTCGTGGCGGGTTCGGTGCTGAACCTGGCCCGCGGCGACGACGTGACGGCCTGGTTCCCGCTGTCGATCTGGCTGGTGCTGCTGGGCGTCCTGCCGTGGCTGGTGGGCCGTTACTGGCAGCAGTACCAGGAGCTGCTGCGCGCCGGGTGGGAGCGCGCGGACCGGCTGGAGCGCGAGCAGCGCATCATCGCCGAGCAGGAGCGGCTGCGCGAGCGCGCCCGCATCGCCCAGGACATGCACGACTCCCTGGGGCACGAGCTGGCGCTGATCGCGGTGCGGGCCGGGGCGCTGCAGGTGTCGGCGGGGCTCGGCGAACGGCACCGGCAGGCGGCCAGGGAACTGCGCGCCGGGGCGGCCGAGGCCACCGAGCACCTCCGGGAGATCATCGGGGTGCTGCGGGAGGACGCCGGCACGGGTGAGCGCGACGGCCGCGGCGCGCGGATCCGCCCGGCGCGCGAGAGCATCGCCGAGCTGGTGGACCGGGCCCGCGCGTCGGGCGTCCCCGTCCACCTCGTGGACGACCCCGCGGACGGCTTTCCGGGGGACCCGTCGGCGGACTCCGCCGGGGAGCGCGCGGCGCGGGTGGCGGCGGAGCTGGCCGGGGAGGCGGGGTCCATGGTGAGCCTGGCCGCGCACCGGGTGGCCCAGGAGGCGATCACCAACGCGGCCAAGCACGCTCCAGGCGCCGCCGTCACGGTGACCCTGGCGCGCCGCGGCACGCCCGGCGACCCCGGAACCGGGGAAGACGGCGGCGACGAGGGACGCGGCGGGGTGATCGTCGTAACGGTCGTGAACCAGGCGCCCCCGGCGGGCCCGCCGCTGCTGCCCGCCGGAGGCGGACGCGGCCTGACGGGGCTGGCCGAGCGGGTCCGCCTGGCCGGGGGCACCCTGCGCGCCGGGCCGACCACCGCGGGCGGGTTCGAGGTCGCCGCCGAACTGCCCGCCACGGCCTCGGCGCCGAACGCCGCCGCCGGACCACCGGCCCCAGGCGCGCCCGGCCGTCCCGGCGAGGACGGCGAACCGGGGGAGTGGGCCTCGGAGTCGGCCCGGCATCTGGCCCGCGAACGCCGCCAGGTCCGCCGCGGACTGATCATCGCGGTCGCCGTCCCGGCGGGACTGATCACGGTGCTGGCGGCGGTGATGATCGGCTACTTCGGCTACGTGACGCTCAACTCGGTGCTGAAACCCGGCGACTACGCCGCGCTCCGCGTCGGCGACGCCCAGCCGGAGGTGGAACGGGTGCTGCCGCCGATGGAGGTGATCGGCGTCGACGACGTCCGCGACCGGCATCCCGAACCCCGCGGCGCGGACTGCCGCTACTACCATCCGAACGCGAACCTGCTGGGCACCGGCGAGGTCTACCGGCTGTGCTTCCGCGACGGCCGGCTGGCCGCCAAGGGCGTCTACCGCACCGGGACCTCCGGCACGAGCGGGAAGGACGGGGAGTGATCCGGGTACTGCTCGCCGACGACGAGGCGATGATCCGGGCGGGAGTGCGGGCGATCCTGTCCGCCGACCCGCAGATCGAAGTGGTCGCCGAGGCCGCCGACGGCCGGGAGGCGATCGAGCTGACGCTCGGGCTGCGCCCCGACGTGACGCTGCTGGACATCCGCATGCCGCGGCTGGACGGCCTCGGCGCCGCGGCGGAACTGCGGCGAGTCGCCCCGGACACCGCGGTGATGATGCTGACGACGTTCGGCGAGGACGAGTACATCGCGCGAGCCCTGTCATCGGGCGCCAGCGGATTCCTGCTGAAGTCGGGGGACCCGCTGGAACTGCTGGCGGGGGTACGCGCCGTCGCCGACGGCGCGGCGTACCTGTCACCGAAGGTCGCGCACCGGGTGATCACCGAGCTGAGCGGGGGACGGATGTCGGGCGGCGCGGCCGCGCGGCGCCGCACCGCCGGCCTCACGCCGCGGGAACGGCAGGTACTGGCCCTGCTGGGGTCGGGCCTGTCCAACGCCGAGATCGCCGCGCGGCTGCACGTGGTGGAGGGCACGGTGAAGGCGTACGTGAGCGCGATCCTGACGCGGCTGGAGGTCCGCAACCGCGTCCAGGCGGCCGTGATCGCCTATGAGGCCGGTCTGGTCGACGGGATCGCCGACACCTCCCGCTCCTCCTGACCGGCACCCCTGACGCCCCGCTCGTGCCTCGGTTCTGCGCCTGCCGTGCCCCTGCCTTCCCGGTCGTCCTGCCCAGCGGCCACCTCCGCCAGGACCGGCCGCCCGAGCAGGATCCTGCGAACGAGGTACGCGCGGTTCGTCACCGCGCAGGAGGAGAACGCCACGGGCCCGCGTCAGGCTGGAGACCCAGCACGCACCCCGGGGGAAGCACCATGCAACCGCGCACCGCCACCACTCCGCAGCCACCATCAGCCGCGCCGACGCTCGCGCCGTCCGGTGGGGTCCGCGCGGACGACCGCGACCGGGACGCCGCGGTCCAGGCCCTCGCCGACGCCCTCACCGAGGGCGCCCTCGACGCCGCCGAGCACGCCCGCCGCCTCGGCCTCGCCCTGACCGCCACCACCCGCGACGACCTGGCCCGCCTCACCGCAGACCTGCCCGTCTCCCGCGCCGCCCTCGACCGCGCCGACACCGCCCGCCGCGCCGCCCGGGCCGACGCCGACCGCCGCGAATGGTACGGCGAGTGGGGCCACTGGGGCGGCGGCGCCGTCATCATGTCGGCCATCTGGGCCGCCGGCGCACTCCACGCCGGCCACTGGACGTTCTTCTGGCCCGTCGTGCCCCTCGCCATCTGGGCCGCCGTGCTCGTCGCCCACGCCATCCGGCCCGAGCGCACCGGCCGCTGACCCGCCCGAAACCCGCTCGCGTGCCCGCCCGCCCGTCGGCCACACTCAAGATCTTGTGACGTACCTGCACATCTTCGACATGGACGGCACCCTGCTGACCGGGTCCACCGCCAACCTCGAGGTCGCCCGCCACCTCGGCACCCTTCCCGAACTCCACGCGCTCGAGGCCCGCTTCGCCGCGGGCACCCTCGACACCCGCGGGTTCTCCGCCGAGATCCACCGCCTCTGGCACCATCTGACCCCGGCGGTCGTCGCCGACGCCTATGCCGCCGGTCCCTGGCTGACCGGCATCGCCGACGTCTGCGCCGACATCCGCGCCCGCGGCGAGCACTCCGCCGTCATCACCATGTCGCCGGACTTCTTCGCCCGCCACCTGCTCGACCTCGGCTTCGACGATGTCGCGGCCTCCCGTTTCCCGCCCCTGCCCTTCACCGCGCCGCTCGACCCGGCCGGGGTGCTCACCCCCGCCGACAAGGTCCGCATCGCCGACGACCTGCGCGCCCGCCACGGCCTGCCCCGGGCGCGATGCGTCGCCTACGGGGACTCGATGTCGGACGCGCCGCTGTTCCGCCACCTGCCCCACACCGTCGCCGTCAACGCCGACCACCACCTGGCCGGCATCGCCGCCGTGGACTACCGGGGCGGCGACCTCGCCGAGGCCTACGCCCTGGCCCGCACCCTGCTCCCCACCACCTGACACACCCGCCACTGAGACACCCGCCACTGATCCGCCGGCCACCCGCGCGGGACGGCGGCGGAGCGCGGCCCGCCCTCCGTCAGCGCCCCACCGTCAGCGCCTCACGCACCGTCACCGGCCTGCACACCGGGCCCGCCCGGCGCCTCCTCGGCGACATCCCGCACCGCGCCCAGCAGCGGGTGCACCCGCATCGCCGCCTCCAGCTCACCCGGAAGCTCGTCCCGATAGCGGCCCAGCGTCGACAGGTCCGCGTGACCGAGCACGCGGCGCACCGCGTCCATGTCCGTCGCCGCCGCGAGCAGATGCGTGGCGGTGGTGTGCCGCAACCCGTGCGGGGTGACCGCCCGCCGCCGCTCGGGCTCCACCCGAGCCTGCACCCGGTCGATCACCGCCTGCACGTCGCCGCGCGCCAGCCGCCGGCCCCGCCACGACAGCAGCAGCGCCCTGGGCTCGCGTCCCCGGTCCAGCAGCGGGCGCCCCTCCCGCAGGTAGGCGTCCAGCACGTCGGCGACCGGGCGGGGGAGCGGCACGTCCCGCGTCCGCCCGCCCTTACCGAAGATCCGCCAGTACCGCGTCCCGGCGTTGACGAAGAAGTGCTCCCCGTCGGCCCGGGTCAGCTCCGACACCCGCGGTCCCACCGCCGCGAGCAGCAGCACGATCAGCCCGTCCCGCAGCTCGGTGCGCTGATCGGACCGCCCGGCCGCGGCCGGCGCCGCGTCCACCAGCCCCCGCGCCGCGCCCAGCAGGCCCTCCGCCTGCTCGGCGGTCAGCGCCCGCCGCTGCGCCCGCAGCCCGCCCCGGTGCCTGGGCCGCAGCGTCACCGCCTGCATCGGGTTCAGCTGCACCCACCCCGCGGGCACCGCGTACTGGAAGAACGCCGACACCGACCGCCGGAACCGCGCCTGCGACGCCGCGCTCTGCGATGGCGCGATAGGGGAGGACGCGTTGGGGGAGGACGCCGCCTCACCTTCGCCCGCCCCCGCCCGCTGCCCGCCGGCCCCGGAACGGGCGCGCCGCCCGTCGGGCTTGCGCGCGAACCTCAGCAGCACCTCGTCGACGTCCTCGCCGGTCAGGTCGTCCAGCACGCGGTCCGCGCCGGCCAGTTCCGCGAAGGTCACCACGTCCCGCGCGTACACCTCCGCCGTACCGGGGGCCAGCGCCCCCATCGCGCACTTGGCCCGGACCATCGCGGCATAACGGTCGACGGTCTCGGCGACCGTCAGACGCTCGACATCGGTGGGACGCACCCGCGCGACGCTACCGCCCGCCACCGACAGAACCCGTCACGACCCCGAACCCCATAAGATCGGACCGGTGACGGACTGGGAGCTCTTCGACCAGGTCGCCGAGATCGTCCGGGGATCGGCCCCGCCCGGGCTCGGGCGGCTGCACCTGCGCGTGCGCCACAACGGCCTCAAGGCGTGGTTCGGCGACCCCGACCCGCACCCCGAGCACTACGAGGCCCAGATCATCCCCGCCGACATCGCCCCCGGCGCCCGCGAACGGGCCCTGGAGATCGGCTATCACGCCGAGCACCGCGCGGAGGGCGACAACGACACCGCCCTCGCCCGCCTCCTGGCCGCCGAGCCGGCCTGGCGCCCCGCTCTCGGCGACGAGCCCGCCACGGGCCCCTTCCTCGGCCGCGACACCTGGCGCCGCGTCTCCGAGACCTGGCCCGACCCGGACCTGGACGACACCGACGTCCCCTTTGACATCGGCGTCCGCCTCGTCGACTACATGCGCGCCCTGGAACCCCACCGCCACTGACCGACCGATCCTTAGGCCCCCCACGCAAGGTCGCCGCTCACCTCGGCGGCGTCGTCGGCGTCACGCGGGTAGGACGAGGGCGGCATGTCCGGCGGGGGAGGGGAGCGGCGGTGCTGATCGGCACTTCGGGATGGCAGTACGCGGACTGGCGCACGGTCCTGTACCCGCCCGGCCTGCCGCAGCGCGAATGGCTGCGGCGTTACGGCGAGGTCTTCGGCACCGTCGAGAACAATAACGCCTTCTACCGGCTGCCCGCCCGCGAGACGTTCGAGCGGTGGCGCGAGACCTGCCCGCCGGGGTTCGTCATGGCGGTGAAGGCCAGCCGCTACCTCACCCACATGAAGCGGCTCCGCGACCCCGGGGAGCCGGTCGCGCGTCTCATGGCGGCGGCGGACGGCCTGGGCGCCAAGCTCGGTCCCGTCCTGCTGCAGCTGCCGCCGACCCTGCGCGCCGAGCCCGGCCGTTTGGACGCCTGCCTGGGATGCTTTCCCCCGCAGGTGCGGGTCGCGGTGGAGCCCCGGCATCCCTCGTGGTGGACGGGGGAGGTGCGCGAGGTCTTGGAGCGGCACGGCGCGGCCCTGTGCTGGGCCGACCGTCTCGGCCGTCCGCTGACGCCGCTGTGGCGCACGGCGGACTGGCGGTACATGCGCTTCCACGAGGGGGCGGCCGCCCCGTGGCCGTCCTACGGCGACCGCGCGCTGGGCAGCTGGGCACGGCGCCTGGCGGGTCCGGGGGACGTCTACGTCTATTTCAACAACGACCCCGGTGGCGCGGCCGTCCGCAACGCCCTCCGGTTCGCCGAACTCACACAAAGCGACAAACAGGTACAAACTTCTTAAACCAGACAGAATCCCGCTTCTGTTCGGTTAGACGACCATCGCCCGCCACCCCTCCCGGCCCGCGCACCGCGAGCAAGTCCCATCAATCAGCCGCCCCACCTGGCCCTTTACGACAAAAGCTCAGTTCAGGTCGGGGAAACGACAGAGCGCCGACGGAACACCGGGGAAGTCCGCCATGATCCACGAGCCCCGCAAGATCATTGCGGCGGCCTCGGATAGATGCGGGCCGCAGTCGAGCACCAACCCGTCCGCAACGACAGAGCCGCGACGCACCGCGCGAGCCCGGAGCCTCACATCGAGGCGTCCGATGGCGCAGCGCGAACCCCTGAACCCGCGAAGGCGCACCGGGCGCGCATGCACACCGACGGGGCACAAAGTCCCAGTTCAGCCTCTTCTCGTCCCCGTCTCGTCGATGGTCGATAATGTACATTATGTTAAGTAGCTCTTCCGGCGTGGTCTAGCGCGGCCCCCCACCTCTAAGGTGTGGCCCGGTAGGTGGCCGCAGCACCCTCACCGCCCGCGCGTCAACACCCGGTGAGCTTTACAGCGGGCCATTCGCCGGCCGCGTCCCTCTGTCCGTTCGACCACGACCGCCACTGCGGGGACGGGCCCCCGCCACCTGCTGCGGCGGTCTCGCCTTCCCGAAACACGCCAGGCCGCCATAGTTCTCTGGCGGGTTTGCCCAAGGCGTCCTTACGAGACCCGTCGGGCGGGCCTGAGCACGAGCTATGCCGGGAGATCGAATATCGGAGGTGACCCGCGAGCCATACGGGCAGGTCACCCGGCCCGTCCGGAGGTTCGGCCTCTCCCCCGCGAGTGAACCTGGATCATGTCCGGGCGTCTTGATCGGGCAGAATCCGCGTGCGGACAGCCACCACGAATGATCCATCTAACCCTCCGGTATCTCGTTCTTTGACACGGTCCACGGGATATTTGGGGCTGTCCAGATCAAACGGACGTTTCGTTTCTGGTTCCCGTGCCCTGCGAGCGGGGCCCGGGAGGAGGAGGCTTTCCCTTGTCTCGAACGATTCCCTTCCGCAAGATCGCCCCAGTGCTGCTGCGCGACCCACTGGAGGCGGTCGACCGGATCGGTGTCATGTCCGGCGGCGACGTGGTGCGGCTGAACTTCGGCGGCATGCGCCCCTGGCTGGTGACCAGGCCGGCCGACCTCGAACACATGCTCATCGACAACAAGCAGAACTACGTGCGCGGGGGGTGGCTGTGGCAGCCGCTCAGCAGGCTGCTGGGCAACACCAGCGACGAACGATGGTGGACCAAGCGCGAGGTGTTCGCGCGGATCGCGTCGGGCAAGAGCATCCGGGCCTTCGCCGACCAGATGGCCATCACCGTCACGACGGCGGTCGACGAGATGGCCGCGCGCGGCGCGGCGGGTGAGCCCCTCGACGCGGCCACCGAGATGGCCCGCCTCATCCACCGGATCATCACCAAGGTGCTGCTCGGCGACAGGATCACCAACGAGCAGGCCGACTACTTCGGCGAGAACCTGATGGCGGCGTCGAATGCGATGCACCCACGGCTGATGTTCCCCTTGGTCCCCAACTCGGTGCCGTTCCCCGGCGACGGGAGGCTCCGCCGTGCGGTGCGGAACATCGACGGCCTGGTGTTCCCGCTCGTCCGCGAGGCCCAGCGCACGGGCCCGCAGGGCCTGGACATCGTGTCGCGGCTGCTGGAGGTCCAGATGCCCGACGGGAAGCCCCTCACCCAGCAGGAGCTGCGCGACGGGATGGTCGCCATGTTCGTGGGGGGCACGGAGACGACCGGGCCCGCGATGACTCTCCTCTGGACGGTCCTGCTTCACAACCCCGAGATCAGGGAGGCGCTCCAGGAGGAGGTCGACCGCGTCGTCGGCGACGGGCCGCTCACCGGGGCCCATCTGTCCGAGCTGACCTACGCGCGCAACACCGCGCTGGAGATGCTGCGCCTGTTCCCGCCGGGCTGGATGCTGCCCCGCAAGATCGTCGAGGACGACGTCATCGGGGGCGTGCGGGTCCGGGGCGGCAACCTGATCGTCATGAGCCCCTACCTCACCAACCGGCTTCCGGAGGTCTGGGACAGGCCGCTGGAGTTCGATCCGTCCCGGCACGAGCGCGGCGCGGCGGAGCGGCCCACCTTCTCCTATCTCACCTTCGGCGGAGGGGTGCACGCGTGCGTGGGCAAGCCCTTCTTCCTGGCCGAAGTACAGATGATCATCGCTGCGATCATGAGCCGGTACCGCCTGGAGATTCAGGGAACGCCGTCGGCTCGGCCGAGTCTCGGGCTGACGCTCCACCAGCGGGACCGGTCGAGTTTCGTCGTGAGCAGGCGCTAGGCGAGTCGCCGGCCGTGGACGACCAGTGGCCTCGCGGGGTCGCGGTGCTCTCTTAGTTGAACGGCCTGGTCACCTCTCCCCCGCCGTTCCCCCCGCCGTGCGACCGGTGAACGCGGCGGCGGCCGTTGGGCGGCGGGGGTGGCGGTGCCGGTGGACGGCCGGGTCGGGGGGGCGTGCGTCCGACGGTGAGGCGGATCCGCCCATAGGGGGCGCCGGTCGCCTGGGCCGTCCAGGTCTCGGGCAGGCAACTCTGGACGCGGTGATCTTCGGTGCGGCGCCGGGCCGGGCCGGGCCGGGCCGGCTCGCGCCGGGGCTGAGCCGTGTGGAGCAGGGTCTGTGAGAGTCGGCGGGACGTTCGGGTCGGGCCGGGCGTGGTGGAGGTGGGCGGTGGCGACGGTTGGAGGGTCGAGCGGCCCGGACGTGGTGCGGGGCGTTCAGGAGAGGGCGGCGCGTGCGCTTCCGGCGGAGCGTGTGACCAGGGCCGGTGGGTGGTGGCTGCGGTATGCGCCGGGTTGTTCCTGGTGGGCGGGGGCGGTGCTCCCTCATGGTGGCGTAGGGCCGGGCGGGTTGGTCGGCAGAGTCACCGAGGTGGAGGAGTCCTATTCCGGGTGGGGCGCCACGGTGCGGTTCCAGATCAGTCCGGGTGCGTGTCCGGACGGGCTGGACTCGGCGCTGGCGGAGCGGGGTTATCGCCGTGAGGGTTTGATGTCGCTGCAGGGGGCGCCGACCGGGCGGGTGCTGGAGGGGGCCGGGGCGTGTCCGGTGGAGGTCCGGGTGCGGGACCGTCCGACGGAGGCGTGGTTTCGGGCGTGGTGGGCCGTGCACGGCATTGGTGATCGCCGTTCGGAGTGGGAGATGCTCGCCCGCGTGGGGCGTCCGTCGGCCTTCGCTTGCGTCGTGGACGGTGACGAGGTCGTGGCGGTCGGCCGTGCCGTCGCCGACGCGGGGTGGGCGGGTGTGTTCGGCATGGCGACGCTTCCCCGGGCGCGTGGGAAGGGCGTGGCGCGCGGAGTGCTGGGGGCATTGGCGGGATGGGCGGCCGGGCAGGGCGCCGATCGCATGTATTTGCAGGTGGAGCGGGGCAACGGTCCCGCTCTCGGGCTGTACGGGCGGGCGGGTTTCCGGGAGATGTGCGCCTATCACTACCGGGTCGCGGTGGGGTGATCTGGTCGCCGCTCCCCTCCCCCGGTCGCTGTTGGGGCCGTCGGGTGTCGTCGCCGGTGAGACGTCCGGTCCGGCGGCGCGCGGTGTGGGGCTGAGGGGGGCGGGTCAGCCGGTGACTTTGGCGAGGAAGGCTGTCAGGTTGGCGGTGGTCCGTGTGATCAGCTCGTCCAGGGTGAGGGTCTCCTGGAGCCGGCCGCCGGGCCCGGCGTGCTTCTTGCCGCGCAGGTAGAGGGAGCAGGCCAGGTCGGTGCAGAGGTAGGCGCCGACGGAGTTGCCGTGGTGGCCGTCGCGTCCGGCTCTGCGTGCGCTCAAGAGGGTGACGCCGTCGCCGGTGTGGGTGGTCAGGCACAGTGAGCACATGCTGCGCCGCATGTGGCCGGGGCGGGGGGCGCCCAGGCGCAGCGCGACGCCGGTCAGTTCGTCGCCGGTTTCGGTGACCAGGTAGGCGCGTTGCGGTGCCGCCGGGTCGCGCCAGCCGAGGAAGTCCAGGTCGGGCCAGGGGCGGGCGTCCAGGTCGCGGGGCATGGCCAGTCGCTGGGCCTGTCCTCTGGTGACGTTGACGAACGATGCGCGGACGTCTCGCTCGGTGACCGGTCTCATGCCCACGATCCTATAAGCATTAGGCAAATTCTCAATACATCTAGGCTGGGTGACGGTCCGTGGGTGTGCGGCGTCTTGGCGCGTCACCGGCGTCCTCGACGCGTTGTTCCAGGCCGTCGAGGATGAGGGCCGGCCCGGATTCGAACGCCGACTCGTGATCGATGACCGGGACGCCGGGCGGCGGGTCTTGGCCGCCCCAGGGAGTGGCGTCCGCCTGTTCCTCGAGCACGCAGCCGACCGTGAAGCGGCCGGCGTGCAGGCGCGTGCCGTCGCGGCGCAGCAGCAGCGGGCGCCAGAAGCTGCGGGAGTTCTCCAGGAACCATGCGCGCCGGTCGTCCGGCGGCGCGGTCGCCGCGCGGGTCGGCCGGGCATCCGGAAACGCCCGGTGGCCCCCCGGGCGGCGAGCCGTGGGGGGCGTTGTCAGCGGGTGGGGGCGGTGAGGGTGCGGTGCCGCCAGAGGTGCAGGGCGGCGGCGAGCATGCCGGTGGTGATCAGCGCCAGCAGGACGCGGTGGTCGACGGCGGTGATGAGGGCGGCGCCGCCCAGCAGGGAGAGGGTCTGGGGTCCGCTGGTGAAGGTCTCGGTGGCGGCGGTGGCGCGGCCGAGGAGGTGGCCGGGCGTCCTGCGCTGCAGGAGGGTGACGGTGCCGACGGCGGAGAGGGCGAAGCCCGCGCCGGCGACGGTCTTTCCGGTGAGGACGGCGGGCAGTGCGGCCTGGTGCGGGGTGGTCGCGGCGCACAGGGCCGTGCCCGCGCCGAAGGCGGCCAGGCCGCACGCGGTCGCGGCGATCTCCCCGGCGCGGGTGATGGCGGGGGCGGCGGCGAGGCCGCCGGCGATGGCGCCACTCCCTGGGCGCAGGCCAGGACGCCGATGAACGCGGCGGGGCGGTGCAGGCCCCGGTCGACGACGGCGAAGGACACCGGTTCGCCGAGTCCGAGGGCGAGCCAGGCGAGGGCGGAGGCGGTGGTGACGCGGCGCAGGGCCGGGTCGTCCATGAGATGGCGGACGCCGGCGGAGGTCTCGGCCCGCCACGTCCGGCCGGCGCGGGCCCGCGAAGCGCCGGCCGGACGGGCGGGAGGTGTCGGGGTCGCCGGCTCGGGCGGGCGGATCGCGGCGACGCAGGCGGCGGCGATGAGGAAGGTCGCCGCGTCGGCCAGGGCCGCGGCGGCGCCTCCGGCGGCGGCGAACAGCGCGGCGCCGGTCAGGGGCCCGGCGATCCTGAGTCCCTCCTTGATGGTCTGCAGGCCGCCATTGGCGGTGGCGAGGTGCCGTTCGTCCAGTAGCTGCCCGAGCAGTCCGTTGAGCGCGGCGGCGCCGACGGCCAGGAGCGCGCCGTACTGGGCGGCGACGGCGTAGAGGATCCAGGTGTCGGCGGGGTCGTGGACGGTCAGCAGCGGCAGGAGGATCAGCGCGGAGGCGAGGTTGGCGGCGATCAGGACGCGGCGGCGGGAGCCGTGGTCCAGGAGCCGCCCGGCCAGGGGCGCGGCGGCGCAGGGGGCGGCCAGGCACAGCAGCACCAGGCCGGCGGCGGCGTCGGATCCGGTGAGGGTCTTGGCCCAGATCGCCAGGGCCAGCAGCATGATCGAGTCGCCGGCCATGCCGGCGGTGAGGCCGAGGGTGAGCAGGCGCAGGTCGCGGTCGCGCCACAGTAGCCGCATCAGGTGCCGCTCGCGGGGCCGGGCGGCGGGTCCGGGGACTCCCCCGCCTGTTCCGGTCCCCCGGGTTCGGGTGGTTCGGCGGGCCGGTGCTCGTGCGGGGGTGCGGGGTCGGTGGGGACGGCGGAGGTGAACAGGGTGATCTGGCGGCTGCCGGGTGGGCGTCGCGCGGGGTCGAGGCGGCGGTCGCGGTAGCGGTCGCGGATCCGCTCGAGGTCCCGGTTGAGCTCGGCGAGTTCGGCGGCGGTCGCCCAGACGGTGGTCTGGCCGAACCCGGCGGCGTCCTGCCAGGTGGGCGGGTCGGTGCGGCGCCAGGCCTGCCAGCCGCGCAGGCGGCCGAACTCCTGTTCCATGAACAGGGCGCTGAGGTCGTCGCTGGCGGCGGCGACCGGGCCGGTCTCGCCGCTGTCGCCCCAGTAGAGGGGGCGGCCGGCGGGCCGCCAGGGGCGCCGGCGGCCCTGGCGCGGGCCGGTCTCCTCGGCGAAGCCGTGCTTGGCCAGCTGCCGCAGGTGCCAGGAGCAGCTGGCGGGGCTCTCGCCGACGTGCTCGGCGACGGTGGTGGCGGTGGCCGAGCCCAGTTCGTAGAGGACCTGCAGGATCCGCAGGCGCAGGGGGTGGGCCAGGACGCGCAGTTCGCGGGGGTCGGTCAGGTGGCGGGGCCGTCCGCGCTCGGCGGCGGCGTCGGTGTCGTCGGTGTCGTCCATGGCGCCGACCCTAAGCCTGGAAGGGCTCTTTTGAAAGAGGCGTTCGAAAGACTCTTTCGATCTGTGGCACCGGTGCGGTAGGACCACCGCGGTAGCGGCGGGCGGGGCGTACATCTGGGGGTGTAGGCGCCGCCGGGCCGGTACGCCAAAGGCGCAGCGCGGTTGGGCACCCGCGCCCGATTCGCCGCGGGGGCCCGCGGGCCGAGGATCGTACGGTCCCGATCGAGCGACTTTTGTGGAGTGTGTGCAGATGGGTGACCCGCTCATGCTGGCGCGGGTGCAGTTCGCGCTGACGGCAGGCACGCACTTCCTGTTCGTGGCGCTGACGCTGGGGCTGGCGACGCTGGTGGCGCTGATGCAGACCCGCGCGACGATCTCGGGTGAGGCCGTCCACGCGCGGATGACGCGGTTCTGGGGCCAGCTGTACGTGGTGAACTACGCGGTCGGCATCGTCACGGGCCTGGTGATGGAGTTCCAGTTCGGGTTGAACTGGGCGGGCATGTCGCGGACGGTCGGCGGGGTGTTCGGGGCGCCGCTGGCGCTGGAGACCGTCGTGGCGTTCTTCGTGGAGTCGACGTTCCTCGGCCTGTGGATCTTCGGGTGGGAGCGGCTGAACCGGTGGCTGCACCTGACGCTGATCTGGGTGGTGACGCTGACGGCGTACCTGTCGGCGTACTTCGTGCTGGTCGCCAACGGGTGGCTGCAGCGTCCCGTCGGCTATGAGATGCGCGACGGGCACGCGCGGCTGACCGACGTGGGCGCGCTGCTGGGCAACCCGACGGCGTTGCTGGCGTTCGGGCACGTGCTGTTCGGGGGGCTGCTGACGGCGGGGTTCTTCCTGGCGGCGGTGAGCGGCCACCACCTGCGCCGCCGCACCGCCGAGGTGGAGCTGTTCCGCAAGTCGATGCGGACGGGCCTGCTCACGGTGATCCTGGCGGTGATGCCGGTGGTGATGCTGGGCGCCGCGCAGTTCGGCTACCTCCAGCCGACCAAGTCGGGCGGGGGCGCGAAGGCGGCGGCGGCCGAGGCGGACTTCACGGCGCGGTTCGGGCCCGACCACTACAGGGCGCCGGGGCTGGCGCAGGTGGCCGCCGGGGTGATGATGCTGATGTGGCTGCTGATGGTGACGGTCGCGGTCGTGGCGCTGGTGATGTTCCCGTTCCGGCGGTGGCTGGAACGCGGCCGGGTGTTCCACGTCACGATGATCGTGGCGCTGCCGCTGCCGTACGTGGCGATGATCGCGGGGTGGGTGTTCCGCGAGGTGGGCCGGCAGCCGTGGATGGTGTACGGGGTGCTGAAGACCCGCGACGCGCTGTCGGACACCGGCACGGGGACGATCACGGCGTCGTTCCTGCTGTTCACGACGCTGTTCGCGGTGCTGACCTGCGTGAACGTGTGGCTGCTGGCGCGGTTCGCGCGGCGCGGCCCGCAGGAGCCGGGGCTGGGCGCCGGCGCGGCGTCGGCTCCGGCGCCGGTGATGACGCCGACGTTCTGAGCGTTCGACGATTCCGAGGGCTGTGACGGGAGCCGATGATGGAGTTTCTCGCGGTGGTGATGCTGGCGGTGTTCACCGCCGGGTACCTGGTGCTGGCCGGCGCCGACATCGGGGTGGGGATGCTGCTGCCGTGGCTGGGCCGCGATCAGGACGAGCGGCGGCTGGTGATCGCCTCGTTCGCGCCGTTCTTCCTGGGCAATGAGGTGTGGCTGGTGTCGGCGGCGGGGATCGTGGCGGGCGCGTTCCCGGGGCTGGAGCACACGCTGATCGAGGGCCTGTATCCGCTGGTGGTGATGTTGCTGGCGGGGTGGGTCATGCGGGACATGGGGCTGTGGCTGCGCGGGCGCGTCGACGCGCCGCGGTGGCGGGGCTGGTGCGACGGCGCGATCGTGGCGGGCAGCTGGGCGCTGGCGCTGGCGTGGGCGTCGGTGCTGGGCTCGCTGCTGGTGTCGGCGATGTCGGGCGGGACGGGCCTGAACGCCGGGACGGTGCTGGGGCTGCCGCTGGCGGCGCTGTTCGCCTGGCACGGCGCGGGGTTCGCGCGGTGGCGGCTGCCCGAGGACCTGGCGGCGCGCGCGGCGCGGGTTCCGGTCCGGTACGCGGTGTCGGGCGCGGTGCTGGTGGCCGTGGCGGTCGCGGCGGGTTCGGGGCTGTCGTGGTCGGACGCGGCGGCGGAGGGGTCGGCGCTGTCGATGACGGCGGTGACGACGGCGGCGGTGCTGCCGCTGCTGATGGCCGCGCAGGGCCTGGTGTGGTGGACGTTCCGGGGGCGGGTCGAGTCGCCCTCCTACCTGTAGCGCGGGGTGGCCGGGCGGTGGCGGCGGTCAGGGTGGCGGCGGTCGTGAGGGCGGTCGCGTGAAGGCGGTGGAGCGGCGGCTGCTGCGCCGGATGCCGCGGCGGGTGCCGGTGGCGCTGGGCGTGCTGGCGGCGGGACAGGGCGTGCTGCTGGTCGTCCAGGCGGATCTGCTGGTGGCGGCCGTGGCGGGAATGTCGGCGGGGCCGCTGCCGTGGCTGGCGGCGGCGGTCGCGGGCCGTGCGGCGCTGGCGTGGACGGTGTCGCTGGTGGCGGGGCGTGCCGCGGCGGCGGTGAAACGGGACCTGCGCGGCGCGCTGCTGGCCGCGCCGTCCACCGCGCTCCCCCGCCCTGCCGTAGGCGACCCGCACGGCGACCCGGACACCGGCGCCTCCCCCGGCACCGCCCCGAGCGTGGGCGGGGGTGTGCGGGAGGCGGCCGGTGCGCGGGTGACGTTGCTGACCCGCGGCCTTGACGCCCTCGACCCGTTCCTGGCCGGATACGTGCCCCAGCTGCTGGCGGCGTGCGTCGTCCCCGTGGTGGTGCTGGCGCGGCTGGCGGCGGCGGACTGGACGTCGGCGCTGGTGGTGGCGGTGACGCTGCCGCTGCTGCCGGTGTTCGGCGCGCTGGTGGGCCTACGCACCGCGGCGCTGACCGAACGCCAGTGGGGGCTGCTGCACCGGCTCGGCGGCCACTTCCGCGACGTCCTGGCGGGCCTGCCGACGCTGCGGGCGTTCGGCCGCACCGGGCACCAGTCGCGGGTGGTGCGGGAGCTGGCCGGCGAGCACCGCCGCGCGACGGGCCGGGCGCTGCGGGTGGCGTTCCTGTCGGCGCTGGTGCTGGAGCTGGTGTGCGCGCTGTCGGTGGCGCTGGTGGCGGTCCCGGTCGGGCTGCGGCTGCTGGAGGGCGGCATGGCGCTGCGGACGGGGCTGCTGGTGCTGGTCCTCACCCCGGAGGCGTATCTGCCGCTGCGGGTGCTGGGCTCGCGGTTCCACGCCGCCGCCGAGGGCGTCGCGGCGGCGCGGGAGGCGTTCGCCGCGCTGGACGCCGCGCCCGGCCCGGCCGGAGGGACGGCGGCGCCCGGCGGCACCGCCCCGGAGATCGTCCTGGAGGACGTCACGGTCCGCTACCCCGGGGCCCGCGAGGCGGCGCTCGACGGGGTGTCGCTGCGGGTCGCGGCGGGTGAGCGGGTCGCGGTGACCGGGCCGTCCGGGGCGGGCAAGTCGACGCTGCTTCTGGTGCTGCTGGGCCTGGTGTCGCCCGACTCGGGCCGGGTGCTGGTCGACGGCGTGGACCTGGCCCGCCTGGACCTGGCGGCCTGGCGGTCGCGGCTGGGCTGGGTGCCGCAGCGGCCGCACCTGTTCGCGGCGAGCGTCGCCGACAACATCCGGCTCGGTGACCCCGGCGCGGACGCCGACCGGGTCGCTGCCGCCGCCCGCGCCGCGGGCGCCGCCGAGTTCGTCGAGGAGCTGCCGCACGGGTACGAAACGGTGCTGGGCGAGGGCGGCGCGGGGCTGTCGGCGGGGCAGCGGCAGCGGCTGGCGGTCGCCCGCGCCTACCTGTCGGCCGGGCCCGTGCTGCTGCTGGACGAGCCGACCGCGCGGCTGGACCTGCGCAGCGAGCGGCTGTTGCTGGCCGCGGCGCGGGGGCTGCTGCGGGGCCGCACCGCGGTGATCGTGGCGCACCGCCCGGCGCTGGCCGCCGCGGCGGACCGGATCGTCCGCCTGGAGAACGGCCGCCTCTCCCCCGTCCCGGACACCGGCCCAGGAGGCCGGGACCCGCGCCCGGCGATACCGGGAACGGCGCCGACCAGCGGGAACACCGGCGGCAGCGACGCCTCCGGCGCGACGGCAGGTGGTGACGCCTGCCCCCGTCACGACACCGCGGATGACGGCGCCCGCGCACATGTCCCGCCCCGCGCGGCCGATGAGGCGAGCCTCACCGCACAGACCGGTGCGGAAACCGGCGGACCGGCCTCCGCGACCGGGCAGGACGGCGCCGCCGGCGGCGGGACGCCCGGTGGACCGGCCGGTGGGGGCGGGCGCCCGGGGGTGGCGGCGTGAAGACCGAGCGGAGGACCGAGCTGGCGGCGGTGCTGGGCGCGGTGCGCCCGCACGCCGGGCGGCT
>NZ_CAACVB010000096.1 GCF_900659635.1 Actinomadura roseirufa | reverse complement strand
GTCGACGACGTCCGCCGGGCCGGGCTCGTCCGCGCGCTGACCGACGCCGCCGGGGCGCCCGCCGTCGCCGAGGCCATGGAGAGCGCCTACGAGCTGCGCGCCGCCGACTTCGTCGGCTGGCCCCTGGCCGCCCTCGCCGCCCGGCTGCGCTCGGACCCGCTGCGCCGGATGCGCCTCACCGAGCTGCGCGAGGAGCTCCGCAACGCCTTCACCGGTCCGGTCGGCGCCCAGCGGGGCGACGTCGACGCCGCGCTCCAGGCCGTCACCGACGGCGTCGCCGCCGAGCTGCCCGCCCCCTGGGCGCGCTCCGTCCGCGCCGCGGCCCGCTCCCGCGCCGGCGAGATCCCCGGGGCCCTCGGCGAGTCCCTCAAGGAGGCGCTGCCCGCGTTCAACCAGGTCCCGCGGTGGTGGTGGCTGGTGAAGACCTGGCAGTACTTCCTGATCCTCGTCGCCGTCCTCGGCGTCGTGTGGATCGGATTCCTCGTCGCCTACGGCGTCCTCGACGCCGGTGGGGAGGACCGTGCCGGCGCCGCCGGAGAGCCGGGCCTGATCCCCTATGTCGTGGTGCTGATCGTGTGCACGCTGGGCATGGGCTGGCTCACCTCGTCCGCCTGCCGCAACCTGGTCGCGCTGTCGTCGGCCAAGCACGGCGCCAAGATGGGCCGCCACATGCGCGAGGGCATCGAGCGCGTGGCCCAGGAGAAGGTCGTCGAGCCCGTCACCACCGAGCTCGGCGTCTACGCCCGCTTCCGCGAGGACGTCGCCCAGCTGACCTGACCCGGCGCCTCTTGACCGGCCCGGCCGCGCCCGCCGGGGACGGGCCGGTTTATCCACAGGTTCGGGTATCGGCTCCGCGCGGAGGGCGGGCCGGTCACCGTTGTCGGTACGCCCGTCGTACCGAGCACAACGGAGGAACCGTGAACGAGGCCCACATCACCGTCGTCGGCTGGGTCGCCGCGGAGCCCTACTACACCGTGACCGCCGCCGGAACGCCGTTCCTGTCGCTGAGGGTCGGCTGCACGCCGCGCCGCTACGACCGCCAGAGCGGGCAGTGGCAGGACGCCGACACCATGTTCCTCACCGTCAACTGCTGGCGCGGCCTCGCCGACAACGTCAACGCCTCGGAGTTCCAGCGGGGCCACCCGGTCCTGGTCACCGGCCGGCTGCGGGTCCGCCAGTACGAGCGCGACGGCCAGTGGCGCTTCTCCGCCGAGGTCGAGGCCACCACCGTGGGCCACGACCTCAGCCGCGGCACGGCCGACTTCCGTCCCGTCCAGCGCGGCGGCGCGCCGACCGACGGCGACCGCCAGGAGGCGCGGGACGCGGCGGACCAGTGGGCGCTGACCACCCCGGAGGAGGGTCCTCCCCAGGCCGCCTGACCGGGCGCCCGCCCGTGCCGGGCCGCCGCGGGGACGGTGCTGGCGCGTTCCAATTCTGTGGGGCGTCACCGGCAGTGGCTTCTGCCGGTCGGCGCCCCCCTGTGCCATGGGGGTTCTTTCTGCGGTCGCCTAGGCCGGGTACCGCAATCCGGCCCGGTGTTCACACGCTCGCGCGATCCAGACCGGGGACATGCCGCCGGGCGCGCCCCTGGGACGGGAATCGCGGGTGAACACGGCCGCCAGGCGGGCTCGTGGCCGATATCGGACGGACATGACCGCCGGGCGAGCCGCTAAGGCCGGAGTTACGGCAACACAGCACTAGATCCAGGAAACGCCGCGCATGGTGGTATCCCCCTCAGGATGTGCTGAGGTCCGCGAATCCGCGGGCCGTCGCGGGTGTCCGGCACGGGCACCCACATGTGCTCTATCGAAGGTACCGGTTTCCCGTCCACTCCGCACACCTTGCAACTATCGTGTTACGCAAAGTGATGCGCGTAAGGGGGAAGGATGACGGCAGTGCAGTCGTCCGCCGAGGACCGTGGTGGGGAACTCGCCCGCAAGCCCCGGAGCAGGGCGTTCGCGGGACGCCCGTCCCTGCTGGTGGTCTATGTTCCGGCGGTCGTCGCCGTCCATCTGGGGCTCATCGTCGCGACGCTCGCCGGCGCCCATCCGCGGCTGGAGGACCTGCTCACCTTCACCGCCCTGCTGGCCTGCGGCGCGGTGTGCATCGAGGCGACGCGGCGGCTCGGGATCCCCGCGGGGGTGGCGCGGGACCTGCTGTCGGCGTGGTGGCTGCCCGTCGCGCTGCTGCTGCCGCCGGCGTACGCCCTGCTGATGCCGGTGCCGTTGCAGGTGCTGCTGCACTTCCGGGTGCGCCGGACGCTCGTCTACCGCAGGGTCGTGGTCGTCTCGGCGCTCGGGATCGCCGGGGCGTGCGCCTCGATGGTGTTCCACCTGGCGGTGCCGCAGCCGCTGGCGGGGGAGCCGCGATGGGTCGTCGACGCCTGGCCGGGGATCCCCGCCGCCGTGGCGTGCGCGGCGCTGTTCACCGTGGTCAACGCGGCGCTGGTGGCGGTCGCCGCGCACGCGGCCGAGCCCGGGAGCCGCTGGCGGGAGGTGCTGTGGACGCGCGAGAGCCTGCTGCTGGACCTGGTGGAGCTGTGCGTGGGCACGCTGGTGGCGATCACGAGCGCGCTGACGCTGGGCCTGCTGCTGCTCGCGCTGCCGCCGGTGATCCTGCTCCAGCGGAGCCTGATGCACCAGCAGCTCCAGGCCGCGGCGCGGACCGACGCCAAGACCGGGCTGCTGAACGCGGCGGCCTGGCAGCGCGAGGCCGACACCGAGCTGTCCCGGGCGCAGCGCACGCACGACCCGCTGGCGCTGCTGCTGATCGACATCGACCACTTCAAGCGGGTGAACGACACCCACGGGCACCTCGTGGGCGACCAGGTGCTGGTGGGCGTGGCGGGGACGCTCTGCCACCAGCTGCGCGACTACGACGTGGTCGGCCGGTTCGGCGGCGAGGAGTTCGTGGTCCTGCTCCCAGGGACCGACACCGTCGAGGCGTGCCGGGTGGCCGAGCGGCTGCGGGGCCGGGTGCGGCGGCTGGCGGTGCCCGCCGAGGACGGCACGGTGACGGTGACGGTGTCGGTGGGCGTGTCCCTGCTCGGTACCCACGGGCAGGATCTGATCGAGCTGCTCGCGGCCGCCGACCTGGCGCTGTACCGTGCCAAGTCCTCGGGCCGCGACCGCGTCTGCCTGCCCGCCGTGGAGGGACCCCGGGCGACCGGCGGGTAGGGCGGCGCGGCGGTGCCGGGGACCCCCTAGTCTTGAAGGCATGGCCGAGTACATCTACACCATGCAGCGTGTGCGCAAGGCGCATGGCGACAAGGTCGTCCTGGACGACGTCACCCTGCATTTCCTTCCGGGCGCCAAGATCGGCGTCCTGGGGCCGAACGGCACCGGCAAGTCGACGCTGCTGCGCATGATGGCCGGCCTGGAGCAGCCGTCCAACGGCGACGCGCGCCTCATGCCGGGCTTCACCGTCGGCATGCTGCAGCAGGAGCCCCCGCTGAACGAGGAGAAGACCGTCCTCGGGAACGTGGAGGAGGGCGTCGCCGAGACCAAGGCGATGGTCGACCGCTTCAACGAGATCGCCGAGAAGATGGCGACGGACTACTCCGACGAGCTGATGGAGGAGATGGGGAAGCTGCAGGAGCAGCTCGACCATCGCAACGCCTGGGATCTCGACAGCCAGCTGGAGCAGGCGATGGACGCCCTGCGGTGCCCGCCGCCGGACGCCGACGTGACGACGCTGTCGGGTGGTGAGCGCCGCCGCGTCGCGCTGTGCAAGCTGCTGCTGGAGGCCCCCGACCTGCTGCTGCTGGACGAGCCCACCAACCACCTGGACGCCGAGAGCGTGCAGTGGCTGGAGCAGTTCCTCGCCAAGTACGAGGGCACCGTCCTGGCCGTCACCCACGACCGGTACTTCCTTGACAACGTCGCCACCTGGATCCTCGAACTGGACCGCGGCCGCTGCTTCCCCTATGAGGGCAACTACTCCACGTACCTGGAGAAGAAGGCCGACCGGCTGAAGGTCGAGGGGAACAAGGACGCCAAGCGCAAGAAGCGCCTTGAGGACGAGCTGGAGTGGGTGCGCTCCAACCCCAAGGCGCGGCAGACCAAGAGCAAGGCCCGTCTCGAACGGTACGAGGAGATGGCGGCCGAGGCGGCCAAGACCCGCAAGCTGGACTTCGAGGAGATCCAGATCCCGCCGGGGCCCCGCCTGGGCTCCACCGTGATCATCGCGGACGATCTGACCAAGGGGTTCAGCGACCGGGTCCTGATGGACGACCTGTCGTTCAACCTGCCGCCGAACGGCATCGTCGGCGTCATCGGGCCGAACGGCGTCGGCAAGACGACGCTCTTCCGCATGATCGTGGGGGAGGAGCAGCCGGACGACGGGGTCCTGCGGGTCGGCGAGACGGTCAAGGTCTCCTACGTCGACCAGGGCCGCGGGGGCATCGACCCGAAGAAGACGGTGTGGCAGGTCGTCTCGGACGGGCTGGACCACATCAACGTCGGCCAGGTCGAGATGCCGTCCCGCGCCTACGTCGCGGCGTTCGGGTTCAAGGGGCCTGACCAGCAGAAGCCGTCGGGCGTGCTGTCGGGCGGCGAGCGCAACCGGCTGAACCTGGCGCTGACGCTCAAGCAGGGCGGCAACGTGCTGCTGCTGGACGAGCCGACCAACGACCTGGACACCGAGACGCTGTCCAGCCTGGAGAACGCCCTGCTGGAGTTCCCGGGCTGCGCCGTGATCACCTCGCACGACCGGTGGTTCCTGGACCGCATCGCCACGCACATCCTGGCGTGGGAGGAGGGCTCGAACTGGTTCTGGTTCGAGGGGAACTTCGCCGACTACGAGAAGAACAAGATCGAGCGGCTGGGCGCCGACGCGGCCCGCCCGCACCGGGTGACGCACCGCAAGCTCACCCGCGACTGACGCGGGACGGGACGGCCGCGCGCCCCGCATCGGCGGGGCGCGGCCGTCCCGCCGTCTGCGGCCCGTCCCGCGAGCCCCGGCACGGGTGCGCGAAACGGTGAATTACGGGGAATGCGGTCTTCGTCACGCGGGCGGGGGACGGGCCGTAATGACGCCCCGGGTAGCATCGGGCGAACCGGTGGAGAGCCCCCCACCACCCGACTCCCAGGCGAGGACATGCAGCAGACCGATCTGCCCGCGGCGGCGTACCGGCACGTCTACGAGTTCAACATCCGCTTCGGGGACATCGACTCCCAGGGCCATGTGAACAACGTGAAGTTCCTCGGTTACCTGGAGGACGCGCGGCTGGAGATGTTCCACGGCGACCCGGTGCGCAAGGGGGAGCAGCCGGTCCGGGGCATGGTGATCTCGCGGCACGAGATCGACTACCGGCAGCCGCTGCTGCCGACCGTCTACCCGATCCGGGTGGAGACGTGGGTGACCGAGTGCCGCGCCGCCTCGTTCAAGCTGGCCTACGAGGTGCTGGACGACGAGAACGTGTACGCGACGGCGACGTCCACGCTGGTGGCCTTCGACGTGTCGGAGGGGCGGCTGCGCCGGTTCACGGCCGAGGAGCGGGAGTTCATCGGCCGCCACATGCCCCCGGGCGCATGACGGTCGTCACCGGCCCGCCACTGGGCGGCCGGGTCGCCGCGGCCGAGGCGCGAGGGGTCGCGCTGCGGGCGGCGCGGGTCGCGGACGCGGACGTCCTCGCCCATCTTTACCAGGAGAACCGCGCCTACCTGCGGCCGTGGGAGCCGGCGCGGCCGGAGGAGTACTTCACGGCCGGCGGGCAGCGGGCCAACCTGCGGGAGCTGTGCGAGGCGCACGGCGCGGGCGAGCTGTGGCCCGGCGTCATCCTGGTGGACGGGAAGGTCGCGGGCCGCATCACGCTCAACAACATCTTGCGCGGCCCCCTCCAGAGCTGCTTCGTGGGCTACTGGGTGGCGCGCGCGCACGCGGGCCGTGGCGTCGCCACCGAGGCCGTACGGCAGGTGCTGGACGTGGCGTTCGGCGACCTGTGCCTGCACCGGGTCGAGGCGTTCACGCGGGTCGACAACCGCGCGTCGCAGCGCGTCCTGGAGCGCAACGGCTTCACGGCCGTCGGGACGGCCCGCGGGCACATCCATGTGGACGGCCGGTGGCACGACGAGCGCCTTTTCGAGCGCCTCGCCCCCTGGGACGACGGCGTGGCCCTCGCCCCGTCCCCGTCGAGCCGGGGTGCCGGCCCCCGGCGGTGAGAACCGCCCGGTTCTCACCGCGTCTTTGAGGCCGGTTCAGCGGTGGTGCGCGGCCTCGCTTGACGATCACTATTTCCGGGTATTACCGGAAAGAGTCATCGTCCACGAGCCGAAGAAGCAGCCCATGTCCCCCTATCTCGCCGCATGGATCCTGTGGATCCTCATGTTCTTCGCCATCGAACTGCCGGCCGTCTTCAACCGGAAGCCCGACGACACCCTGTCGGAGCTGGTGTGGAACGTGTTCGCCATCCGGGGCAAGCCGGCCGGGTGGCAGCTGCGCCGCCTCGCCCTGGTGCTCGGCCTCGGCTGGCTGCTCGCCCACTTCCTCACCGGCGGCGCCGTCTGACCCGCCCTCGTGGGCCTGGACCCCTTCCCGGGCCCCGGTTCCGGGGCCCGGGGTCCAGATCGGACCGCGTCAGCGCGGCGAGGCCAGCCACGGGTCCTTGAGGTCGAGGTAGGTGAAGTCGCCCTCGTAGAACTGCCGCATCTCCTCCATGGCGGCCCGCATCTCGGCCGGCGCCTCCTTGCCCTCGCCCGCGCGGGCCTCGGCCTCGGAGGTGAAGTAGACGGCCTCGGTCAGGCCGCCGTCGCCGTGCGCGGCCCACAGGCCGCCGATGATGTCGGGACGGAAGGTGCGGAGCATGCCGTAGTCCTGCCGGTCCATCCACGCGCGCAGCCCGGCGAGGTCGCGGACGCGGCTGTGCATGATCTGGACGAACCCGGCGTCGTCGGACCCGCCGCCGAGCCAGTCGCCGGTCTCGGCGCAGTCGTGGAAGGTCACCTCGCCGCTGAACGTCTTGGACAGCTCGGTCCACCACTGCTCCTGCTCGTGGCGGTGGCTGTTGCGGCGCGCGGCCTCCCGGGACTCGAACCGCGCGAGGGTGACGAACGTGTCGTCGTCGGTGATCCCCCCGGTGCTGCCGAGCCAGCCGATCGAGCCCGGCGCGAGGTCCCGGACCCAGCGGTCCATGGCCTCCTTGACCTCGTCCCGGTCGGTGACGTGTCCCTGGATTACCTGGATGAACATGGTCTCGTCCCCCTTGTCGAGATCACTGCGCGAATCGGCCCCGTCACGGCCGATCGCTCCCCAGATTCCGACGCTACGCCCCAAGCCGGACAGATCACCACCAAGCCGTCACGGCTCGGTAACAAGCGTTGCAGGACTCCGTTCTTGCCCTACTTTGCCCTCTATTGTCGCGTCGCGAAATGTGGAGATCCCACGTGGAAGGGGCATGATGCGGCGCGTCTCACGAGGAGCGATGGCACTGCTGCTGGCCGCGGGAGTGACCGGGGCGGGCGCCATGACGGCGCAGGCCGCGGTGACCGCGCGGCCGGGCTCGGCGCGGGCCGGCGACATCGCCGACCAGCTGAAGGCGATCCCCGGAATGACGGTGACGGAGAAGACCTCCACACTGCCCGGCTACCGGTGGTTCTGGCTCACCTACCGCCAGCCCGTCGACCACCGCGACCCCAAGGGGAAGTGGTTCGAGCAGCGGATCATGCTGGAGCACAAGGCGGCGGACCGGCCGATGGTGCTCTACACCAGCGGCTACAGCACGCCCGAGACCATGTTCACCTCGGAACCGACCGCGCTCGTCGGCGGGAACCAGATCTCGGTCGAGTACCGGTACTTCACCCCGTCCCGTCCCGAGCCGGCCGACTGGCGCAAGGACACGATCTGGCAGGCCGCCACCGACGAGCACCGGCTCATCGGGCAGCTGAAGAAGATCTACAAGGCGAAGTGGATCTCGACCGGCGCCAGCAAGGGCGGCATGACGGTCGTCTACCACAAGCGCTTCTACCCGCGTGACGTCGACGGCAGCGTCGTGTACGTGGCCCCGAACGACGTCGACAACAACGACGACAGGGCCTACGACCGGTTCTTCCAGACGGTCGGTTCCGACCCGCAGTGCCGCGCGCACCTGAAGGGGCTCGCGCGCGAGTTCCTCAAGCGCCGCCCGGCGATGCTGGCGCGCTTCAAGGCCGACGCCGCCAAGAACGGCTGGACGTTCGGCATCCTGCGGACGCCCGACCGCGCGTTCGAGAACTCGGTGATGGACTACGAGTGGACCTTCTGGCAGTACAGCCTGCAGTCCGACTGCGGCTCGCTGCCCGCCGTGAACGCCTCCGACGACGAGATCTACGAGACGCTCAACACGATCTCCGGGCTGGACTTCTACACCGACCAGGGCCTCGCCCCCTACGTCCCGTACTACTACCAGGCCGGGACCGAGCTCGGCTGGCCGAAGCCCCAGTTCACGAACCTGCGCCCGCTGCTGCGGTACGAGAACAGCTACCAGCCGCGCACCTACGTCCCGCGTGACATCCCGATGCGCTTCGACGGCGGCAAGGCGATGCGCGACGTCGACCGGTGGGTCCGCGAGCACGGCAGCAGGCTGCTGTTCCTGTACGGGGAGAACGACCCGTGGGGCTCCGAGCGGTTCCGGCTCGGCAAGGGCAGCCGCGACTCGGCCGTCTACACCGCGCCCGGCATGAACCACAGCGGCAGGCTGATCGCCAAGCTGCCCGACGCGCAGAGGGCGAAGGCGACCGCGGACCTGCTCCGCTGGGCGAACGTCCAGCCCGGCGCGCCGTCCCTCAAGGCACCCTCGGTCACGGCCGACGACCCGCTCCTGCTCCAGCGTCCGCCGCTGTAGCGAGCCTCCGGCGCGCGGTGCGCCGTCCTCACGGACGGGGCGCCGCGCGCCGCCGCCCGCGGGGACCCGCTCACCTCACGTGGGGGAGTTCACCATGCTGCGCGCGGCCATCGTGAAGTAGTCCCAGAGCATCTTCTCGAACCGCTCGGGAAGCTCCAGCTCGTCCACGGCCACGCGCATGTGCCTCAGCCACGCCTCGCGCTCGGCCTCGCCGATGACGAACGGGACGTGCCGCATCCGCAGCCGCGGGTGCCCTCGCTGCCGGCTGTAGGTCGTCGGGCCGCCCCAGTACTGGATGAGGAAGAGCCGCAGCCGCTCCTCGGCGGGCCCGAGATCCTCCTCGGGATAGAGGGCGCGCAGCGCCGGGTCGCCCGCGACGCCCTCGTAGAAGCGGTGGACGAGCCGGCGGAAGGTCTCCTCGCCGCCGACCGCTTCGTAGAACGTGACCTGTTCAGCTTCAGCCATAGCGACTCCAGCCTATGTGATCAGGCATGGGCGGCGGAGGGGTCCCGGGACCCCGGCGGCACGGTGCCGCGGCGATGCCGCGCCGGCCGTGACGGGCCCTCCCCGGCTCCGGACGCCGGGCCGCCTCGTCGTGGACCCGCGCGCCGCGTGCGGATCGCAGGGGGACTGGAGGCGATCGGCTCGCGCCCGCGCGAGGCGGGACGGCCCGGAGCCGGGCCGGGGAGGGACCGGCCGGGCGAGCGTGCCCCGCGGGGTCCGCGGCTGCCGCGCCGTTCAGGCCGCGGCTCCGCGGGGCACGCCCGGTTCTAGGAGCGGCCCACCCTCCGCTCGCACGGCTCGCGGTCGCGGAGGTCGCGGTGGTCCCGCTCACGCGGGTCCCGCCGGCCGCCTCCGTCGCGCGCCTCGTGCCGGTCGCGCTCGTGCCGGTCGCGCTCGCGCATGTCCAGCAGCAGGGGCTGCAGGACGTGGGCCAGCTTCACCGCGGCGCCGCCCGGATCGTCCACCCGGTGCATCAGCTCGCCCCACGACCACCAGAAGTAGTGGTCGGGCGACTCCGGCGCCGGCGCGCACGTGACGTCCTCCGCGAGGCTCGCGGCCTCGGGGTTCACCACGCGCAGGAAGGCCGGCCCCGAGCGCGTCCGAACGACGCGGGCGACGAGCCCGCGCGTATCGAGTTCGTGCTCCAGCTCCTCGAGGTAGCCGACGCCTCCGTCGCTGACCACCGCGCACCCCCTCCATCAGTCGTGCTCCGAGGACCGCTTCGCCGCCGCCCGCAGGCGCGTGCGGGCCGCCGCCGGCGCACCGGCGGATGATCGACTCTGCGGATCCGTGTCGTCACTCGCGGCGAGAATTGCAACTCTCGCGGGGGTGGGTCAAGGGGCGGCGGCCCGGCGAAGTACCGGATTACCCCACCTCAGGCGAAGGTTCCTCCGCCCCGGGGGAAGAATCTCTACTCTGGGAGGACGGGGGCGCGTCCCAAGGTCCCCACTTCCCGCGAACCGCTTGGCCAGCCCTTCCCTGAGGGTTACGCTGCGTGCGCGAGAGATTATCTGTCGTGGCCATCTAGTTACCGGTCGCCGTGCACGGACGTCCGCCCCGCCCCCGGCGGCGGCGTCTCAGCCCAGCGGTGAGGAGGCCGGAACCGCATGTCGGACGCCCCCCGGAAAGAGACGGACGTCGCCCGGAGGATTCGCGCGCACGGACTGGCCCGGGGGCGCTTCCCCGTGGACATCGCACAGGACATCCACGAGCAGTGCGGGCCCTTGTTCGGCACGAGCCGCGTGAAGTCGCACCGTCTCGCCCACGGCGTCGCGCTGTCCGACATCGTCGCGCAGGTCAGGGCCCTCTACGAGGTCGACGGCAAGCCGGCCCCCCGGCTCGGGGAGACGCTGCTGTCGGCCTACGAGAGCGGGTACAAGCGACCCGGTCCCGAGTACCTGCACTACCTCTGCGCCGTCTACCGGGTGGAGCCCGACGTCCTCGGGTTCCAGAGCCCCTGCATCTGCGGCAGGGGGCACGCGCACCGTCCGGGCGCCGCCCCGGTCCCGCAGCCGCGGGCACCGGAACGCCACGGCGCCCGGGAGCCCGACGTCGCTCTCGTCGGCTCCATCATCCCCAGGGCGGAGGAACGTCCCTGGGGCACCGTCAACGATCTCCGGGGCCCCGACCGCGCCGACGGCCCCCTGTCCATTGATGTGGGAGAGGAGGACATCGTGCTTCGTAGGACCCTTCTGCAACTGCTGGCCGGAGCGGGCGTGGCGCTCGACGGTCAGTTCCTTGGGGCGGTCGACAACCTTCGGCGCAAGATGGACGACACGCTCGTCGGCGCGACCGTCTCGCCGACGATGCTCGACCAGTGGGAGGAGACGACCTACGGCTACGGCCGCCAGTACCAGGCGACACCGTCCCTGCGGATGCTGTGCGACGTGCTGCTGGACTTCAGCGAGGTGCGGCGCATGTGCGACAAGCGCCAGCCCGTCGAGCTCCAGGAGCGGCTGTGCCGGATCGCCGCGCAGCTGTCCGGGCTGTCCGGGCTGATCATGATCAACCTCGGCGACCACCGGCTGGCCCGGTCGTTCTTCCGCACCGCGCGGACCGCCGCCGACGAGACCGGCGACCGGCAGCTGCGCGCCTGGGTGACCGTCCGCGAGTCGCTGGTGCCCATGTACTACGGCGACCCCCGTGAGGCGCTGCACCTGGCCCGCAAGGCCCAGGACCTCGCCGGCCGCACCCCCGGCGTCGCCGCCGCCATGGCGCCCGCCGTGGAGGCGCGCGCGCTCGGCATGCTCGCGCTGCGCGGCCGCGGCGACGCCGCGCCGAGCGCGCGCCGGGCCCTGGTCCGCGGCCGGGCGGTGTTCGACCAGCTGTCCAAGACCGACACCAGCGACCTGGTGTTCGGCTTCACCGACCGCCAGATGGCCTTCTACGAGGGCGACACCTTCACCAACCTCGGCGACCACCGGCACGGCGACGAGGTGCTGAGCCACGCGCTCACCCTGTACGCGCCCACCGACCGCGTCGACCTCACGCTCGTCCGGCTCGACCGGGCGACGTGCCGGCTGCACGCCGGGCACCCCGAGGCCGCGCTGACCGCCGGCCGGGAGGCGATCCTCGACCTGCCCGCCGACCACCGTTCCGACATCCTCGTCCACCGGGCCCGCCAGATCGGCGCCGCGGTGTCGGCCAAGCACGGCGACATCCCCGCCCTGAAGGACTTCTACGAGGCGCTCGCCGGGCCCTGGGTCACCAGTCCCACCGGCAACACGTCCGTCCCGCCGTCCGAACAGGTCTGACCGGTCATGGGAACGACCGACGGCGGTCCCCGGGGGGACCGCCCCGCCGGGCACGGCGCCCACGCCCTGGTCCGGCTCCAGCAGGAGCCGCCCATCTGGCACTACGGGGCCCTGCGGCTGCGGCGGTACCGGGCCGCCGACCACGCCACCATCCTCGCGCTGCACCGCGAGGGCCTGGCCCAGGTGGGGCTGAGGCCCGGTGACGGCGTCTACTACGACCACGACTTCTTCCGGATGGAGGACATCTATCTCCGCAACGACGGCGAGTTCCTCGTCGGCGAGCTCGACGGCGCGATCGTGGCCATGGGCGGCCTGCGCCGCGCCGACCTCGTGCCGGGCGGCCACGCCCGCGCGTTCGGGGGCTACGCGCCGGGCGCGCCCGTCCTGGACGCCGCCGAGATGGTCCGGGTGCGGGTCAGGCCCGCCGTCCAGCGCCGCGGGTACGCCACCGCCCTGGTCACCGCGCTGGAGGAACGCGCCCGGGAGTACGGCTACCGGATCCTGCGCGCCGACACCACCGAACTGCAGGGCCCGGCGCTGGCGCTGTACCGCGGCTTCGGCTGGACGGAGACGCGTCGCGAGCCGATCGGCGGCATCGTCACCATCTACATCGAGAAGCCGCTGCGGTGACGGCCGGGGCGTCCGGGCCGGGCGAGGGGCACCGGCCGGGACCGGCTGAGGCCCACTGAGAAGGAACCCCCTCCTGGACGCTTCCCAAGACCAGGAGGGGGTCGTCTCCTCGCGCGCACGGCGGGGCCGCTCGGGCTCCGCCGGGGTGCGTGCCGTTCATGGTGAGGGACGACCCCCGTTTCCGGCAAGGTGCCAGGGGCTCTAAAACAGGCCCGTATTTCCGGGACGGCGCCCGGTGACCATCTGCATGAGCGGAAACCGGCGCCGCGCGATGTCCGTGAGGCCCCGGGCGTCCAGGGCGTCGGTGACCTCCCGGTCGCCGAACACCCTCAGCCCGGTGGCCCGCCGGACGAGGGCACCGCCGATCCGCGCCGGCGCCAGCTCCACCGGCCGCCGCGAGGTGAGGATGACCAGGCGGCCGCCCGGCCGCAGGACGCGGGTCATGCCGTCCAGCGCCGCCCACGGGTCGTCGAACAGGTACAGCGCGCCGAGGCAGCAGACGGCGTCGAACGTCCCGTCCCGGAACGGCAGGCCGGCGGCGTCGCCGCGCAGGTAGCAGACGCCGCCGCCGGAGGGCCGCCCGGCGTCCGCCGGGCCGAAGGTGTCGGCGGCGGCGCGGGCGAGCATGGTCCGGGACGCGTCCAGGCCGACGACCAGGCCGTCCTCGGCGACGCCCGCGGCCAGGGCGCGGGTGACGTTCCCCGGTCCGCACGCCACGTCCAGCACGGTCGCCGCGGGCCGTCCGGCCGCGCCGGGCCGGCCGAGGCCGAGCCACTCGCGGGCCAGCGCGTGCTCGGCGGCGGTGCCGGGGCCGATCGGCCAGCCCTTGGCGAGGTTGAACCCGACGGGCCGCCAGACCCTCTCGTAGATCCGCGGGAGGAACGCCGACCGCATCACCGACTGGGCCGGGGACGGCGACGGCTCGGCGGCGGGCCCGAGCAGGTCGAGGTAGCCCGCCGACGGGTCGGGGCCGGCGGGCGGCTCGGCGAGCAGCCCGAGCGTCCGCTCCATCGCCGTGGGAACGTGTGCCGCCGAAGAAGTCACGACACTATGAGACCACGTGTCAACCATGTGCCCCTCATCGGCCGTCCCTTCCCGGCTCGGAGCCCGCCGGGGCGGTGAGGTCCAGGCCGGTCTGCGCGGCGAGGAAGGCGAGCGTGTCGGCGGTCAGCTCGACCGAGCGGCTCACCGACCGCGCGGCGTGCCCGACCTCCGCCTCGTCCCGCAGCAGGACGGGCGCGTCCGACGCCGTCGCCCACTGGAGCGCCGCGCACAGCTTGCGGGCGTGCAGCGGGTCCACGCGGGTGTCGGCGCCGAAGGTCGTGAACAGGGTCGCCGGGTAGGCGGTCCCGGCCCGGACGCGGTGGTACGGCGAGTACCCGATCAGCCACCCGAACTCTTCGGGGTCGTCGGCCGTGCCGTACTCGTCGTTCCACGTCCGGCCCAGCCCGAACCGCTCGTAGCGGACCATGTCGAGCAGCGGCGCGGAGCAGACGGCGGCGCGGTAGAGATCGGGCCGCTGGGTCAGCGCGGCGCCGACCAGCAGGCCGCCGTTCGAGCCCCCGGAGATGCCCAGCGCCGCCGGGGTGGTGAGCCCGTCGGCGACCAGCCGCTCGGCGGCGGCGTGGAAGTCGTCGAAGACGTTCTGCTTGCGGTCGCGCATGCCCGCGCGGTGCCACTGCTCGCCCTCCTCGGACCCGCCCCGCAGGTTCGCGACGGCGTAGACGCCGCCCGCCTCGACCCAGGCGAGGATCCCGGCGGAGTAGGCGGGGGTGAGGGAGATGTTGAAGCCGCCGTAGCCGTACAGGATCGCCGGGCGCGGGCCGGCGGCCCCCGGCCGGGACGTGACCAGCATCCGGACCGGCGTGCCGTCCTTCGAGGCGTAGACGACCTGGCGGGTCTCGACCTCGGGCACCTCGACCGTGCCGGGCGCCGAGGCCCACGGGGTCGTCTCACCCGTCCGCGCGTCGTAGCGCAGGACCGAGGACGGGGTGACCGCGTCGGTGTACCCGAACCACGCCTCGTGCCCGCCCTCCGGCCGCTCGACGATGCCGCCGGTCGTGCCGAGTCCCGGCGTCGGGACGGTACCGATCCGCTCCCCGGTGCGCAGGTCGTGCACGGTGATCTCGCTGATCGCGTGGCGCGTCCACCCGGCGAGCAGGACGGGCCGCGGCGCGCCGTCCAGGATCGCGTAGTCGGTGAGCACGGCCTCCGGATCCTCCGGGACCAGATCCCGCCACGTCTCGTAGGACGGGTCGGCCGGGTCGGCGACGCACAGCCGCGACCGGGGCGCGTCGCGGTCGGTGAAGACGTAGGCGCGCCCGTCCCGGCCCACGTGCAGGCCGGTCCCGGCGTCCACGCCCTCCTGGACGGCGCGCAGCGCGGGCCGTTCGGCGGGGCTCGCGGACAGGTCGGCGATCCACAGGTCGTTGCGCGGCGCGGTGCCCTGGGACGCCGAGATCGTCATCCAGCGCCCGTCTCGGCTGACGCCGACGCCGTAGTACTCGGTCTTGTCCCTGCCCTCGCCGAAGATCAGGGCGTCGGCGGTGTCCGGGTCGGTGCCGAGGCGGTGCAGGTACACGCGGCGGTGGTACTGCTCCTCGCCCGCCGGCACCTCGCCCGCGGGGAGGCGGCGGGAGTAGTAGAAGGCACCGCCGCCGGGCAGCCAGGCGATGGACGACTCGCGGACCCGGTCGATGGGCCCTTCGACCCGCTCGCCCGTGGCGACGTCCATGACGTACAGCAGGGACTCCTCGTCGCCTCCTGTCGAGACCTTGTACGCCAGGAGGCGGCCCTCCTTGTCGGGCTGCCATCCGTCAAGGGTGGTGGTGCCGTCCGGATCCAGCGCCATCGGGTCGACCAGGGCGCGTTCCGTGCCGTCCGGGTCGGCGGTGTAGAGCACCGGATGCTCCTGCTCGGCCGTCCGCCGGGTGAAGAACCGCCGCTCACCCCGCCAGACGGGCGCGCCGACGCTGCCGGCTCCGAGCAGTTCGGCGAGCCGCTCCCGCAGCCGCTCACGCCCCGGCAGGGCGTCCGCGGCCTTGGTGAAGAGCTCGTCCTGCGCGGCGAGCCAGGCCTTGGTCTCGGTGCTGCCGGGATCCTCCAGCCAGCGGTACGGATCGGCGACCCGGTGGCCGTGGATCTCGTCGACGATGTCCTGGCGCGGGGCGGAAGGATAAGACGTTCCGGTCATGTCCTGCACTGTATTGGCCGTTGCGGACCATCCGCTCCGGCGAGTCCGCCGGGGCCGCCGGGGGCACGGACGGCCGTCCCCGCGGCGGGTTTGGCAGGCCCGAGGCGTGTTTTTGCGTTCGATCAGGCACGCGGATGGGGATTATTGGGGTAGCGGACGGGCTCCTCAGAGGCCACACTGATTCCAGTCGGTTCGCCCCTGAGGAGGACCTCATGGCGAGTGCGCAGGTACCGGAAGCGATAATCGGGCCTCGGTGGGAGGCGCGCTCAGCCGCGCCCGCCGAGGCCATCGGACGGCACTGCCCGGCGGAGGGCGTCTGATGCGACAGGTCCTCCTCCTCAACGCGACGTACGAACCACTCACGACGCTCCCGCTGCGGCGGGCCGTCTGCCTCGTGCTCCGCGAGAAGGCGGAGATCGTCCATCACGACACCTCCGGCGCCGTGCTCCACTCGGCGACGATGCAGATCGACGTCCCCTCGGTGATCCGGCTGCGCCGCTACGTCCGGATCCCGTTCCGGACCCGGGTGCCGCTGACCCGGGCGGCGCTCATGCGGCGCGACAACTTCCGGTGCGTCTACTGCGGCCGCCGCGCCGAGACCATCGACCACGTCCACCCGCGCAGCCGCGGCGGCAAGCACGTGTGGGAGAACTGCGTGGCCTCCTGCATGACGTGCAACCACCGCAAGGCCGACCGGCTCCTGGAGGAGATCGGCTGGACGCTCACCATCACCCCCGGCGTGCCGCGCGGCGCGCACTGGCGGCTGATCGGGCTCGTCCACGACGGCGACCCTCAGTGGGCCGCGTACGTGTCGGAACCGGCCGCCTGACCGTATCCTGGGCGCGTGCCACGCTATGACTACCGCTGCCGCGCCTGCGGGTCGACCTTCGAGGTCTCCCGCCCGATGATCAACGCCTCGGATCCGGCGCCCTGCCCGGACGGCCATGACGACACGGTGAAGCTGCTGTCGACGGTCGCCGTCACCGGGTCCGCCCGCGCCGGCTCGCCGGCCCCTCCGCCGTCCGGCGGCGGCTGCTGCGGCGGGGGCTGCTGCGGCTGACCGCCGTTCTCACGCGTCGTTCTGCGCGGCTCGCATCGCCGCGGCCATGGCGGCCGAGTCGTGGTCGCGGGAGACGCCCTCCAGCAGGAGGACGGGGCCCTCCATGTTGTCGGCGCGCAGGTGCAGGATCTCCCGGTAGGCGTCCGACGCGTACCAGGCGCGGGCGCGGTCCATGTCCGGGAACTCGATCAGCACGACGGCGCCCTCCCACGGCCCTTCGACCACTTCGTGGGTGCCGCCGTGGACGATGAAGTGGCCCCCGAACGGGTCCAGGGTGTCCTGGATGCGCTCCATGTAGACGAAGACGTCGTCGTGGATGGGCGGCCGGGGGAACAGGTGGGCGAAGGCGTAAGCGGGCATTGGGAGCTCCTGAGAGGTGGTGCCGGGACCACCGGATCGGTGGTCCCGGGCTGACGTCCACCACTCTGCCCTGCCAGGGGAGTGCGGGCGATTACCTCGCGGGTAGTGCTCAGCGCTCCAGCTGGGAGACGTCGCGGGCGGCTCCGGTGGAGGCGGAGGTGGCCATCGCGGCGTAGGCGCGCAGGGCGGCGCTGACCGGGCGGTGGCGGTCGCGCGGCCGGTAGCCGCCGAGGTCGGCCAGCAGCTTCTCGCGTCGGATCTCCAGTTCGTCGGCGGGCACGTCCAGCTCCAGCACCCGGTTCGGGATGTCGATCACGATGCGGTCGCCGTCCTGGACGAGGGCGATGACGCCGCCGCCCGCGGCCTCGGGGGAGGCGTGCCCGATCGACAGCCCGCTCGTCCCGCCGGAGAAGCGGCCGTCGGTGATCAGCGCGCAGTCCTTGCCGAGCCCGCGGCCCTTGAGGAAGCTCGTCGGGTACAGCATCTCCTGCATCCCGGGGCCGCCCTTCGGGCCCTCGTAGCGGATCACGACGACGTCGCCGGCCGTGACCCGGCCGCCGAGGATGCCCTCGACGGCGTCGTCCTGGCTCTCGAACACGACCGCGGGGCCGGTGAAGGTCCACAGCTCCTCGTCCACGCCGGCGGTCTTCACGATCGAGCCGTCGGGGGCGATGTTGCCGCGCAGGACGGCGAGGCCGCCGTCGGCGGTGTAGGCGTGCTCGACGTCGCGGATGCAGCCCTCGGCGCGGTCGAGGTCGAGGTCCTCCCAGCGGGCGCTCTGGCTGAACGCCGAGGTGCTGCGCACGCCGCCGGGCGCGGCGTGGAACAGTTCCACGGCCTCGGGGAGCACGCCGGGGGAGCGCACGTCCCACTTGTCGAGGAACTCGGTAAGGGACGCGGAGTGGATCGAGTGGGCGGAGCGGTGCAGCAGCCCGGCCCGGTTCAGCTCGCCCAGCAGGGCGGGGACGCCGCCGGCGCGGTGGCAGTCCTCGACGTGGTAGCGGGCGGTGGCCGGGGCCAGCTTGCAGATGCACGGGACGCGGCGGGACAGCGCGTCGATCTCCTCCAGCCCGAAGTCCACGCCGCCCTCGTAGGCGGCGGCCAGCAGGTGCAGGATCGTGTTGGTGGAGCCGCCCATGGCCACGTCCAGGACCATGGCGTTCTCGAACGCGTCGCGGGTGGCGATGTTCAGCGGCAGGACGGACTCGTCGTCGCCGTCGTAGTAGCGGTGGGCGATCTCCACGACGGTGCGGCCGGCGTCCTCGTACAGCCGCCGCCGGGCGGTGTGGGTGGCCAGGACGGTGCCGTTGCCGGGCAGCGCCAGGCCGATGGCCTCGGTGAGGCAGTTCATGGAGTTGGCGGTGAACATGCCCGAGCAGGAACCGCAGGTCGGGCAGGCGCTCTCCTCCATGGCGAGGAGCGTCTCGTCGGCGACGGAGCCGTCCGCGGAGGCGATGATCGGGTCGATCAGGTCGAGCTTGTGGCCGCCCATGACGCCCTCGACGGGCTTGCCGGCCTCCATCGGGCCGCCGGAGACGAACACGGTCGGGATGTTGAGCCGCAGCGCCGCCAGCATCATCCCGGGCGTGATCTTGTCGCAGTTGGACACGCAGACGAGGGCGTCGGCGCAGTGCGCGTTGACCATGTACTCGATGGCGTCGGCGATGACCTCGCGGGACGGCAGCGAGTACAGCATCCCCTCGTGGCCCATGGCGATGCCGTCGTCCACGGCGATGGTGTTGAACTCGCGGGGCACGCCGCCGGCCTCGCGGACCGCGCCGGCGACGACCTTGCCGACGGCGTCCAGGTGGACGTGGCCGGGCACGAACTGGGTGAAGCTGTTGGCCACGGCGACGATCGGCTTGCCGAAGTCCTCGCGTTCGACGCCGCTGGCCCGCATGAGCGCGCGGGCGCCCGCCATGTTCCTGCCGTGCGTGACCGTGCGTGACCTGAGCGGGGGCATCTGTGACCTCTCCAACCTGTGACGTGCCGTGACACCGATCGTACGACCCGCCGCGCCGGTCGGGCGGGGCGGTCTCGGCGCGGGTCGCGGTGCGGAAGCGCGGGCAGCGGCGGTTCGCGGCGCTGCCGCCGGCCCGGCGGAGATCGCGCCTGGGACGGCCGTGTCGTTCGATGCTACCAACGCCCGCGAACCCCCCGCGGATTCCGCCGCCCGCCCCCTCACCGCCGCGCCGCCGCCCACCGGCCCGATCGCACCCACCGCCGGAGCAGGGCCCCCAAGCGCCCTGATCGTGACAGGAAACGCCGACGTCCCCCGGCACAGCCATCAGAGCCCCAACGCGAACGGCCCCGATAACCCCATCAACCGCCCCCACCCCACCCACCTCAGGCCGCGGCACGATCTCGGCGACCGGGGACGCCGCCAAGGTGGAGCGCTCGCCCGACCGGGCCCAGCCTGCGTAGACCTGGTCGCCGTCCGGGCCGCCGCGTCGGCACGTGGGCCTGAGGGCACGGCGTGATCATCATGGCGCGCGGCGCACGGCCCGGCGGTCCAAGTCGCCATGCCGGTGGTCGGCCCTGGGGCACGGCGTGATCTCGGTGGCTCGGGGCGCCGGGGGGTGGTGTGTTCGGACGGCGGGCCCAGTATGGGTCGGCCCGGTCGTCCGATTAGCCGCGTCGGAACGTGGGCCTTGGGGGCGGCGTGATCACCGTGGTGCGTGGCGCGGGCTCTGCGTGGGTTCGGCCCGGTGGTTCGTGTCGCCATGCGGGTGGTTGGGCCCGGGGCGCGGCGTGTTCGTGGTGGCTGAGCGCCGGCGGGTGGTGTGTTCGGGCGGCGGGGCCCAATGTCGGTGAGCCTGGTCGTCCGATTAGCCGCGTCGGTGTGTGGGTCTGGGGGCGCGGGGTGATCGTTGTGGGGTGGGGTGTGGGGCCCCGGCATGGTTAGCCGGGGCGCGGGGGGTGTGTGCCGGCGGGGCGGCCCCAGGGGTGCGGGCCGCCCGCGGGGGTTTCAGTCGGGGTACTTCGGCGGCAGCGCCTCCTCGGCCGCCTGGAAGATCCGCTGGACGTCGGTCTCGGTGAGGATCTTCGGCCGGCGGCGGAGGTAGGCGCGGGCCCGGTTGCCCGCGAAGACGTCCACGTCCCGGACTCGCATGACCTTCCACGGGATGGCCGGCCCGTAGATGGCCACCGAGGGCTGCACCGGTACCTCGAAGCCGACCTGGCCACCGATGATCTTGCTGGCCTGCTCGGCCTCCCAGCGCGCCTCGTCGAGGCGGTCCTTCTTGTTGAAGGGGCCGTGGAAGAGCTTGAGGTGGGACATGGTGCGCACCGGCAGGCGCTTGTCCCAGTTCTCGGAGTCGATGGCGTAGACGCCGCTCGGCCCGATCACCAGGTGGTCGATCCGCCCGTCGCTGACGCCCTCGTCGTCGCGGGGCACGGCGCGTGCGTGCAGCACGAGGTACCCGTTGCGCTGGAGGGACTTCAGCTGCCGCTCGGTGCGCCGCTCGGCGGCCGAGGACTTCTGCCAGGCGGTGACGCTGGAGGTCTTCCGCGAGGTGCGGACGGTGTCGACGATGACCACCAGGATCGCCGCGCTGATGCCGATGCGGACGCCGGCGAGCGACAGCACCGCCCCGGCGGCCAGGGCGACGCCGAGCCGGCGCAGCCATTGGCGCACCCGCGGGTCGGCGAGCGTCGTCGCGAGCGTGCGCTCCTCTTCGGGCGCCTCCTTCGCCAGGTTCACCGGGCTCTCGTGCACCGCTGACTCGTGCTGGGGCCCACGCGGTTCCTCCGGCTCGCCTCCGGGCTGGCCTCGGGCGTCCTGCGTGTTGCCCCGCTCCATGATCGACATGGTGACGCTCCGTGTTCCTTTCACATCGGGGGCATGATCCTCCGAGCGCAGAGTAATCACCGCGACGGTTGGCGACTAGTCATGCCGGGTTAATACTTTTGTCGCCGACGGTAGGTGATTCTCTGACGCCGCGGACGGGTACGGTGGTGCTACGTGCCATCTTTGATGCCCGCCCGGCCGGCGTCTAGCGTTCCGGTCGTGACGAACGCCCCTGTGGTTCCCCATGACCTCGGCCTGACGGCGATGGCCGCGGCCGTCCGCGTCGGCGACGTGTCGCCGGTCGAGCTGACCGACCATTACCTTGATCGTATCGAACGGCTGAACCCGCAGGTCGGGGCCTATGTGACGGTGACCGCGGAGCGGGCCCGCGAGGAGGCCGCCCGCGCGGCCAAGGCGGTCCACGAGGCGCGGGATCGGGCGGATCTGCCGCCGCTGCACGGCGTTCCGCTGCCGGTCAAGGACCTCAACATGGTGAACGGCGTCCGGGTCACTTATGGTTCGACTGTTTTTGGTGATTTGACCGGTTTCGCGGACGACAGTGTCGTGACCCTGCTGAGGCAAGCGGGGTCTGTCCTCCTGGGTAAGACCGCGACCCCCGAATTCGGCCTGCCCTGTTATACCGAAAGCGGCGTCGCGCCCCCCGCCCGCACGCCGTGGGACCTCTCCCGGTCGGCGGGCGGGTCCAGCGGCGGCGCGGCCGCGGCGGTGGCCGCCGGGCTGGCGCCGGCGGCGCAGGGAAGCGACGGCGGCGGTTCGATCCGCATCCCGAGCAGCGTGTGCGGGCTGTTCGGGCTCAAGCCGACCCGGGGGCGGATCTCCCAGGGGCCGCTCAACGGCGACCTGTTCGGGCTGTCCACCAACGGGCCCATCACCCGGAGCGTGCGGGACGCGGCGTTGCTGCTGGACGTGATGGCGGGCCCCATGCCGGGCGACCTGTACGCGGCGCCGCCCGTCGAGGGGACGTTCCTGTCGCACGCGGAGCGGCCACCGGGACGGCTGCGGATCGCGCGCAGCCGCGAGCCCGCCGTGCCGGGCGCGCCGGTGCACCCCGACTGCGTCGCCGCCTACGAGGAGGCGTCCGAGCTGCTGGAGGAACTGGGCCACGAGGTCGTGGAGCTGCCGCCCGTGCTCGGTCCGGCGATGGTTCCGCACTTCGAGTTGCTCTGGGGCGTGATGGCGACCCTCACGCCCGTCCCAGAGGATCAGGAGCAGCATCTCCAGCCGCTGACGCGATGGCTGCGGGAGCGGGGCCGCGCGACATCGGCGCGGAGCCTGTTCCAGGCGCACGCCGCGTTGCAGGCCGCGCTGCGCGCCGCGTTCCCGGTGATGGACGAGTTCGATGCCATCCTGCATCCGACGCTGGCGCAGCCGCCCGTGCCCGTCGGGTACTTCCACGACCAGGAGCCCGCCGAGAACTTCGAGCGCCAGAAGAACTTCACGCCGTTCTGCGCCGCCTACAACGTCTCCGGCCAGCCCGCCGTCACCGTGCCGCTGCACTGGACCGGCGACGGCCTGCCCATCGGGATCATGCTCGCCGGGCGGCTCGGCGGCGAGGGCACGCTGCTGTCGCTGTCGGCGCAGCTGGAGGAGGCCCGGCCCTGGATCGGCCGCAGGCCCGCCCTCTGGACGGCCTGACGGCTTCGTCCGGCCCGGCTTGCCCCGGCCGAGAGGGGGCATGGGTGCGGGCGTGGCCGAGGACGAACTGATCACGCTGGCACGCCTGCACCGGGTCGCGACGCGGTACGCCGACTGGCGGGGCCGGGAGGTGGACGTTCCGCGCGAGACGCTGGTGGCGGTCCTGGCGGCGCTCGGCGTGGACGCGTCGGGCCCCGCCGCCGTCCGGTCCGCGCTGGAACGGCGGGCCGGGCCCGGCCCGCTGCTGCCCCCCGTCGTCGTCCTGCGCCGAGGCGCGGCGGCGTCCCCGCCGGAGGTGCCGGACGGGCCGGCCGAGCTGAGCGTCGCGCTGGACTCGGGCGAGGTCGTGGCACTGCCCGGCGGGCTCGCCGCGGGGCTGCCGCCGGACGTCCCGTGCGGCTGGCACCGCCTGCGCGCCCGGGCACACGACCGGCAGGGCGACCGGTACGAGAGCGCGCCGCTGCTGCTCGCCCCGGCAGCGCTGCGGCGCCCGGAGCGGGCGTGGGGATTCACCGTCCAGCTCTACTCGCTGCGCTCGGGCGGGTCGTGGGGGATGGGCGACCTGCGCGACCTCGCCGACTTCGCGGTGTGGAGCGCCCGCGGGCCGGGCGCCGGTTTCACGCTGGTCAACCCGCTGCACGCGACGGAGGCCGTGCCGCCGATCGGGCCGTCCCCCTACTCGCCGATGAGCCGCCGCTTCGCCGCGCCGATCTACCTGCGGGTCGAGGACCTGCCGGAGTACGCGGCGCTGTCCGCGGCAGGCCGCGAGCGCGTCGCCGCCCTGGCCGCGCCGCTGCGCGTCCCCCCGCACGGGGTCGCCGCGCCCCGCGCGGACGCCCTGATCGACAGGGACGCGGTGTGGGCGGCGAAGCTGGAGGCGCTGGAGCTGCTCCACCGGGTACCGCTCTCGGACCGGGAGCGTCGGGAGTTCGAGGAGTTCCGCGCCCGCGAGGGGAAGGCGCTCACCGCGTACGCGACCTGGTGCGCGATCAGCGAGGAGCACGGCGCCGACTGGCGGCGCTGGCCGGCCCCGCTGCGCGAGGCGGGAAGCCCGGCGGTGGCGGACGCGGCGCGGCGGCTGGCGTCCCGCGTGGACCTGCACGCCTGGCTGCAGTGGCGCCTGGACGGGCAGCTCGGCGCGGCGCAGCGCGCGGCGCGGGAGGCGGGGATGCCGGTCGGCGTCGTCCACGACCTCGCGGTGGGCGTCGCCCACGGCGGCGCCGACTCCTGGATCTACCGGGACCTGATGGCGCCCGGCATGAGCGTCGGGGCGCCGCCGGACGAGTTCAACCAGCTCGGCCAGGACTGGGGCCAGCCGCCGTGGCGGCCCGACCGTCTCGCGGGCGCCGCCTACGCGCCGTTCCGGGAGATGCTGGCCGCGACGCTCCGGCACGGCGGCGGCCTGCGCCTGGACCACGCCATGCAGGTGTCGCGGCTCTGGTGGGTGCCCGAGGGCGGCTCGCCCGCCGAGGGGACCTACGTCGGGTACGACCGTGACGCCCTGCTGGGCTGCCTGATCTGGGAGGCGGAGCGCGCGGGGGCCGTGGTCGTCGGCGAGGACCTCGGCACCGTGGAGCCGGAGGTGCGGGCCGGACTCGCCGAGCGGGGCGTGCTCGGCACGTCCCTGCTGTGGTTCGAGCACGACGCCGAGGGGCGTCCGAAGCCGCCGGGGGAGTGGCGGGAACTGTCCCTGGCCACGGTCGGCACCCACGACATGCCGCCCATCACCGGGTTCCTGCACGGCGACCACATCGCGCTGCGCGAGCGCCTCGGCCTGCTGACCGGCCCGGCCGCCGAGCAGGCCGCCGAGCACCGGCGGCGGCTCGCCGGCTGGCTGGCGCTGCTGCACGCCGAGGGCCTGCTGGCCGCCGGCCCCGAGGAGGTGCTGGCGGCGCTCGCCGACGGCTCGCCGGCCTTCGACGCGGCGGTCGTGTCGGCGCTGCACGCCTTCCTCGGCCGCACCCCGGCCCGGCTCGCCGGCATCGCGCTGGCCGACGCGGTGGGCGAGCGCCGGACCCAGAACCAGCCGGGGACCGTCGACGAGTACCCGAACTGGCGGGTCCCGCTGGCCGACGCGGAGGGCCGCGCCGTCCTGCTCGACGACCTTCCGGGCCGGAGGCTGAACCTGGGCCGGTGAACGGCGGCCTCGCCGCGGGGCCGGATCAGCCGAGCGTCTTGGTGATGCGGACGGTCACGTCGTGTAGCAGCGTGTCGGGGACGATCCGCACGGCCGCGATCGCGGTGAACAGCGCGGGCAGGCCCGGCAGCGGATAGGGGTCGTCCTCCGTGCCGTCCAGGGCGGCCAGGCCGAGGGGCTGGTGCATCAGGGACTTGCGGGCGCGGGCCCAGGCCGCCTGGACCTCCTCGGGGGAGGGGACCCCGAAGCCGTGCCCGACGGGCGCCGCGTGCCGGAGCCGGACCAGGGCGCTCTCGGTGAACTCGGCGGCCAGCTTGCAGCGCTCGGTCAGCGCGGCGCGGACGCCGCCGTCCAGCCGCGTCATCACCGTGCACGGCGTCCGGCAGCGGGCCGCGCAGTCGCCGAGCGCCGAGGCGACCTGGCTGTGCTGCCGGTCGAGGTAGGCGCGCCAGCCCGGGGGCGGCTCCTTGGCGACCCGCAGCGTCCGCTCGCAGGCCGAGCGCTCGGGCCGGGTGTGGTCGCAGGCGCGCGGCGCGCCCGGCTCGACGGGCACGCCGAAGCGGCTGCCCGCGCCGTTCACGGCCGCGCCGATCAGCGCCGGGTCGCCGGCGTGGCCGAGCACGGGCTCCCAGGCGAGCATCGGCAGGTACTCGCCGGCGATGTGCACCGCGGCGACGAGCGCGGCCATGTCGCGGCGGCGCCAGCGGATCGCGATGACCTCCAGCAGCAGCGCGTACGCCGGGCGCAGGCTGGCCAGGGCGCCGCGCGGCCGCTCCCGCGGCGCCTGCGGCATCCGGCTGGCGCGGGCCCGGTCGAGCAGGTCGCGCGGGACCTCCCCGGCCGCCTCGGGCATGCCGAAGTCCTCGGCGTCCAGATCGAGGATGCGCTGCCCGAACGCGCACAGGGCCGCCACGGCGCTGGAGCGGCCGTCGGCGGCGAGCGTGCCCTCGGTGATGAGGGCCTCCAGATCGCCGTAGGCGTGCCGGCGGGCCAGTGCGGTCAGTACGTCCCCTGCTGTCTCCACGCCCCACCTTTACATGTCCACCCCGTGACCATGCGATTCGCTCGTGGACGGCGATGTCCGGAGACGGTCACGTGGCCACGGGGGCGATCGTCGCTCAGCCGGCCGAACGGTCCTTGGCGCGGGCGCGGAGCGCGCGCGCCACGCCGTCGCGGCCCTCCGACAGGAGCCTGAGCAGGGCCGCGGGCGGCTTCTGCTCGGTGATGTAGGACTCCGTGCGGTCGATCGTGGACTGCTCGATCACCAGGAACGGGTAGGCGACCTCGGCGAACGTCTGCGCCATGTCGCTGCTCCACTCCTTCCAGAGCCGCCCGACCTCGGTGAAGTACCGCTCCGCGTACGGGGCGAGGAGGCCGGCCTGGTCGGGCTCCACGAACCCGCCGAGCGTCGCGCGGAACACCGCGTTGGGCAGCTTGCCGGACACGATCCGCTCCCACGCCGCGGCCTTGGCCTCGGTGGACGGGAGCGCGGCGGTGCAGGCGGCGGCGTGCCGCTCGCCCGCGGCGGTGCGGTCGCGCTCGTGCTCGGCCTCGATCTCGGCCTCGTCCGCGCGCCCGGTGACGACCAGGCGGCGCAGCAGCGCCCAGCGCAGCTCGGTGTCGACGGTGAGCCCCTCCAGCGTCCGCGACCCGTCGAGCAGGCCCCGGACGAAGTCCAGGTGCTCGGCGGAGACGGCGGAGGCGGTGAACGCCTGTACGTAGGCGAGCTGGAAGTCCGACCCCGGCTCGGCGCCGCGGGCCAGGTCCGCCAGCGTGTCGGCCATCAGCGCGAGGCCCTCCTCCCGCCACGCCGGGTCGGCGTACTGGTGGACGGCGGTGCGGGCCTGCCGCAGCAGCGTCTGGGTGACCGAGATGTCGGTGACGCCGCGGATGCCGCGCACCACGAGCCGGATGTAGTCGCGCGTGGCCATCTCGGCGTCGCGGGTCATGTCCCACGCCGCCGACCAGCACAGCGCGCGCGGCAGGCTCTCCTTGATGTCGCCGATCCCCTCGACCAGGGTCCGCAGCGAGTGCTCGTCCAGCCGGATCTTGGCGTAGGTGAGGTCGTCGTCGTTGACCAGGACCAGGTCGGGGCGCTTCTTCCCGATGAGCTCGGGGACCTCGGTGCGGGCGCCGACGACGTCCAGCTCGACGCGCTCGCGGCGGACGAGTCCCTCGTCCGTCCGGTCGTAGAGCCCGATCGCGAGACGGTGCGAGCGCAGCGTCGGGTAGTCGGGCTTGGCCTCCTGCAGGACGGCGAAGGACGAGAAGTTCCCGTCGGCGTCGACCTCGTACCGCGGGCGCACGGTGTTGACCTCGGCGGTCTCCAGCCACTCCTTGGACCAGGCGGCCAGGTCGCGGCCGGACGTCTCCTCCAGCGACCCCAGCAGGTCGGTCAGGACGGTGTTGCCCCACGCGTGCCGCTCGAAGTACCGGCGCACGCCCTCAAGGAAGTTGTCCCGGCCGACGTAGGCGACCAGCTGCTTCAGGACGCTGGCGCCCTTGGCGTAGGTGATGCCGTCGAAGTTCACCTCCACCGCGCGGATGTCGGGGATGTCGGCGGAGATCGGGTGGGTGGAGGGCAGCTGGTCCTGCCGGTACGCCCACGCCTTCTCGACGTTGGCGAACGTCGTCCACGCGCCGGTCCACTTGGTGGCCTCCGACATGCACAGGACGCTCATGTACGTCGCGAACGACTCGTTCAGCCACAGGTCGTCCCACCAGCGCATGGTGACCAGGTCGCCGAACCACATGTGCGCCATCTCGTGCAGGATCGTCTCGGCGCGGCGCTCGTAGGCGGCGTCGGTGACGCGGGACCGGAAGACGTAGTCCTCCAGGAACGTCACGCAGCCCGCGTTCTCCATGGCGCCCGCGTTGAACTCCGGCACGAACAGCTGGTCGTACTTGGCGAACGGGTACGGCCGGCCGAAGACCTCCTCGAAGTACGCGAAGCCCTGCCGCGTGACGTCGATGATGGCGTCGGCGTCGAGGTGCTCGGAGAGGGACCCGCGGCAGTACACGCCGAGCGGGATCGTGGTGCCGTCGGCGCGGCGGTACTCGTCCCGGACGACGTGGTAGGGCCCGGCGACCAGCGCGGTGATGTAGGTGGAGATCTCCGGGGTGGGCGGGAAGCGCCACGTCCCGTCCTCCCGGGAGGAGGCGGCCTCGTTCGTGACGACCTCCCAGTCGTCCGGCGCGCGCACGGCCAGTTCGAAGGCGGCCTTCAGGTCGGGCTGGTCGAAGCAGGTGTACATGCGGTGCGCGTCGGCGGTCTCGAACTGCGTGTACAGGTACACGCTCCCGTCGACCGGGTCCACGAACCGGTGCAGGCCCTCGCCGGACCGGGAGTAGGCGACGTCGGCGACGACGCGGAGCTCGTTGTCGGCCGCGAGGCCGGGCACCGGGAGCCGTCCCTTCTCGGCGTCGTAGGACGCGGGATCGAGGGCGGCGCCGTTCAGCGTCACCTCCCGGACCACGGCGCCGTGCAGCTCGACGAACGTCGAGGCCCCGGCCTCGGCGCTGCCGAACCTGACCACGGTGGTGGAACCGAACCGGTCCTCACCCGTCGTGAGGTC
>NZ_CAACVB010000095.1 GCF_900659635.1 Actinomadura roseirufa | reverse complement strand
GGCCGGGAACCGGCCGGCGAGCGGGCCCCGGGCGGCCTGCCGCGCCGGATCCTCGGCTGGGCGCCGCTCGCCGTGACGGCCTGCCTGCTGCTCGTCGTGGGGATCCTCGCCGGGGGACTGATGTTCGGCGAGCGCGACGGCGGCGGGGCGTCGCCCGCGCCGCCCGCCGCGACGTCCACGGTCCCGGGGGCGCGGCCGAACCCGGCCACGAGCCCGGGGGAGCGGATCGCCGCCGAGAATCCCAAGTCCAAGATCAAGGGCATCGTGGTGCTGCACCGCAAGATGTGGGGCACCCAGGTCGAGCTGTACCTGGCGGGCGTGCCCAAGGGGTCCCGGTGCCGGCTGCTGGTCGTCGCCCGGGACGGCCGCCGGGACATGCTGGGCAGCTGGTCGGTGCCCTATGACAAGGGCTACGGCGCCTACGGCGGGTCCACGATGTTCCAGCGGGGGCAGCTGTTCTCCTTCGAGGTCATGACGCTGGAGGGGCAGCCGCTGCTGACGATCCCGACCTGACGATCCCGACCCGACGCGGCCCGCCACCGGTCTCGCGGCGTGACCGGCCGGCGCCGGCCCGGAAGAATCCGAGGCCGGAGGGGGTTGTCGCCGTCGTGGAAGGTGCATTGATCGCGGTGGCGGTGCTGGTCGCGGCCACGGTGTTCGGCCTGGCGCGGCGGCGCCGCGACGGCGTCCTGCGCGCGCGGGAAGGGGACGGGACGATGGCCGAGGCCCTCGGAGCGGACGACATCGGGGCCGAGCTCGGCGACCGGGCGACGCTGGTGCAGTTCTCCAGCGCGTTCTGCGCGCCCTGCCGGGCGACGCGGCGCGTCCTCGGGGAGGTCGCCGCGATGGTGGACGGCGTCGCGCACGTGGAGATCGACGCCGAGGCGCATCTGGACCTCGTCCGCCGGCTCGACGTGATACGGACCCCGACCGTGCTGGTTTTGGACAGCGCCGGGCGCGTCGTCCGGCGTGCCACGGGGGCGCCCAGGAAGGCCGATGTGATCGCCGCGCTGGGCGGTGCGGTGAGCTGAACCGGTACACCTGACCTGCGGGAAGACGAATGTCACTGTCTCGCAAGGCGAGACGGATGTGACACGGCGTGGATTGTCGGCTTACCATCGTGTCCGTGCGTTACTGGACAGAGCAGATGCTCACGAAGCGCCGCGCGGTCGACTTCTGCCGCGTGGCCGCCTCGCTCTGTCGCACGTCCTGAGGCATCGAGCCGAAACTCCGGCCGCACCCAGCCCTGAGACCCTTTCCGGGACCCCATCGATGGCGTCCGCCGCGCCGGGCGGACAAGGATCGAAACGAACGCACGCCTCCTCTTCCAGGAGCACCCTGATGCAGGTCGATCCGCGGGGACCGCGCTTCGCGGCGGCGGTCACGACGGTCGTACTGATGGTGGTCCTGGTGACCGGAAGCTGGGCGGTGCTCGCCGCGCAGGCCGCCGTGTTCGCGTCCGCGACCGTCCTCGGCCTCCGGTACGCCCCGTACGGCCTGGTCTTCCGAGCGCTGATCCGTCCGCGGCTCGGCCCTCCGGGGGAACTGGAGGACGAGGCCCCGCCCCGGTTCGCCCAGGGCGTCGGACTCGTCTTCGCCCTCGTGGGGACGGCCGGGTACGGGACGGGGATCACCTGGCTCGGCATCGGTGCCACCGCCCTCGCGCTGGCGGCGGCGTTCCTGAACGCGGTGTTCGGGTTCTGCCTCGGCTGCGAAATGTACCTGCTCTACCGACGTATCACCGCGAAGATTCGCTCCAACAGGGAGGTTCCCGCATGAGCCGCTCCGACGTCCTGGTGGACGCCGACTGGGTGGAGTCCAACCTGGACTCCCCCGGCCTCGTTCTCGTCGAGGTCGACGAGGACGTGTCCGCCTACGACAAGGGCCACATCCGTGGCGCGGTCAAGATCGACTGGAAGACGGAGCTGCAGGACCCGGTCCGCCGCGACTTCGTCGACAAGACCGGCTTCGAGCAGCTGCTGTCGACCAAGGGCATCGCCAACGACGACCTGGTGATCCTCTACGGCGGCAACAACAACTGGTTCGCGGCGTACGCGTACTGGTACTTCAAGCTGTACGGCCACGAGAAGGTCCAGCTGCTCGACGGCGGCCGCAAGAAGTGGGAGCTGGACTCCCGCGAGCTGGTGACCGACGTCCCGACCCGTCCGGCCACCGAGTACAAGGCCCAGGAGCAGGACCTCGCCATCCGTGCCTTCCGCGACGAGGTCGTGGACGCGATCGGCACCAAGGGCCTGATCGACGTCCGCTCGCCGGACGAGTTCAGCGGCAAGCTGCTCGCCCCGGCGCACCTGCCGCAGGAGCAGGCGCAGCGGGCCGGTCACGTGCCGACCGCGCGCAGCATCCCGTGGTCGAAGGCGGCCAACGACGACGGCACGTTCCGGTCCGACGAGGAGCTTCGCGAGATCTACACCGAGGCCGGTGTGGACCTGAGCAAGCCGATCATCGCCTACTGCCGCATCGGTGAGCGCTCGTCGCACACCTGGTTCGCGCTGCGCGAGCTGCTCGGCCTGCCGGACGTGAAGAACTACGACGGCTCCTGGACCGAGTACGGCTCGCTCGTCGGCGTGCCGATCGAGCTGGGCGAGCCCAAGTAGCCCGAGCCCCATACCCGCCCGTCCCCCGGGGGCGGGCATCCGCCGGCCCGGCGGAACGACCCTTCCGTGTGCACGGAGATGGAGGAGAAATGACCCAGGGCTGCGCAGCGCCCGCGCAGACGGCGCACCTTCCGGCGACCGTCGACCTGAACAACGAGGCCGTCATCCAGGGCACCGTCACGCGTGACGGCGCCCCCGTGTCCAGCGCCTACGCCCGCCTGCTCGACTCGACCGGTGAGTTCACCGCCGAGGTCGTCACGGGCGACGAGGGGGTGTTCCGGTTCTTCGCCGCCGACGGTGACTGGACCGTGCGCGTCCTCGCGGCGGGCGGTGTGAGCGTCGACAACGCCGTCACGGCCAAGACGGGCGAAGTCGCCGCCGTCCAGGTCGCGATCTGAGTCGAAGCCTTCGCGGGCTCTTCACCGGACCCCGTCGCCCCGCGTCCGCGGGACGGCGGGGTCCGGTGCGTCCGGGCCCGGAGGTACGGCCCCGGCGCGCCCTAGACTGTGCGGGCGTCGCACGCTACCGAGGAGGATGCCGTGCCGGGCCGACACGCAGCGTCCGAGCCGCCGCGGGCCCCCTCGCGGGCCCCGTCGCGGCGGGGCCGGCGTTCCCTCCGGATCGCCCTGCTGATCCCGCCGGTCGCGGTCATCCTGACGATCGCCGCCGTGGCGCTCGGCCTCCTCCTCGGACGGCGTGGCCCGGACGAGGACGCCGCCGCCCGCACCGCCCGCGGCACCGCGGGAGGACGGTCCGCCGGAGGATCCGCCACCGCCCCTTCCCCCTCGGACTCTTCTCCCCCCGTCCCTTCCCCTTCCCGGACCTCGCGTTCCGCCGCGGAGATCGCGGCGGCGAGGGCGGCCCTCCAGGAGTGGCTGCGGGGCCTCGGCGACTCCGACGCCTCGATCTGCGACCGGCTGGCCACCGAGGAGTTCGTCCAGTCGCGGTTCGGTTCCCTGGACGGCTGCCACGAGCACGTGCGCAACGCGGCCCGGCACAACTCGGCCGAGGAGATGCGGGCGCTGCGGACGGCGACCGTCACGGGCGGCACCGTGGACGAGCGGGGGCGCTACGTCGTCCCGTTCGCGGACCTGCGGTGGACGAGCGGCCGGATGACCGTCGCGACCACCGAGGCGCAGCACACCCTGGACTGGGACGGCGACTCCTGGGTGCTCTCCTGAGCCCCTGTCAGGGGGACGACGGCCGCCACGCGACCTGACCCGGTGCGATGATCGTCTAGAGTCGGGGCGTTCCTCCAGGCGTCAGGAGATACGGGGTATGCGCGCAGCGGGACTCGCGGCCGGGGCCGGCGCCCTGGTCCTGGCCTCCCTTCTGGCGGCCGCGCCGGCGGTGTCGGCGACGCCGGGGGACCGGCCCTGGGCCGCCCCGACGACCACCCAGACGCACGGCGAGGGGTCGCCCAAGTCCTCACCCAGGACCACGCCGAAGTCATCGCCCAAGACCACGCCGAAGGCGACGACGACGAAGCCCAAGCCGACGGAGAAGCCCCAGGAGCCCCCGGCCCAGCCCAAGCCCCAGTGCAACAAGCTGACCGGGCAGCCCGCCTCGGCGATCACCATCGAGCCGTGGGCGCAGCGGCGGCTGGACTTCGAGCAGGCGTGGCGCATCACCCAGGGGCGGGGCGTCACCGTCGCGGTCGTCGACAGCGGCGTCGAGGCCGGCCATCCGCAGCTGCGCGGCCGGGTCGACGGGAGCTACGACGCGACGAACACGACCACGGCGGACTGCTTCGGGCACGGCACGGAGGTGGCCGGCATCATCGCCGGCGCCGACCTGCGCTCCAAGGGCGTGCCGTTCGTCGGCGTGGCGCCGCAGGCCAGGCTGCTCAACGCCAAGTTCACCAGCGGGCAGAGCAGCGACGACAACACCCTGCTGCCGCGCGCCATCACCTGGGCCGCCGAGCACGGCGCGAAGGTCATCAACGTCTCGGTGGACGCCCCCGACACCGCCGGGCTGCGCCGGGCGGTGCAGGCCGCGCAGCGGCGCGACGCGCTGATCGTCGCCTCCGCCGGGAACGTGCCCCAGGACCAGCGCGGCAAGGAGAGCGCCGCGTACCCGGCGAGCTACCCGGGGGTGCTGTCGGTCGCCGCCGTCGACCAGGCCGGGACGATCTCGAACTTCTCCAACCACCGGACGCGCATCGACGTGTCGGCGCCCGGCCAGGACGTCATCTCCACGCTCGGCGGCGGGTACACCGGCGGGCTGCAGGGCACGAGCTTCGGTGCCCCCTACGCCGCCGGGGTCGCCGCGCTCGTCCGGGCGAGCCATCCGAGGCTCACCTACCAGCAGGTCATCAACCGGATCCTCATCACCGCCGAGGGCGGCAACGGGCAGGGCAGCGGGCACGGCATGATCAGCCCGATGCAGGCGGTGTCGGCGGTGGTGAGCCCGGACGCCAGGCCCGACCAGGCGGGGCGGGGGCGGGTGCTCGGCGGCGCCGTCCCGATCGCCCGGCCGGAGCCGGTCGACCACCGCACCCGCGGCATCGGGCTCGCCGTCGCGGGCGGCGCGCTGCTGCTGGCGCTGCTGGTCGCGTTCGCCGGCGCGGTGATCCCGTTCGGCCGTGCCCGCGGCTGGAAGCCGGGACGCCTCGTCCCGCCCGCCGCGGGCGACGGCGACCGGGACTGAGCCCCGAGGACGCCGCGGAGCCCTGGGCCGCGGCCCAGGGCTCCGGACGGGGCGCTCGCGGCGCGGCGGGTCAGGACTCGCCGTGGAACGCGGTCTGGATGAGGCGCTTGCCCGCGCGGCGGTCGGAGTGCGTGCCCCGGCCGGGCGGCTGCGGCGACGGCCGGACGTCGAACAGGGTCCCCTCGTCCTTGTGGCCGGACATGATCAGCGCCGGGCTGGCCATGTCCTTGAGCCGCTGCATGATCGGGTCGAAGCTGGCGCGGCCCGCGCCGCCCATGGTGCGGGCGAGGACGAGGTGCATGCCGATGTCGCGGGCCTGCGGCAGCAGTTCGGCGAGCTGCGCGAGCGGGTTCCCCGACGGCGTCGCGACCAGGTCGTAGTCGTCCACGACGAGGAACAGCTCCGAGCCGCTCCACCAGGACCGGTTGCGCAGCTGCTCGGGCGTCAGGTCGGACGGCGGGAGCCGGTTCACGAGCGCGCCGTGGACGTCCTTCATCAGGCTCGCCGCCGCCGTCGAGGACGCCGCGTACCCGATGACGTGCTCGCTCTCGGCCGCGTCGAGCAGCGCCCGCCGGTAGTCGAGCATGATGACGCGAGCCTCGTCGGTGGTGTAGCGCTCCTTGACCGCGTCGACGACGAGGCGCAGCAGGTTGGACTTGCCGCACTCGTTGTCGCCGATGACGACGAAGTGCGGGTCGTTGTCGAAGTCGATCATGACCGGGGACAGGGTGTCCTCGTCGATGCCGATCGGGACGCGCTTGCCGGTCTCGGCCACCGCGGGCAGCGACGACAGCGGCAGCACGTCCGGCAGCATCCGCACCTGCGGCGCGGGCGGCCGCCCCTCCCAGCCCGCCCGCACCGTCTCCACCAGGCTCCGGACGCCCTCGGTGAGGTCCTGGGACGACGGCCGACCGTCGATGCGCGGCAGTGCGGCGAGGAAGTGCAGCCCCTCGCGGGTGATGCCGCGGCCCGGCCGCCCCTCGGGGACGTTCGCGGCGAGCTTGCGGTCCATCTCCGACTCGTACGGGTCGCCGAGCTTCAGCTCCAGCCGCGTCCCGAACAGGTCGCGGATCGTCAGCCGGAACTCCGACCACTTGTTGGTCGCGGCGATGACGTGGATGCCGTACCCCAGCCCGCGCGCCGCGAGGTCGGTGACCGTCGCCTCGACCGCCTCGAACTCCTGCCGGACGGTCAGCCAGCCGTCCACGACGAGGAACACGTCGCCGAAGCCGTCCCCGGGGACCTGCCCCTCGGCCCGCAGCTTGCGGTAGGTCGAGATGGAGTCGATGCCCCGCTCGGCGAAGAACCGCTCCCGCGACTCCAGCAGCCCCGACACCTCCGCGACGGTGCGGCGGACGCGATCGGGGTCCAGCCGGCTGGCGACGCCGCCGACGTGCGGCAGGCCGGCCAGCGACGCGAGCGAGCCGCCGCCGAAGTCCAGGCAGTAGAACTGCACCTCCTGCGGGGTGTGCATGAGCGCCAGCGACGTGATGACCGTCCGCAGCACGGTCGACTTGCCCGCCTGCGGGCTGCCCGCCACGCCGACGTGCCCGGCGGCACCGGACAGGTCCAGCCACATCGGGTCGCGGCGCTGGTCGAAGGGCCGGTCGACGATGCCCGCGAAGGCGTGCAGCCGGCCGCGCCCGTCCCAGTCGGCGGTGGTGAAGCCGTGCTCGGGGGTCGCCCGCAGGTTCGGCAGCACCTCGTCCAGCGTGCCCGGCGCCTCCAGCGGCGGCAGCCAGATCTGGTGCGGCGGCGGCCCCTGCCCGGCGAGCTGCCGGACGACCAGGTCGAACAGGCTGATCTGCGGCCCCTCGTCCTCGGCCGTGTCCCGCCGCTCCTCCGGCCGTTCCTGTACCCGCGGCGTCACGTACGCCGGGGTGAACGGGACGATCTGCGCGAGCTGCCGCGGCGCCTGCGGCGAGTCGGACGCCCCTTCCACCTCCGGCCGGTACGGGCCCGACACGTACGCCGCGCGGAACCGCGTCATCGTCTCGGTGCCGATCTTCAGGTAGCCGTTGCCGGGCGCCTGCGGCAGCTCGTAGGCGTCCGGCACGCCGAGGACGACCCGCGACTCCATCGCCGAGAACGTCCGCAGGCCGATCCGGTACGACAGGTGGGTGTCCAGGCCGCGCAGCTTGCCCTCCTCCAGGCGCTGCGAGGCGAGCAGCAGGTGCACGCCCAGCGACCGGCCCAGCCGCCCGATCATCACGAACAGCTCGGCGAAGTCGGGCTTGGCCGACAGCAGCTCGGAGAACTCGTCCAGCACGACGAACAGCGTCGGCATCGGCTTCAGCGCCGCGCCCTGCTCGCGGGCCTTCTCGTAGTCGCGCACCGAGGCGTAGTTCCCCGCCGCCCGCAGCCACTCCTGCCGCCGCACCATCTCCCCGTGCAGCGCGTCGTACATGCGGTCGACGAGGGGAAGCTCGTCCTCCAGGTTGGTGATGATGGCCGAGACGTGCTGCAGGCCGTCCATCCCGAGGAACGTCGCGCCGCCCTTGAAGTCGACGAGCACGAAGTTCAGCGTCTCGGACGAGTGCGTCATCGCCAGCCCCAGCACGAGCGTGCGCAGCAGTTCCGACTTGCCGGACCCGGTCGCGCCGATGCACAGCCCGTGCGGGCCGTACCCGCCCTGGGCGGCCTCCTTGATGTCCAGCTCGATCGGGCGGCCGTCGCCGTCCAGGCCGATCGGTACCCGCAGCCGGTTGCGCGGCGGCCGCGGCTGCCACGCGCGCGTCGTGTCGACCCGGGCCGGGTCGGGCACGCCGAGCAGCGCCGTCAGCGTCGTCGAGGCCGACAACGCGTCCATCTCGACACCGCCGGCCACCGCGCTGGCCCGCAGCGGCGCGAGCTGCCGGGCGAGGCCGTCGGCCTGCACGTAGCTGAAGTGGTCGGGGCGGCCGAGGGAGCTCGGCACGTCCTTGCCGGTGCGGTCGCGGCGCAGCATCGCCATCCGGTCGGCCGCCACCCGCAGCCGCAGCATCGTGGCGTCGGGCGTCGGCGCGACGTGCCCGGTCAGGTCGATGACGCAGACGCCCTCGATGCCGTCCGAGCCGAGCTGGGAGTCGGGCGTGACCGCGCCGCCGTCCACGATCACCACGTGGTAGGGCAGGTCGTTCTGCGACAGGCCCGGGGTGAACCGCGCGCGGTCCTTCACCTCGTTGCCGAACAGGTGCTCCAGCTCCACCAGGCTGCCCGCCATCAGCCGGACGGGGCCCGCCGCGTCCGTCACCGACGGGTGCATCGCGTGCGGCAGCCACTTCACCCAGTCCCAGTGCGGCATCGCCTCGGGCGAGGCGCACACGCTGACCCGGACGTCGTCGGGGGAGTGGAACGCCGTCAGCTGCGCGACCATCGACCGGACCATGCCGCGCACGGCGTCCTGGTCGCCCTCCGGCAGGATCCGCGAGAACGACGGCAGCGACACCGCCACCGGCAGGTTCGGTACCGTCGAGTGGGCGCGCACGAACCGGCGCAGCGCGCCCGCCGTCATCGGCTCCAGGTCCTCCACCGGCTTCGTCTCCGGCGGGATCAGCTGCACGGCGAGCTTCTGCGGGCCCGCCCCGATCCGCACGTTCCCGAAGTCGGGGTCGGCCGGGCGCCGCTCCCAGATCCGCGCGCTCATCACCAGCGACCACAGCGAGTCCGGGGCCGGGCTGTTCCACTCCAGCGACTCGCGCTGCTGCTCGGCGGCCCGCCGGACCTTGCGCCGCACCTGCGACAGGTACCGGAAGTAGTCGCGCCGCGCGCCGTTCAGCTTGAACTTGCGCTCGCCCATGCCGCGGCCGAGCTGCCCGATCATCATGCCGCCCATGGCGAGCGCCATGCCGCCGCTACTGATCATCATCATGGGGTTCTTGGTGCCGCCCCCCAGGAACATCAGCACCATCATCACCGGCATGACCGCCATCGGCACGTACATGAGCACGGCCTGCATGCCGCCGCTCTGCTGCTCGGGGATCTCGGGCGGGGATTCCAGCAGCAGCTCGCCCCTGGGGGAGGGGGGCGGCTTCCTGCGCTCCTTGCGCCGGACAAGGATCGTGCTCACCTGGGGTCCTCCGGGAGCTCGCTCTCCGCGGGACGGCCGTTCCGCCGCGTGAGGACGCGCGGGGCCCGCGGAGCAGGGGGGAAGAAGTCGATTAGCGTAGGCGGACGTCACATCCTAAGCTGCGCCAAGATCGGATCCGTCCGCTGATCCGACCTGGAGGACGAGAGTTCCGGTGGATTCCCCCGGCACGGCAGAACTGTGCAGAGTCACGATCGTCGCCCCCCGGCGCCGCATCGACGTTTCCCTTCCCGCCGACGTGCCGCTCGCGCACATGCTTCCGACCCTGCTGCGCGCCGCGGGCGAGGACCTCGCCGACGCGGGCCTCGCGCACTCGGGCTGGGCGCTGCAACGGCTCGACGGCAACCCGTTCGACGCGTCCCAGACCACGGCGGCGCTCGGCGTCCGGGACGGCGACATCCTCTACTTCCGGCCGCGGATGGCGCAGCTTCCGGAGATGTCGTTCGACGACGTCGCCGACGTCATCGCCACCGGCATCCGGGAGCGCTCGGACCGCTGGCGGCCCGCCACCACCCGCTCCTTCGGCCTCGCCGCCGCCGCCGTCGCGCTGCTCGCGGCGGCGGCCGTGATCGCGTTGTCCGGACCGCCGTGGATCGTTCCGGCCGCCGCCGCCGGGGTCGTCGCCCTGGTCGCCGTCGTCGGCGCGACGGTGCTGTCGAGGGCGTTCGCCGACTCCGGCGCGGGCGTGGTGCTCGGCTACGCGGCGCTCCCGCACGCCTTCCTCGCCGGGCTGCTCGCCCCCGCCCGCAAGGGCCTGGAACTGTCCGAGCTCGGTGCCCCGCACCTGCTCGCCGGGTTCGGCGTGACGACGCTCGTCGCCGTCATCGCCACGTTCGCCATCGCCGACGCCAAGCCGGTGTTCCTCGGGGTGGCGTTCGCCGCGTTCGTCGGCACGGCCGCGTCCGGCGCCGGGCTCGCCGCCGGCGACCTGCCGCCCGCCGGGATCGCCGCGGTCGCCGCGGTGGTGGTGATGATGTTCCTCGCGGCGGTGCCGTCGCTGTCGTTCAAGCTGGCGCGGGTGCCGCTGCCGCCCGTCCCGTCCAGCGCGGAGGAACTGCGGAGCGACACCGAGACCGTGGACGGCCGGCAGGTGCTCGCCCGCACCGCCGCCGCCGACCGCTTCTCCACCGGTCTCATCGCCGCCATCGCGCTCTGCGCGGCCGGGGCGATGCTGTTCATGTTCGCCGACGACGGCTGGGCGGCCACGACGACCAGCGGCGTGATGGGCACCTCGCTGCTGCTGCGCGCCCGCGTGTTCCGCGGCGTGACGCAGCGCGCCTGGATGCTCTGCTCCGGCTTCCTCGGTCTGGTCCTCACCAGCGTCGGCCTCGCCGTGCACGGCGGCCAGGCCACGGCGCTCGCCGCGGCGCTGGTACCGCTGCTGGCCATCGCCGGGATCGTCCTGTCGGTCACGCTGTGGCTGCCCGGCCACCGGCCGAGCCCGTTCTGGGGCCGGGCCGGCGACATCCTCGACGTGATCGTGATGCTCTGCCTGATCCCGCTGGCGCTCGCGGTGCTGGACGTCTACTCCCGCGTCCGCGGGCTGGCCGGGTGAGGCGCTGATGCAGAGCCGGCGGGATCTCTACGAGGCGCACCGCCTGATGACGCAGCGGGTCGGGCTGGCCCTGCTGCAGGGCGAGCCCGACACCGCCGAGTCGCCGATGCGGCGCCTGGCGGTCGGCGCGTTCGCGGGCGTCATGGTCGCGTTGCTGGTCGTCGCGATCTTCGGCATCTGGGGCCTGCTGTCGCCCGGCGGCGCCAAGGGCCTGGACGAGCCCGGCAAGCTCATCATCGAGAAGGAGACCGGGACCAAGTACATCTACGACGCCGGCACCGGCAAGATGTTCCCGGTCGCCAACTACGCCTCGGCGCTGCTCGCGCTGGAGTCCGACGGCCCCGAGCGCCGCACCGTCTCGCGCAAGTCCCTCGCCAGGTTCGAGCGCGGCCCGATGATCGGCATCGCGGGCGCGCCCGACTCCCTGCCCGACCGCGGCCGGCTCGTCCGCGGGCCCTGGTCGGTGTGCGTCCGCGACGCCGCCGCCGGCAACGGCCTCAAGAACGCGTTCACCGCCCTGGCCGCCGGACGGTCGGTCGGCGGCCGCGGGCTCGGCGACACCGAGGCGCTGGTCGTCCAGAACGGGGGCACTCCCTGGGTCATCTGGAAGGACCACCGGATGCAGCTCACCGTCCCGCTCGACCAGGTGCCGGTGCTCACCAACGGCCCCGAGGCCGCCGAGGTCCCCTCCACCTGGCTGAACGCGATCCCGTCCGCGGGGAGCTTCGGTGCCCCGGCCGTCCCGCAGCGCGGCCGCGACGTCTCCGGCCCGGCCCGCCGCCCCGCCAAGGTCGGCCAGGTGTTCAAGGCCGAGACCGGCGCGGGCGGCCAGGCCCTCTGGTACGTCATGCTCGCCGACGGGCTCTCCCAGATCAGCGAGACCCAGGCGCAGCTGCTGCTGCGCGACCGCGACACCGTCCGCGCCTACCCCGGCGGGCAGGCCCGGCCGCTGCCCACCGACGTCCCGTCCGCGCAGCAGATCACCTCGCGGACCCGGCTGCTGGACGGCAACCTGCCGCCGACGCTGCCGAAGTTCGCCGCCTGGGACCGGAGCACCCCGCTGTGCTCGGTGTTCCCCGTCGGCTCCGCCTCGGCGCGGCTGACCCTCGGCGGCTCGCTGCCGCCGCCCACGGCCGGTTCCCTGGGCGCCGGGTCGGCGGGGTCGTCCGGGACGGTCGACCAGATGGTGCTGCCGCCCGGCGGGGCCGCGCTGATGAGCCTCGTCCCCGGCGGCGACGCCCCCGCGGCGGGCGGGGGCTCCGGGTCGCTGTCCCTCGTGAGCGACCAGGGCGTCCGCTTCGCGCTCCCTTCGGCGGACGTTGCGAAAAAACTGGGTTACGACGCGAAGAAGGCCGCGCCCGTGCCGTCCAGTGTGATCCATCTCATTCCGGCCGGTCCGGCACTCGACCCGACGCTGGCCCGAAAACCCCTTCCCACGTCGCGGGGCTGACCGTCCCCTCAGGGTGACCCGGGTCACACTGCGCGGCGATATCAGGCGGAACCGCAAGATCCCCAAGTGCGTCGACATAAAGGGGACAGAGACCTATGATCATTAACATTTCGCGGCGCAGGCCGGCCCTCGGCTGCCTGTGCGGAGGCTCCCGCCGTTTTCGCGGGGCCTGACCCGAACTCGCACACGGAGGTGACACTGTGGGTGGAACGTCCGCAGTCGACAGAAGCGCAATGCAGCAGGCCTCGACCCGGATCGAGGAGTCCGCGGGCGTCGTCAAGGGCTTGCAGGACAGGCTCGAAGGCCACAAGGCCGAACTGATGTCCGGCTGGGAAAGCACGGCCGCGGTGTCCTTCAGCAAGATCTTCAATGAGTTCCAGACCGACATGACGAACGTCCGGGCCGCGCTCGAGGGCATGCACGAGAAGCTCGCGCACACCAAGATCGTCTACGAGGCGACGGAGCAGGAGCAGAACGACGCGGTCAACAAGATCAACGCGCTCCTGAACGGCACCACCTGATCGTGGCCGTACCCGCCGCCCCTCCCACTGCGAAGGACTCATGACGTGAGCGACTCCTACACTTTCGCGAACTTCCCCAAAATGCAGCAGGCGGAGGCCGACTTCTCCCTGGCCTACCGCGCCCTCCTCGACGAACTGCACGACCTCGAGTCGGAACTGGAGAAGAACCTCAGCCGCTGGGAAGGCGATGCCCAGGGCGCCTACTGGACCTTCAAGGCCGAGTGGGACAAGTCCGCCGCGCACATCGGCCAGGTGCTCGCCCAGCTCGGCATCGTCATCGGCGAGGCCCACAGCAACTACAGCAACGCCGAGCGCAAGAACCAGGGCATCTGGGGCTGACTCGACCTCGTCGCACGTGCCGACCTTGTGCGGGCCTCCTAGGAGATCCGCGCGGCGGGCGCGTCCGGCGTTGAGGGGCCACTCGCCAGGAGGATGAGCAATGGGCCAGTACAACCTGCCGCCTGAGACACTCGCGAAGATCTACTACCCCCGCACCGTCACCAACGCCGATGGCACGGTGACCACGAAGGAGTACGGGTTCACCCAGGCGGAGTGGGACAGACTTCCCGAGCAGACGCAGCGGAACTACTACTACGAGTACAGCGTCGGTGCCGGGAAGCCGTCGGACCCGGCCAACCGGCTTCCTCGTACGAACACTCCCGACGGCGAGTGGGGCTTTGAAGCAGGGAAGGGGTACGAAGTCGACCCCGAGGAACTGCGGAGGCTCGCCGGCCAGATGAACAGCAAGTTCACGGCCTGGGAGGCGAAGCTCAAGAAGGTCTCCAGGGTCAACATCACCAAGGCGAGCCTCGGCAACATCGAGGGCGGCGAACAGTTCGAGGAGCTCGCGGGCCAGACTCGCGACGGCTTTGGAACCTACCTCAACGACATCACGGCCGCGTACAAGGGCGTGATCGCGAAGCTGACGGCCACCGCGGACGCCTACGACGTCGCTCACGGCAAGACCGTGCAGGCGGTCAACCAAGCCAACCCCGGCGGCAACGCCAACTTCACGTAAGAGCCAAGGGGAGGACGGGGAAGACCGATGGGCGGGCCCAAGAACCCCGAGTACTACGTCATCCGCGGCAGCAGCCAGTGGGCGGCGCCGAACATCTCGGGCAACAGCTTCGACGACGTCAAGAAGAAGCTGACGAGCATCAACTCCGAACCGGTGGGCACCGCGGCGGCCACGTACAAGGACGCCGCGGAGGCTCTCGCGGAGATGACCATCGAGCTGCGCGGGTTCGCGCAGACGCTGGTCAAGCACTGGAAGGGCGACGAGGCGCAGAAGGCCCTCGACCAGCTCGAACAGGTGCAGACGACCGCCGTCGGACTCTCCAACAGGAGCCACGAGACCGCGACGGTCTACACCTGGTACAAGACCAAGATCCTCGACTGGTACAAGCAGGCCGGCAAGGACGCCGACGACGGCTGGTTCCACACCGGCAGCGACGACAAGGCGGCCCGCGAGCTGTTGCAGCGGTTCGTCAACCGCACCGGCGAGGCGTACAACGCGCACCCGGCCCAGATCGACAAGGATCTGCCGACGTCCAGCCGAGGCGGTTTCGGTGACACCCCGCCGGGCGGCACCGGGGGCATCCCGCCGGGCGGTGGAATCCCGGGTGGTGGTCCCGGCGGCATCCCCGGCGGCGGTGGTGGAATCCCGGGTGGCGGTCCGGGTGGCTTCGGCGGCGTCAAGGGGGCCGGTTTCGGTGCCGATGGCGGCGGCCTGCCCCACGGCGGAGCCGGTTCTCCATCCGATCCGTTCGGCAACTACAAGAACGATGGCCCGCACCTGAACCCCGGCGAGCCTGGAAGCGGCTCGTTCCCCGGCAGCGGCGGCAGCGGTAGCGGCGGCCCCGGCTCGTTCCCCGGTGGTTCGCACGGCGTTCCCGGGAGCGGTGTTCCGGGGCACGGTGTTCCAGGGCATGGCGCTCCGGGGCACGGCGGCTCGGTCCCGCACGGCGGTCCCGGCCCGTTCGACGGGAGCAACGGCAAGACCGAGCTGTCCGGCCTTCCCGGCGGCGGCGGTGCCGGGCTCGGCGGCGGCCCCGGCGGCGGCGCCGGTGGCTTCGGCGCCGACCCCGGCGGCCTCGGCGGAGGTTCCGGTGGGCTCGGTGCCGGTCCGGGCGGTCTCGGCAGCGCGGGCGGCATGGGCGCGGGCTCTGGCGCGGGCGCCGGCGGCATGGCCTCGCGCGCGAGCATGCCCGGAGCCGGCGGCATGCCCATGGGCGGCATGCCGATGGCGCCCGGTGGCCACGGCGGCCAGGACAAGCAACCTCGCACCCGCGAGACCTGGCTGAGCGAGGAGGAGAACATCTGGGGAGCCGACGACGAACACGCTCCCCCGGTGGTCGGGCATATGCCGGACAACGGGAGCGTGTGAGAGGGCGGACGGGGCGTGGCCCCGTCCGCCTTTCCGGCCGGGATGGGGATGACGACGGATGCGACGGTCAGTGCGAGTGGCGGCGGCGGTCCTCGCGGTCGGCCTGGCCGCGGCACCGGTGACCGCGGCGCGTGCGGCGGCCGTCCCCAAGGACGAGTGGTGGTTCGAGTCCTGGGGCATCACGACCGACGTCTGGCCCATCACCAAGGGCGCCGGAGTGACGGTCGCCGTCATCGACACCGGGGTGAACGCGTCCCTCCCCGACCTGAGCGGCGCTGTCCTCCCCGGCACGGACGTCGCCACGTCGAGTGACGACGGCCGGCAGGACCACGACCGGGCGGAGGGCCACGGGACCGCGATGGCGAGCCTCATCGCCTCCCGCGGCACCAAGTCCGGCTTCATGGGGATAGCGCCGGAAGCGAAGATCCTGCCGATCTACTCGCCGGGCGTGACGCCGGACATGACGTCCAAGGCGATCCGCTTCGCCGTGGACCACGGCGCCAAGGTCGTGAACATCTCGCAGGGCAGCACGTCCGGCGGCATGTTCCCGAACCACTGCCCGCCGAAGCTGCTCGACGCGGTCAAGTACGCCGAGAGCAAGGACGTGGTGATCGTCGCGTCCGCCGGGAACGAGGGCGGCGGTGCCAACGCGGTGACGTATCCGGGCTCATGCCCCGGGGTGCTCGCGGTCGGCGCCGTCGACCACCAGGGCAGGCCGTGGGCACAGACCCAGCGCCAGGACTACGTGACCGTCGCCGCACCCGGCGCGGGCGTCGGCGGAATCGGCAAGTCCGGGCACGTCTACACCACCGGCGAAGGCACGAGCCAGGCGTCCGCGCTGACCGCGGGCGCCGTCGCGCTGGTGCGCGGCAAGAACCCGGAGATGACGGCGCGGCAGGTCGTCCAGCTCATCACGAACACAGCCAAGGACTTCGGGGAGCCGGGCCGGGACGACCAGCTCGGCTACGGCGTGGTGAGCATTACGCGGGCCCTCAAGCAGCGCGTTCCGGTGGACGCGCCGAACCCGGTCTACGAGCGGCTGGACAAGGCGGCCGTGAAGCCGGCCCCTGGGTCCGGGGCGTCCTCGCCGAAGGCGAAGGAGAAGGACTCCGGCTCGGCCCTGCCACTGGTGATCGGCGGGATCGTGGTCGTCGCCGTCATCGCCGTGGCCGGTGTCGTCCTGCTCCGGCGCCGCCGCCGGCCGGCGCCGCCCGTCCCGGGACCTGCGTACTTCGGCGGCTCGCAAGGAGCACCACCCTACGGTGCGCCGCCCCAAGGTGCCCCGCCGCTCCAGCCGAACCGCGACGGGATGCCTCCGCCGCAGTGACATTCCGGCCGGTTCACGGGGTACGGCATTTCTTGCAGGCCGCGAGCGAGGCGGCGACATTCCGGCCGAACGCGATGACCGCCTCGCGGACCTGAGCCTTACCCAGTGGACGGGCCTTTCCCGGATCCGTGACCCCGTCCCGGTCGAGCGGGTATTCGGCCCCCTGGAACTCCAGTGAAATGACGGCGTTCTGCAGCCGCACCGACATCGACGCCGTTCCACTCTCCCGGAGAGCCGTCTTGGCCGTGCGGTGATGGACGAACGCCTCGTCGCCGATGCCGGACAGCCGTTCGGGGGCCTCGTTGTGCATCGACCCGATCGAGTCCGTCATTGTTCCCGCGCTGGAACTGCGCCAAGCCGCGCCGTACTCGTCCGTGGCCTTGGTGAGGGCCGAGGCGTCCCGGTACAACCGGACGGCGATGTGCAATTGCCGGGACACCACCGTCTTCGCCCCGGACGCGCTCATGGGTTCGCTCCACGTGCACGAAACGTATTGCTCGGGCCCGGAGAGAACCCAGCCACCGTCCTGTGTCGGCTTCTCAGTGCGCGGCAGGTAGCGGCTCATCAGCGCTTCACCAGGGCCGGGACACGCCGCCGGAAGCGTCGCGAAGAACGGTTCGGCGGCGGGTTTCGGGGACGACCCGCCGAAGGCCAGGACGCCTCCCCCCACCACGAGCACCGCGGCCCCCAAAGCAGCCGCGACCACCACACGCGGCTTTTTCCAGACCCCACCGGACTCCGAAGTCCGTTGACGTGTCTCGGGCTGAAGGAATGGTGCCGAGGGCTGGGCGGGTTCGTCGTGAGCGACTTCGGGCGCCGACGGTCTATCCGACCCGTCCAACTGCTGGTCGGGCGCCACGAACTCCGGACGTGACCCATCGGACAAGGCCGAGCCCCCAATACCCCGCTGAACGATGCGAGAAGAACACCAAAGCCGCACTCACGGATGATCTTAGAACCGATCGTCCTAGCGGGCGTACTCAGGCAGTGGCCGGGTGCTCCGGGCCCGCATCCGGCGTTCCACTGCGCCGGCCGCCTTCACCAGCGGCAGGCGGGCGGCGACGTCACGGACGCGCCGGCCGCCTTCGGTCCTGGGCACCATGAGGCGAACGTTGGGGCCGATCTGCTGCTTCTTGCCGACCAGCGGGCGGTGGGCGGCGTCATAGCGGGCGAAGGCGACGCGGTGGTCGCCGTTCGCGGCGGCGAGTTCCCCGGCGAGGAGGTAGGCCCCGACGATGGCCAGTTCCGCGCCCGCGCCCGAGGCCGGGGACGCGCACCAGGCGGCGTCGCCCGCGAGCACGACGCGCCCATTGGACCAGGAGTCCATCCGCACCTGGCCCAGGGCGTCGAAGTAGAAGTCGGGGTCGGCGAGGGCCGTGCCGAGCAGTTCCAGGGTCCGCCAGGACGTGTCCGCCCCGAACACCCCGCTGATCAGGCGCTTGTGCTCGGCGACGTCCCGGTGGTCGTACTCCAGCGGCGCGGAGCGGAAGATGAAGTACGCCTTGGCCTGGGCGTGGTTGCCGGAGCGGTAGATCCCGGTCATCCTGCCCGGCGTGTTGAACATCGTCACCCAGCGGTCCTCGCCGAGCGAGGCGTCGGCGTCGGCGAAGGCGAAGTAGTGGTCCTTGAACCGGACGAACCGCTCCTCGGGGCCGAAGGCGAGCCGGCGGACGTTGGAGTGCAGGCCGTCGGCACCGACCACCAGATCGAAGCGGCGTGCGGGCGCGTGCTCGAAGGCGACCGTCACGCCGTCGTCGTCCTGCTCCAGGGCATCGATGGAGTCACCGAGAAGGATCTCCACGTCGGTCATCTCGCGCAGCAGGGCCACCAGGTCGCCGCGCATGATCTCGACGGAGGACGGGTCGCGGATGTCGATCCGGGCGACGGCCCGGTCGGCGGCGTCGACGAACTTCATGCCGTGGACGTCGGTGGCCAGCGCGCTGACCCGTTCCATGATTCCCATCCGCCGGAGCACCTCGGCGGCGTTGTCGCGCACGTCCACGCCGTTGCCGCCGGAGCGCGGCGCCGGGGCCCGCTCGACCACGGTGGGCTTGAAGCCGTACCGGGTCAGCCAGTGGGCGAGGGTCAAGCCGGCGATGCTCGCGCCGGAGATCAGGATCCGATCGTTCACGGGAGGTTCCCTCGCGCTAGGATAAGTGAAATACACGTTCCAGTTAATTATGTGGAAGGAGCGTTCCAGTTGTCAACGCCCGCCGAGTCCCGGCGCCGGGCCGACGCCGTCCGCAACCGCAGGCTCGCCCTGGACGCGGCCACCGCGCTTCTGGCCGAGCCGGGCGCGTCCCTCACCGTCGAGGCCATCGCCAAGAAGGCGGGCCTGGGGGCGGCGACCGTGGTGCGCGCCTTCGGGGGCAAGGACGCGCTCATGGACGCGGCCGTGTCCCGCCTTCTCGAACCGGTGGTGCAGCGCGCCCGCGACCTGCTCGCCGAGACCGCGCCGACACGGGCTCTGCGCGTCTTCCTTCGCGAGCTGATCGCCTTCCAGGTCGAGCACCACGCCATCGGCGATCAGCTGGGCGGCCTGGACCTGCCCGTCACCACGGCCCTGCGCGCCGGACTCGTCCGAGCCGTCGAGGAGATGATCGAAGGGGCACGCCGCGACGGCACCGTGCGCACCGACATCGACCCCGCCGTCATCACGACTCTGATCGGCGAGACGGCCTTGGCGGTCGCTCGCGCCGGGCCCGCGTCGCCAGAGCTCGCCGACGCCTATCTCACCGTCCTGCTGGACGGCCTCCGCCCCGCCTCCTGACAGCCTCGCTCTCGGCGTCGGCCTTTCGGGTCGTCCTTAACTGGCCGAAAGTGCGGGTGTTTCTCCCGAGGCGCAGGGAAAGCCGTGGCCCATCACCCGAGTGTGCCCGATAATGTGGTTTGTGTCCGCATCCGGTCACATATTTGATTGTGTTGATGTTGGATTGTGTTGTTTCGTGTCCTGCTGTGACTGAGATTTCTTCGCTTGACGAGAAGTTGGGAGCGGGATGTGAACACTGCCGGTGACTTTGAGCAGGTCAGATTAGACGTTCACCCGACACGGGACCGTGGACGGCGGTGGATCGCCGCCGTGGTCGCCGTCCTGACCGGGCTGGCGGCAGTGGTCATGAGCGTGACGCTCCCCACCACGGTGGCGCAGGCCGTGAACGGCGACGGCACGTCGCCCTTCGCCTCGTACAACATGCACGGTTCCGACAACGGTTTGACCTGGCGGTCGGAGGTCCAGCGGCTGGCCGCCGACCACGCGGTGGTGGCGATTCAGGAAGCCGGTAGCGGGCCGCCCCTGCCCCGCGAGGACAACCGGGCCAACTTCCGGCAGATCCGCCTCACTCCGAACCGCTCGCCCTTTCCCAGTACCGTCACGCGGGTGACCTGGCCGGCCGGCCCGAACGGCAGCGACCGCTGGGTGTACTTCCTGCAAACCGACCCCCGCAGGGTCGGCGAATCGGGCCTGGACACCTGGGACGGCGGCCAGATCAACTTGGCGACGGTCACCGATTCGCAGGCCGACGAGGTCCGCGTGCTGGAGAACCCGGCCTACGACCCCGACCCCGACGCCCCGGGCAACCGTTACCGAGCGCGCCCCCTGCTCGGTCTGCGGTTCGGGAACACCTGGTACTGGAACATTCACGCCCGTGGCGGGGACGTGCAAGGACTGCTCAACCAGGTTCGGCAGTTCGCGGCCGCGGACGGGCGGAACTGGGTCGTGGTCGGCGACTACAACGTGAACATCCTCCGCAATGACGACACCGAGGCCCGCGGGTCGCTGCACCTGAACGACGACGAGACACTGGTTCGCACCGGACAGCCGACGTTCATCAACGGCAACAACCCGAGCGAGCTGGACTACGCGATCGTGCACGGCCTGACGGGATTCACCGCGACGAGTCCGGGCGGCGCCGGATCGGACCACGTGCCCGTGCGCTTCGCCCGGACGCCACCGGTGAACCATGCGCCGACACCGTCCCACGTCTTCAGCACCGTGCTGGCCACCCCGTCCGGCCGCCTGCTCCAGGAGAACGCGGACCGCACGATCGGTGTGGGGGACGCCCGTTACGACAACAACCAGACCTTCCAGATGTTCACCACCGACGCGCTCACCCATTACCTCCAGAACGTGGGTACCGGAGACTGCGTCGCCGCCGAACCGGACGCCCGCCGGGACGCGTCCTCACGGATCGTCGCCGCCGCCTGCGACGACCCCCGAGCCCACTGGACGATCAGTCACCTTGAGGACGATCCGGGAGTCAACGACGACAACGGCGGGCCGCAGCGCTGGCAGAACGTGGCCTTCCCCGGTCTCTGCCTGACCCCGTCCGACACGTCGGTGAGCGCGGGACCGTGCACCGAGGACGCCGGCCAGCGGTGGTGGGACAGCCCTTCGTTCCCACCCCGGGACTGGCAGACGACCAGCACGAACGTGCGGCTCGAATCGGCTTTTCTCGGAGGCCGGATCGCGCGGCGGGGCGGAGTCGCCAACACCCATGTGTGGACCAAGCCCACGCCGCCCAAGTCCTGGTGGATCTACTGGTGGCTGTTCGAGTGGCGGGACTTCGGCTGGAATATCCAGAAGCTCAGCCGGGATGACAACCTGGTCAGGCTCCAGAGCCTGGAGAACGGCCAGTATTGCCTGGGCACCTGGGACGAGCACGCCACCAAGAAGACGGACGCCATGCTCCAGGAGTGCGACGCCCCCCGCGGTGTCAAGGGAGCCGGTCAGCGCTGGCTGGCCGAGAGCTACGCCGACGGGACCATCCGGTACCGGAACGAGGCGAACCACCTGTGCCTGCTCGCTCCTGACGGCGACACCGGCGACGTCACCCTTTACGAGTGCCAGGACATCCCAGCCGAACGCTGGAGCGTGGTGACTCCCTGACCCGCAACGTTGAGGGCCCCTGACCTGTCCCAGGTCAGGGGCCCTCTCCCGCGGCCGTCTTCACGCGCCGCCGACACCGCGAGGATGCAGGGGCGATACACCGGGAGCCGTCAATGGACGTCACCGTGGGGGAGCGTGCCGCCCGTGGCCATCCGGGCGTCCATCAGTTAGGCGCTGGGGCCGTTGCAGAAGTATCAGACGCGGTGAGAAATACACGCCGACCACCTGTGGGAGCACCGGCTCACCGCTCCGACCGCTTGCCGAGAATCCCCGTCATACTTACTCTTCAGCGGCTCTGTCGTCGCCCTTGTTCGTGGCTGATGACATGCCGTTAACCGCCCCCGAATTATGCCCTATCATCGCTGGCTCGACGGTAATGCCGGGCCATTGTTTCGGGTTCGGTGTCAGCAGTGCTTCGGCTTGGCGCCCAGGAGCTTGATGTAGTGGGCGGAAACGTAGCCGACCCCGCTCCAGTTGTCGTTGTGGGTCGGGTCCAGCTGATACCAGGTGGTGTTCCCGTAGACGCCCTGACCCTTGACATAGCACTTGAGCGCGAGGATGTTCCCGTTGTTGTAGGAGCCTTCCTTGGCCGACTTGGTGGTGGGCTTGGCCCGGATCGCCAGCGGCGACGGGGCGGTGACCTTGCCCTTCACGTACGCGGCGGCACCGCCCGCCGGCGTGGCCGTGTCGGCATTCGCGGCCGACATCGCGGCACCACCGGCGAGAATCGCGCCCACAGTGGCCGCCACCGTCAAGAAACGCTTCATCGTGATCACCTTTGCCCTCTGGAAGCGGCCCCCCTGGCCGCTCTCTGTATGGTGAGATCAACGGGACGGCCGCGAAGTTCGACCGAAGCCGAATTTTTTTCATCTGGCGCTCTCTTCGCACGTGAACGCGGCCAAGTCGCCCAAAGTCACCGTTTTTCCACCAGCGGTCGGCCGGACGACGCCATGCCGCCCGGTCGCGGCGGACGCCGGTACCGGCGTCGGGTCGCCGACTCCGGCACTGACCAGGGAAGTCACGTCTATTGACCTAATCCCACGGGTAGCACCCCTTGCGGTGTGGCAGCGCGAGACAACGGTGGGAGCCCTGCTGTGAAGTTCCTCTTCGAGGACGCGTCCTTCTCCTTGGAAACCTTGCGTACCGCGTCCTTCGCCCCCTACGGAGGAGCCGACCTGGGCGAGGTGATCGTCACCGCCGGAGCGATTCCCGACGGGGACGAGGACGCCTGGTACCGGGAGTGGCGGGCGACCGCCGCCCGGGTCCACGAACTGGGGGACAGGGCACTGGCCGCCGGGCACCGCGTCAGCGGGCGGGAGGCCCTGCTGCGGGCGTCGAACTACTACCGGACTGCCGACTTCTACCTGCGCGACGATCCGTTCAACGACGTCCGCGTCAAAGAGCTGTCGGGCCTCGCGCGCGGCACGTTCGCGGCCGCCGCCGAGCACATGGACAGTCCCGTCGAGCCCGTCGTGATCCCCTATGAGGAGACCACCCTGCCCGGCTACCTGTTCCTGGTGGACGACTCGGGCACGCCGCGTCCGACCGTGGTGTTCACCAGCGGATTCGACTCGATCCTCCAGGAGGCGTACTTCGCCGTCGCGGCGGCGGCGCTGCGCCGCGGTTACCACTGCCTGGCCTACGACGGCCCAGGCCAGGGCGCCGCGCTCCGCGAGCAGCGCCTGTTCTTCCGGCCCGACTGGGAAGCGGTCATCACACCCGTCCTGGACTACGCCCTGGCCCGTCCGGAGATCGACCCCGACCGCGTCGTCCTGTACGGCTACAGCTTCGGAGGCCACCTGGTCCCCCGCGCCGCCGCCTTCGAGCACCGCGCCGCCGCGCTCGTCCTGGACGACGGCCTCTACAGCTACTTCGACGCCTCCACCCGGATGTACCCGCCGTGGTTGCTCCAGTGGATCCTGGACGGCCGGGACACCGACGCCGAGCACGTCCTGTCGATGCTGATGACGGTCAACACCGCCATGCGCTGGGCACTGCGCAACGGCGTGTGGACGTTCGGCGCCGACTCGATCCCCGACTACGTCCGCCGTTCCCGGCCCTACACCCTCGACGGTGTCGTCCAGCGGATCACCACCCCAGCGCTGATCTTCGACCCGGACGACGACCTCTTCTTCAAGGGCGAGCCCGCCCGGCTGCACCAGGCGCTCGGCGACTCCAGCACCCTCATCACCCTCCCCTCGGCCGAGGGGCTCGGCGAGCACTGCAGTTACGGCGGCCGTTCCACCCTTCACCAGTGCATGTACGACTGGCTCGACCAGACCCTCTGACCCGTCCCGGCGGACGGGCCTGCGGCCGGGTTTGGGAACGTCCCAAGCGCGCGCGGGCCAGGCGCGCGGAGATGGCGACGGCTCAAGGGTTGGACCCAGCGAAGGCACGGTGACCAGGGCGTATACCCCGCCGCCGTCTCCCGGCATGACGTTCGGAGGGGCGTCACCCGCAAACCTGACTTGCCGGATGAGGTCACAGTGAGTAGCCGAGTAAACGCCTGGCTTATCTTCTGGGTGACCGCCAGACACCCCTCCTCCCGAGAAGGAGCCGCCTGTGTCCGCGTCGCCCCAGACCGCAGGCTCGACCTGGATCCAGACCGACCCGCTCACCTTCGGCCACGCCCTCGCCGGCGGTGACCGGGTCTTCGAGAAGATCTCCGACGTCCCGGACATCACGATTCCGTTCCCCGGCGTGTGGGAAGTCGCCTACAACGCCCGCCCGATCATCGAACCCTCGACCGCCGCGCCGGTGTACGTCATCACGGCGCTGTACAAGAACGGCGTGCGCATCGCCGGCAGCGAGGCGGTGACCGGCATCGCCGGCCCGAACCAGGTCTTCCAGGCCACCGCCGGGCAGACGATCCTGCACAAATTCGCCGCCGGGGACGTCCTGACGCTCCACGCGGCCCGCCTGGAACAGAGGGGCAAGGCCACCCTCGCCAGCAACGACGACGGCCGCACCGGAATCGCGCTCCACTGGGTGGACCCCGGCTTCTAAGCGCCGGCGTGAGGGGAGGCGGGACGGACAGCGCGAGAAAGCCACATCCGCCCCGCCTCCCCGCCACGCACACCCCTACCCACGCGACCGATGGGGCCGCGTCGAACCTTTCGGGCCGCGCGGCGGAACGGCGTGCTGGAGCCGGCCGCCGGTGACCGCGTCCGGGCCCGTCCGGTCACCGCCCGGCGCGGCGCGCGAGGCTCTGGCAATCTGTGGCAAACCCCGGCGCGGGTCGAGCCGCCTGGATACAACCTGGGGTATGCCCGCTCCCATCTCGTCCTCGGCGCAGGCGGCCCGGCAACGTCTCGCCGACCAGCTCCGCGAGATCCGCGAGGACGCCGCCCTGACCGGCCGCGAACTCGCCCGCCGCGCGGGCTGGACGGCCGGAGTCGCGAAGGTCTCCCGGATCGAGCACGCGCACCGGCCGATCTCGGTCGAGGACCTCCGCATCTGGTGTCGAGTGTGCGATGTCCCCGAGGGCCGCACGGCCGAACTCCTCGCCGAACTACGTGCGGTCGCCAATGTGTGGGCGACCCATCGCCAGCTCAACCGGGGTGGGCTCAAGGGCCGCCAGGAGCAGTTGCGTGACAAGTACTGGCGTGTGCGGAGGCACCGCGTCTATCAGACCAAGGTCATTCCGGGCCTGCTCCAGAGCAGGTCCCTTGCCACCGCCTATCTGACACAGGTGCGCCAAGAGCAGGGCCTTGCCGTAGACGACGTGGCCGAGGCCGTCGAGGCCCGCATGCAGCGGCAGCGCTGCCTGGGCCGGCCGGACGCGGTGTGGCTGTTCCTGCTGGAGGAGGACGTCCTTTGGTACCGGCCCGCCCCCGCATCGGTCCACCGTGAGCAGTTGCGGCGCTTGACCGCGATTCTGGGTCAGCCGAACGTGTCGTTGGGTGTCATCCCCCGCGACGTCGACCGGCGCGGAGTGTCCCCCGACGAGTCGTTCACGATGTCGGAACTTCCCGACCGCGTCCTTGTCACCGTTGAGCTGGTGTCCGGCGACCTCACCCTCACGCAGCCCTACGAAACACGGCTGTACGCCGAAGCGTGGGACCGCCTGTGGTCCCTGGCGGTCCACGGCGACGCGGTGCGGACGCTCGTCGACCGGGCACTGGAATACCTCCCTGGCGATTCTTGACGGGGCGACACCGGCTGGCGAAGGTCGGTGATTGACCGATTCCGAAGCGTGAGGGGTGCGTGGTGGGCAGTCTCGATTTCGTGGGCGGTGGCGGTTCCGGTGACGAGGAGTGCCCGGCCGTCCACCGTGACCCGCTCACCGGAGATTTCTATCTGGTCGGCCGGCGCGTGACCGACACCGAGATCATCGACGGCCTGCGTGATCATCTGGCGGTCGCCGCCGATGAGGCGGTGATCTGGCAACCCGCCGACATGGCGGGTGCGCTGGCCGAAGCCGCGGCCGGGACCTACGAGCAGGGCCGGCAGGGGCCGGGAGAGCCGACGTTCGCCGAGCTGCTCGCGCGCACGCGACGCGGCGCGGCGCACCTGGAGATGCGCGACACCTACGAGCCCGGACACCCTGGGTTCATCGACTGGCTCAAAGGCGGATCCGGGCGCGTCGACCGTACGCCGTGGACGTCGCTGGTGGAGGGCGCTACGGCACGGGGTGTGAAGATGCGGCGGGCACGGATCGTGTCCGAGCCGCCGACCGATTACATCCGCTGGGAACACATGATCACTGACGTCAACATCGCGGCCGGCGAGGACGTGCGATGGCTGCCCCGCAGGCAGGCGTCAGACCTGATGCTCCCGCACGCCGACTTCTGGATGTTCGACCATCGCATCGTCCGGTTCCACTACAACGCCGGTGACGGGACGAGCTTGAAGGAGTACGAGTTCGTGTCCGACCCCCGGCGGGTCGCTCCGATCGTCGCCGCGTTCGAGATGGTGTGGGAGCGGGCAATTCCGCACGAGGAGTACAAGCTGGACTAGCGTCCGAGCTGCGTTGCGGCAAACAGTGGCAATCGGCTGGCTCCGTGGATTCGGTGGGTTGGATGCTCTGTGTCATCGACACAGAGCGACCCGGAGGTCCGGCTGTGGGAAAGAGCGACGAAACAGACGAGGCGATCACTGGCGACCAAGAGGAGCGGCACGGGCACGGGCAGCCTACGTTCCAGGACCTCATCAGGCGCGCCACCCGCTCGGCCGTGCACCTGGAGATGCGCGACCAGTACGGGCCGTCGCCGGGCTTCAAGGACTGGGCGGCGGGTGGATCAGGGCGCACAGACCGATCCCGTTACCTCGGCCTGGTCGAGGAAGCGGTGTCCCGTGGGGTCAGGATGCGCCGAGCCCGAATCGTGTCCGAGCCGGTCAGCGACTACATCCGCTGGGAGCACATGGTCACGGACTTGAACATCGAGGCGGGGGAGGAGGTGCGTTGGCTGCCCAGGCAACGGGCGGGCGGGATCATGCTGCCGCACACGGACTTCTGGATGTACGACCAACGCCTGGTCGCGTTCAATTTCAACGCCGGTAATGGCGATCACGTGCCTGAGTTCGAGTACACCTCAGATCCACGGCGGGTCGCTCAGGTGGTGGCCGCGTTCGAGATGGTGTGGGAGCGGGCAATTCCGCACGAGGAGTACAAGCTGGACTAGCGTCCGAGCTGTGTTGCGGCAAACAGCGGCAATCCGCTGGCTCCGTGGATTCGGTGGGTTGGATGCTCTGTGTCATCGACACAGAGCGACCCGGAGGTCCGGCTGTGGGAAAGAGCGACGAAATGAGCGAGACGGTCATCGGTGGACGCCCGGACGGCACCGAGCATCCGGACGCCTATTCGCGGCTCGGTGCGCTGATGACCCGGCTGCATGTGCACGGGATGACGACCGTGCTTCAGCGGCGCAGCCTCATCGTGATCAACGGCAAGGGGGACGGTGAGGGCGACCCGGCGCAGCCGTCCGACACCCTGACCTGCGGTCCCCGCGGGGACGACGCCGGGCGCCTGTGGTTCTTCAGCGCGTGGGGCAACCCGATCGCCGAGGCCGACGACATCGTCGGCGCGGCGGTCGCGCTGACCGGGAAGCTGCGCGTGTCGTAGACGCGTGCCGACCGTGAGAAGGCGCCGTCCCCGGACACGCCACGTCTCGCGGCCGGTGCGCCCAGGCGTCGCGCGGCTGCCGCTCCGTCCCTGCCGGCGTTGAGCGAAGCGCGCGGCCCGCACGAGCGCCGGAGTAGCGCCGGTCTCGTGCCCGCCGCCCGGCCGGTCATAGGTCACACCGCCCCCGACCGGCCGGGCGGCACCACCCTGCACCTCGAACGGAGGACCCGATGGGCGGCACCGCAGAGCGTGGGCACGGAGGGACAGGCGGCGCGGCAGGTCCCTCCGTGCCCACCTACGACGTCGAGGGCGGCGCCGGCTTCTACTTCCTCGTCGACCCCCGGACCCGCGACATCCGCGGCACCCTCGTCGACCTCGGCGACGGCTGGTGGCGCTGCCGGACACCCCGCGGCGACACCCGCGAAGTATTCGTCCCGTCCAACGTCACCGAGCCCTGGAAGAACGCGGCCGAGCGGGTGGGCGGCTCGTAAGCGTCGACACGCCGAGGAACTGGCCTCGCTCGTGAACGGACGGTTCCTCCCCTCACGGAGAGGCTGCCGCCGAACGGAGATCCCGCACGTCCCTCGCACGGGAGCCATGACCGGCGGGGACGCAGAGCCGGAGGATCTCCACGAATCCGCTCTACCGTTCTCCGTTTCGGCGAGGCCCCAGGGTATGCTGCGCAACCGGCGGGTCACTGACCCGACCCGCAGCACCCGCCCCGAGCCGTGATTCCTCTGCGGCTTTACTCTGGGTCCACATCATCCCTACAAGGGTTCGCAACCCGAAGCACGCGAGGCGTCGTGCGGCCTCATGGACTGCCGCATCATCCCTACGAGGGTTCGCAACACGCTCCGGAATTCGGGGTGCGGGGCTACGGGCTTGCGTCCGCATCGGCGCTGCGAGGGTTCGCGACTGGATCGGCTGGGGGAACAGGGCGACCTACGAGCGTCCTCGTCCCCTGTTGGCTGGACGGATGGCGCCGCCTGTGAGGGGCCCCAGAGACTCCGGACAGCGTCTGGTCGTCTGAGTTACGCTGTGGCCTTGCGGGTCAGGTACTGGTCCTCGACTTCCTGGGGAGTCTGGTA